>DATMPY010000203.1:0-73437 GCA_035566955.1 Solirubrobacteraceae bacterium | reverse complement strand
TGGGAGACGAAGTAGGCGGGGCCGCTCAGGGGGACCGGCAGGACCGGCGTGAGCGCGGTGGCGTGCCCAACGACCGACGCCGCCGGGCAGTTCGCGGGGTTGGCGTCGAACACCGTGTCGCGGCAGGCCTTCTGCAGCGTGGTCAACCGCGACGGCAGCCGCTTCGGCAGTTCGACCTTGACCGAGTGGATGTTCGCCTCCGTGCCCTGCGGGGCGTTGGGGTAGGTGAGCTTCACGCTGAGGCTCGCACCGTTGCTCCTGGAGGTCCTGCCCGAGGTCGAGACCTTGAAGAGCGGTTTGAACTGCAGGTTCTGGCAGTCGGCGGCCTGGTACGGGGCGGTGACGCCCACCGGCGCCTGGTCGGCGGGGTTCGCGGGGTCGGCGCCCGCGCCGGTGATCGTGTCCGCGATCGACATCGGCCTGCAGCTGGTCGGGTTCAACGTGAACTTGGAACGATCGATGTAGACGTGGATGTCGCGCACGTGCACGACGATTCCATCGATGATGTGCGGGATCGGGTCCGAGCCGTTGGCGTCGATTTCGACCTGGCCGGTGACGGGGTTGATCCGCAGCGCGAAGCGGATCACGACCGTGCCGAGGTCGAACGGCCCGACGGTCGCCGAGGTGACAGACACGATCGAGAGCGCGGAGCCGTGGTAGGGGCCGGCCAGGTACACCTTCCCGGGCGTCCACGCGAGCACGCTGCCGACGCCCGCGCCGACGAGCGTGTGCCCGATCTCGCTCGCGGCCGGGCACGCCGGTTCGCTCAGCTCCTGTGCGCCGCTCGCGCGGCGCGCGGCTTCGATCTGGGCGTCCGAGCAGAACGGGATCCCGGACAGGTTGCCCGTCAGCCCCGGGGGCAGGACGGTCGTGAACCTCGTGATCTCCTGTTCGCCGTCTTCACGGGCGATCCGCAGGTAGAACGGGGAGTACTCCCCGGCCGCGTTGTCGATCGAGCCGCTGACCACAGTTGGCTTGAACGGGGGCACGCCGCCGGCCGGACAGGGGCCGCCGGCGATGCCCTTTTCGATTTCCAGCGAGTTGCTCAGCGCCCGCGGCGCGGTGGGCGCGGAGTACGGCGTCAGCTCGGCCTGCGCGGTGTAGCGTCCGCACGTGGGCGGGCTGACCAGCGGCGAGGTGGTGCTCTGCGTGAACTTCAGCGTGACCCTGCCGAAGGGCTGCTGGGGGAGGTTTTCGAACGTGCTCGTCAGCTGGCCGGTGACCGGGTCGGCTTCGATCCTGCCGGCGGTCTTGACGACGATCCCGCGGTCGGGCGCCTTGGCCACGACGTACAGCGCGAGCAGCGAGTCGAACGGGTTTTCATAGGGCTTGGCGAGGTAGACCGAGCCCTCGATCGGCTCCGCCAGCACCGGCGTCGCGATCGTGACCGTGCCGAGCTTCGATTCCGGCGGGCAGCCCGCCCCCGGCGGGGAGGAGAACGTCTCCGCTTCGTACTGCCGCGGCGTGCAGGCCGCCAGCCCCGAGCCCGCTGAGGGGTTGACCGTGTACCCCTCGGGCAGCACCACCCGGGCGTCCTTCACGTCCGAGCTCGCGACCGCTTCGGGCGCTTCCCATGTCTGCGGGACGAGCAGCGAGACGCCCAGGCCGCTCGGCGATTCGACCGTGTCGGTCGTCGGCTGCACGACGATCGAGGGGCTGAACGGAACGCGTTCGCATTCGCCCAGCGGGGCGATCTCGGAGACGGCCGAAGACCACGTTTCCGGCACCTCCCACGAGTCGGCTTCCATTTTAGCGAGCAGCGGTTCGCCGGTGCAGCTGGTGGGGTTGGCGAGATACGGCTTGGGCGTCCCGTCCGCCGGCTTGCCGCCGTTGCGGCACCCGCCGGCGATGCTGGTGGCGCATTCCTGCCCGCGCTGGGCGTCATGTTCGGGGGCGCCCGGCACACCCCATACGGTCACCGTGATTTCGTGCGGTTCGCCGATGTATTCGGTGTCGGGGCTCGTGACCGTGAGGCCGGTGTCGCCGGGGCGCACGGTCACCATCAGCGGCACCGCGAGGATGCCTTCGAAGTTGTAGCCGAACTCGACGGTGATGCCGGGGCTCGTGACTTCGAGGTTGTAGAGGGGCACCGTCGCCCGTTCCACCGCACCGGCGAAGCTGATCGTGAAGCTGATCGTGCCGATCTGGCTGGCCGGCGGGCACTGGGTGACCCCTCGCCCTTCGGGTTCCGGCGTGTCGAACTTGGCAACGGGACAGATCGGGACCGCGGTGTTGTTGCCGGTGAAGCCCGCGGGCAGGTTGACGACCACCCTCCTGGCATCGTTGTAGGTCTGCTGGAGTCCGTTGTGCGCGAAGTCGAACGAGGTGGTGAGATCCTCGTGGGCGCCGGCCTGCAACGTCGACGGGATCACCTTGAAGGAGCCGGGGACGAGTTCGAACGGTTTGCCGCTCGGCTTCGCGGCGGCCGATCCCGCGAGCGCGAGCAGTGCGGTGAGGCACAGCGGGAGCAGCGCCGCACGGCGGGCGACGCGCCGGATGTTGTAAGCGCGCATCACCTTGCGCCTCCACGCCTGCGCGAGGCGGCTCTTCGCGCGGCCCGCCTCGCCTGGCGGCGCTTCGCCTTCACGCATCTGCCCCCGCGGCGCGCCGTGCCTGCCCCGCACGAGGGCTTCACCCGCGGCCTGGCCTTCTTCGGCCGCGCGGCGGGGGGCGCCGCCGGCGGGTCGCCCGGACCTGAGAACGCGAGCGAGGCGGGCGTGGTGTCGATCGGCGCCGCCAGCGGGCTGTGGCAGGCGGCCCCTTCGCATTCGACCGGTCCGGGTGGCGGCGGGGGAAAGCCGCCGCCGATGCGGGCGTCGTAGATGTCGCCGGCGTTGTCCTGATCCTGGGCGACGAGCTGGGAGTGAGTGGCGAAGAACACGTCACGACCGGAGGGCGTCGTGCCGAGCAGCACGTTGTGACTGCCGTCGATGCCGTTGGTGATGAGCGCCAGGCAGCCCTGCACGTGGGCGCAGCCGGTGACACCATCGGCCCGCCACTCGTAGATGTCCACAGAGGGAGACGAGTTGAAATACTGTCCCCTATTGTCAGCCGGGATTTCGCCGTTGACGTCTTCGGGCAGCAGTGCGGAGGCGGTTTCGAAGAACACGTAGTCGCCGTTGGCGGATACGGTCGTGGGATTCGGTACACCGTTGACGGTGTACTCGAGGGTGAACGCGTCCTGGACGAATTGGGCGCGCTGCCTGGGTTCTGGATCGAAAGGCGAGGCGCAGGAGAGGCACTCGATCGCGTTTTCGGCGCGGTCGTAGCGCCAGACCTGGGCCTTCGCCCCGGGGACCGGGAGTGTGGTTCCGGCCGGCTTGCCCGGCAGCGAGAGCACGCTGACGCCGCCTTCGTCGGACTGGAACTGGTCGCCGTCACCGTACTGGAACGGTTCCGCGCCGGGCGGGGTCAGCCCGAGCTGTTCGTAGGCGCCGTTCAGTTCCGCGAGCGAGAGCGGCTGAAGCGTTTGCGCTTCGGTGCCGTAGCGGAAGTATTCACCACCGGCGCGCAGGAGCAACTCGGCGCCCGCGGGGTCGTCCCCAAGGAAGGAGTAGACGCCGATGTCGACGGTTTCCGCGCCCCCCACGCGCATGTAGAGGTGCGGCGGTTCTGAGCAGTTGGCGCCGGGGGTCGCGTAGAAGAAGACGCGCGAACCGCTCGGCGAGAGGGCCTGGGCGCTGCTCAGCTGCGCTTCGAAATGACCGCCGACTGTGCCGTCGCCGACCATCGTGGCGCCGCACGCGCCGATCGCCGCGCCATCGCTGAGCACGTTGAGCTGGGCCAGCCGGCCAGCGGACCATTCGTAGAGGTCGGTGCCGCTGGTTGTGCCGCTGGAATGACCTTTGAGCAGTTCGCGATCCTCGGTCTGCAGGACGAACGTGCCGAAGCCCGCCGCGGCGGCGACCCATCTGGTCTTGCTGGAGGCGGGGGCGGCGACGACCGGGGTGTAGGGGCCTCCCGGGGGGCCCGCCTCGAGCTCTTCGGTGCTCTTGCCCTGCAGGCTAACGGCAACCCCGACCTGGGTGAGGTCGGAGTTGAACAGCGTCGGCTTGTAGAAGCTTACGGCGCCTTCGGGCTGCGGGGTGAGCGAGGTCGTCCGCCACCCCGCCGGCGTGCGCGAGAAGGAGTAGAACGATTCAACGGCACCGGGGCTCGGTTCCCACTTGGTGTTGCCCCCGTCGTAGATGACATCTTCGCCGCTTTCGCCGACCAGCACGGAGTCTCCGAAGAGCCGATGGAAGGGGTAGATGTCCATCGCCCCGCCCTTCTCCGCCGGAGTCAACTGCTCGTAGGCGCGGCAGTCGGGCAGGCGGGCGGAGGGGCCCGTGCGGAGGGCTTCGTTGGGGCAGGAGGCAGCAGCGGCGGGCGCGGGGACCGGCGCCTTCAGGGTCTGGTCTTCGCCGTACGCCGTCCGGCTTTCGCCGGTCGCTTCGCTGCGGTTGGTCGCCAGCACGCGAAAGTGGTATTCCACGCCAGGTTCGAGTTGGGGCAGGTCCTGGCCGACATAGGATTCGCCCTCGGCTTCCGGGGTGGACTCGGCTTCGGCGAAGCCGCTTGCTTTGAACTTGTCCGCCGCGACAAACTGGAAGCTGTAGTCCGTCGGGAGGCCGTGGGGATCGACGTTGCCGAACAACCGGATCCCTTCGCCGACCAGAGCGTGGAAGGAGAGCGTGGCGGCGGTCGGTGGGCCGGCCGTTTCGAAGCTCATGACCCCGGAGGTCGCTTCCAGGTGCCTGCGTTCGCCCGAGCCGTGGGGCCATTCTGGTTCGTTTTCGGCGAACAGGCGGATGTAGTAGGTGGTATCGGGTTGTTTGAGACCGGCGAGGACGGCTTCGACTTCGTGATAGCTTTCGTCGGCTACGGCCTGCGGAATCGTGCCTTTGGCCCCGGGCACCGCCGTCCAGGACGGGCTGTTTTCGGCCGGGGTGTGGCCATTTTCGGCGGTGGCGTATTCGAAGCGCCAGTGGGTTTCGAAGCCGTCGGGGATGACACTGCCGGTGAGATGGGCTGAGGTTTCGGCAATTTTGCCGAGGTTGCAGCAAAAAGAGCGGGGATGCAGCGGCACGGCTTCAAAGGACGTAATCGTTTCTTCATGTCCGCCTTGGTTTTCGGCAAAAAGGCGCGCATAGTAGATTGTTTCGGGCGAGAGGCCGGTGACTTTTCCGGTGACTTTGACGAAGTATTCGAAGGGGGGCAAGGTGCCGGCCGATACGACTGTGCCGGCGCCGCTTTCGAGCGCGCTCCTGCTGGTGGAGTATTCGAGGCGCCAGTATGTTTCGGCAGTGCCGGTACCGGCGAGGCTCCCGACAAGACCGACCGACGTGTGGGTCACAGGATATTGCGTGGCGACGTAATTTACTTTGGGTGCTTCCGAGATAGCAAGTGCAACACCTGGGGCGAGAGCGAGCGTCAGAGCAAGAGGAACCAAAGCGAGGACCAAGCGCAGGCAGCCCGATAAAGACCCACCCCCAACCGGGTCGGCGACGAACACCCGGGGCGTTGCGCGCAATCCGGTCTTTGCGGGCGGCGTCTTTGCGTTTTTCTCTTCGGCTTTCACCTATTTCTCCTTGCGTGTGGTGCGTTGGTAGGTGCTCGTTGAAGGCCCGTGCTCCCGGACCTCGGACGGCCGGGAGCGTTGCAACGAAGCCCTGGCGAGTCGGCTATTCGGCGGTCACCGCCCAGGTGCCGACGGCTGTACCTTCGACCAGCTGGAGCAGTCCGACCCCCTGCGTGCCGGCGCCTTCTTCGCCGCCTTCGGCGAGCGACGGCCCCTTGCCCGGCACGAACATGTAGGGAGATCCCGAGAAGCCGGCTTCGAATTGCCCATAGACGCAGAGGTTGCCTTCGACTGCCTGCGGTTCGTTGGCGCTGCCGGGGCACGCCGCGGGCGCCTTTTTTTCTACAACTTCCTTCCTGGTCACATAGTGCACCTGCAAGCCTGTCAATGGCGCGGCGAGCGGAATCGGGAACGAGATGGCCGTGGTAGGAAGCGCTCCGCTGTAGCCCCACGCGCCCGTCTCGGTCTGGCCGAGGGGAAGCGCCTTGGGTGTTTCAGCCGGGTTGCCGTTGCACGCGAAGGCCGGTGTTCCGCTGCCGATCCTGAATTCCGCGCCGCCCTGCTGGCTGCACGCCGCGACTTTGGTCGGCACGCTTTTGACGCTCACACTTTCCCCCGGCGTGCCCGCCGCGCCGTCCTTCCCGTTGGCGCCGTCTTTGCCCGCCAGCCCCGGCGCGCCCGCCCTGCCTTCCGGACCCGCGGGCCCCGGCGCGCCGCTGAGCGCCTTCAGCACCTTCGGGCTGATCTGCTTCGTCGAGGTGATCAGGTAGCGCTTGGCGGCATACGCCCCGCCGCTCATCGCGAACACGAGCGCGAGCGTCAGCGCGACGTTCGCATAGGTGAAGCGCCCACGTATCCTTGAGAACATCACTGCATCCCCTCCTCGAGAGTCGTTGAAGAAATCAAGCCGCCCCCCAACTGCAGGGAGCCCGAGCGACGCCCGCCCCGATGCGCGCGCCGCGAAACCGTCAAAAAGGCGTGGGAGCGGCGGCGCCCGCGTGACAACGCACCCGGGCGCGCTCCATCACACACACGTGTGACCCTCCCCCGCGCGGGGGAGGGTGAAGGGCGGCGCGAGCGCGCCGCGATCAGGGGGTCAGCGGTCCGCTGACCAGCACAAGAGAGAGAGAGAGAGAGAGAGATGCGTCAGGCTGCTGACGCATCTAGGTACGGCCCCCCGGGGGGTCACAGAAACTCCTGTCACGTTTTTCCCTCTCGAGCTCACGCGAAGACCAACTCCCTCAATCACAGTCCGGTCCCTCTCCCAAGGTGAATCCCTGCCAGTTTCTGAAAGTGCGGGCCACCCACAGGGCCGAGCCCGACCAGACGCTATGTTCGATACGGCCCGTCACCCACAGCGGATAACGGGGATCGGACTACTATAACCACAAGGCGCGGCACTTGTCAAGTCCCCCTAATGAACGGGAATGCGGGCCGCCCGAGCAGGCGCCCGTAGAGCTCCAGGTGCGCGCGAGCTGCCGCCTCCCACGAGAACGGCCCGGCGGCGGCCACGCGGGCGCGGGCGGCCAGCGCGGAGAGCGCGGCGGGGTCGCCGAGCAGTTCGCGCAGGGCGGCCCGCAGGGCATGGGGATCCCCGGCCGGGACGGTGCGTGCCGCGCCGGTGGCGGCGATCTCGGGAAAGCCGCCGACGTCGCTGAGCAGCAGCGGCTTGCCAAACGCCAGCGCCGTGAACAGCACGCCCGACTGGTCGGCCTCCAGGTAGGGCAGCACGACCAGGTCGGCGCGGCGGAAGTACGCGGGCAGCTCGGCGTCCGGGATGAAGCGCGCGTCCAACCGCACGCCCGGGGCGAGGGCCGGCAGCGTGGCGGTGTCCATGCGCGGCATCCCCGCGATCCACAGCTCCGCTCCCTCGATCCCGATTCCCTCCACAGGCTCTGCCTTGGCCCCCTCCACAGACTCTGCCCCGATCCCCTCCACGGGCCCTGCCCCGATCCCCTCCACAGGCTCTGCCCCGGCCGCCCCCGCGGCGCCGATCCGGGGGCCCTCCGCGTCGGCTCCCCTCCACGCCCGCAGCAGCACGTCGATGCCCTTGTACGGGCGGAGCAGACCAAAGCAGAGCGCGACCGGGCCGTCGGCGTCGTGGGGCGGCGGCCCGCTCGGCGCTTGCGCGAGGTGGGCGAAGGCGCCGTGCGGGATCGCGTGCACGCGATCCGGATCGACACCCAGCTCCCCCACGAGCCGCTCGCGGCCGCGCTCGGAGTGCACCACGATCGCGTCGAAGCGCTCGTACAGCCGCCGTTGAGCCGCCACCTGTCCCGGCCGCGGCTCGCGCGGGAGCACATCGTGCGCGGTCAGCACCAGCTTGGGGCGCGTCCCCGCCGGGGTGACCCGCCGCCGCGGGAGCAGGTGCACGTCCAGCGGCTGCACGGTGAGCCACTGGAAGTGCACGATGTCAGCTGCACGCGCCGCGCGGCGGTAGCGCACCATGTCCGGCACATGCTCCGCCAGCTTCAGCCCCTGGCTTGCGCGCGAGCGCCTGCCCGAGGCCGCGGCCCGGTGGCCGAGCCGGTAGAAGCATTCGTGCCGAACGTAGCCCTCCACAGGCGGGACAGCGCCGTAGGCGAAGCGGCTCGTGAACAGCTCCACGTCCGTCCCGGTCGCGGCCAGCGCCCGGCAGAGCGCGTGGTCATACGGCGGTGTGTAGGCCGAGGGGTCGACGACGTGGACTCGCATCGGCGCAGACCATAGATCCTGATCGAGGGTGGCCCTCCTTCGAACTATGGGGCGTGGTCGCCGGAAGTTCCAGGCTGCGTTGCGACCGGTGGCACAATTGAGGAGTGCGTCAAAGAAATGCGCGCCGCGCTGGCCAGCCATTTCGGGCTCATGCGCGAGCACGGCGAAGCGATTCCCGAGCCGGGCAGCTCCGGAGTCTACGTCGCATGCACGGGGGTGGCGTTAGACGCACGCGGTAGGGTCCGGCCGGTGCCGGCTGTAGAGGTTTCCTTCTGCGTGGTCAACACCTCCCAGCGGGAGCTCCTGCTGCGCGGCCTCGACGCGATCGCCCGCGAGCGGGCCGCGCTGCCGTTCGCCACGGAGGTGCTCGTGCTCGACAACGGCTCCCGCGACGGCTCCGCCGCGGCGGCGCAGGCGCACCCCGCGGTGGACGAGGTGATCGCCGTGGGGGAGCGGCGGGGGAAGGGCCTGAACGACTCCGAGCTGCTGGCCCGCGCGGGGGGACGCTACGCGCTGCTGCTCAACGAGGACTCCGAGCTGCTGCCCGGAGCCGTGCTTGCGCTGCACGAGGCGCTGCAAGCGCAGCCCGACGTGGCGTGCGCGGGCGCCGCCCTGCGCCGACCCGACGGCCGCCCCCAGGCCTGCGCGTGGCGCTTTCCCACGCCGTTGAGTGCGCTCGCGGGGGCGCTTTTCCTGCACCGCTGGCTGGTGGTGCAGAGTCGGGGAGGGCGCACGCGCGAGGTCGACTGGTGCCAGTCCTCCGCGCTGCTCGTGCAGCGCGAGGCCGCCGCTCAGGTGGGCTACCTCGACCCCGCGTTCTTCGTGTACTCCGACGAGGTCGACTTCGCCCGGCGCCTGCGCGACGCCGGATGGCTCAGCCTGTGGGTCCCCGCCGCCGCCGCCATCCACCACGAGCAGCTCGCCACCGGCACCGTGCCCGAGCGGCGAATCGTGGAAATGGCGCGCAACCGGGACCTCTACATGCGCAAGCACCACTCACCCGGTGCCGCCCGCGCGGTGCGTTGGCTGACCGCGTGGGGCTATGCACTGCGTGCGCTCGCCGCGCTCGTGTTGCCCGGCCGCTCGCCAGCGCGCTACTGGCGCCACGTCACTGCCACGCTGCACCCTGAGCGGGGCGAAGGACTGCGCGAGGCCGCCGCCGAGTACAACCGCGCGGGGGACGCCGCAGGCACCGCCACCGAACACCAGCCATAGGTTCCGGCCGTCGATCACGCGCTCCAGCCGAGGGCACGAGCGCTTTCCCGCCCAGCTTGCCCAGCAGCTTTCAGCTCACGTGCGGGTGGGCCGCGGCCTGTAGGCGATCGCCGTGCGCACCAGCTCCCGCGCCCCGCGCAGCTCGTGCGCTCTGAAGAAGCGGGTTAGGAAGAGCAGCGCCGGGACCAGCGCCAGCCACAGCACGCGCAGCACCAGACCCCCGAGGCCGCTCGTCGGGAGCAGCAGCTCGCCCGAGACCGCCACCGCGGTCAGGGTCGCCACCAGCAGCGCCAGGCGCGCCCACTCGAACGCGACCCGGAAGAGCGAGCGCGTCAGCACGTACAGCACCGTGAGCATCACCACGTACGCTCCGCACAGCGCGAGGCCCGCACCCGCGATCCCGAGGTCGAGGCCGCCCGCGGGCACCAGCCAGAGCAGCAGCCCCACGTTGACCGCGAGACCCGCCGCCGCGGCGGGGAAGTTGCGCGTCGTGTTGCCCGCCCGGGCCGCCAGCACCATCAGCACCGGGTACAGCCCATACAGCGCCCACCCCAGCGCCAGCCACGGCAGCGCCCTGTAGGCCCCGAAGTATTCGGGGGCCGCCAGCAGGCGCACCAGCCAGCGCCCCAGGAGCGCCACCCCGCACACCACCACCCCCGTCGCCAGCGCGTAGTAGGTGGTCACCAGCGAGTACAGCCGCGAGGCCTCGCTGTCGCTCTCGATCGAGTACGCCAGCGGCGGCCACGCATACTGGAAGCCGCGCACCGCCACGAACACCACCGTAGCCAGCTGCAGCGCGATCGAGTAGAGGCCCGCCGCCCCCTGCGAGTACACGCGGAATAGGTACAGGCGGTCCACCACCTGCAGCGCGTACACGCTCGCGTCCGCCGGCACCGTCGGCGCCCCGAAACGCAGCATCGCCCCCAGGTCATGGGCCCGGAAGTGCAGCGAGAACCGCCGCGCCCGCGCGAGCACCCACCACAGCCCCAGCACCACCACCGCCGAGGCGCCGAAGTTACCGAGCAACAGGCCCCGCGCCTGCTGGTCGGCGAACACCACCAGCGCCACCGTGAACACCACCGTCATCGCCACGTTCGCCATCGACGCATATAGATACGCCCGCGCGCGCTCGTCCACGCGCAGCTGAGCGTAGGCCATTTCCAGGTTCGTGAACGCCCACATGCCGAGGATCGCGCAGTCCATCAGGTCCGGATCGCGGAAGCCGAGCAGCAGCTGCGAGAGATCCGCCGAGAACGCCACCGCCACGAGCGCCGCCACCGTCGTCGTCCACGCCACTGTCGCGGTCACCGTGCGCGCGATCCGCGCGCGGCGCCGCTCGTCGCGGTCGGCGAAGTAGAAGCGCACGAACGCCTCCCCCAGCCCCACCCGCAGCAGGATGCTCGACAGGATCACCGCGGTCAGCAGGGTCTGGTAGGCCCCGTACGCTTCCTTGGGCACGTGCCGCGTGTACAGCGGCAGCAGGATCACCGCCAGGCCCTTCGCCACGATGTCCGCCGCCTGGTAGGCCGCCCCCGTCGTGAGAAGGCGCTTCAGGTAGCCACGCACGCCCTCAGCTTGTCATCGCCGCCGGCTCGACGCGCGGCTCGGACTCACTCTGCGGCTCGGCCCGCCCCGCGGCGCAGGCCAGCGCGACGCCAATCCCCAGCAGCACCCATGTGACCGGGTCCTCGAGGAAGTCGGCGTATGTGAAGGTGTGCAGCACCAGCGCCGCGAAACACGCCGCGAGCGTGATCCTTGGCGGCGAGCGGCCGGCCCCTTTGAACAGCACCGCAAACGCCGACAGGAGCAGCGCCACATACAGCGCCAGACCCACGATCCCCTGCTCCGCCGCGACCGTCACCGGGATCGTGTGCGAGGCCGTCGTCGCGCTTTCGCCCGTGACGTCTTCGTGCTCGCGGTACTCCTGCGCGAAGGAGCCCGGCCCAAAGCCCTCCAGGGGCCGATCCGCGAACAGCTGCAGGCCGCCCGCGATCAGCTTCGTGCGTCCGCTCGTCGCGTTGCTCGCCGAACCGCCCTTGCCCGTCAGACCCAGGTGCAGACTCGGTGGGGCCACCAGCACAGCGACCCCCGCGATCGCCACCAGCGCCACCGCCACGTAGACCGTGCCCCGCACATCCCAGCGGTACGCCGCCAGCACCGCCAGGCCCAGCAGCAGGGCCGCGATGCTCGACTGCGAGAAGCTCGTCACCAGCCCCCCCAGCAGCCACAGCAGCACCGCACCCCCCAGCAGCACCTCGCGGCGGCGCACACTCCACATCACTCCTGTCATCACCGCCACCATCACCAGCGCCAGGAAGCGCCCGTAGATGTTCGGGTCGAAGAACAGCGAGTTCACCCGGAAGTAATTTCCGTACTCGTTCGCCGCGATCACCTTCGGGTTGAGGAACAGCTGCTTGCGGTGGTACTCCACGAACCCGATCCCCGCGAACACCACCGCCAGCGCCACCGCCACCGCCAGGCACGCGAGCAACAGCTCCCCCGTCCAGCGCACCTCGCGCAGCAGCGCGAACAGCAGCGCGAACGGCACGTAGAAGAACACCATGTTCTCCAGCGCCTTGGAGAAGTCCGCCGAGTAAGCGGCCTGCAGCGCGTACAGCACCACCGCCGTCGCCAGCAACCATTCCACGCCCCGCGGGGAGAGCATTCGCGCCCAGCGGCCGCGCGCGCCAGCGCGGTCCTCGCGCCTCACGGAAGCGCCGTCGGATGCCGGATCGGGCGGGGCGGGGCGGGGCGGGCTCGACAGGCGCGGGACGGCGTACGCGAGCGCGCCCGCCCCCACCACCAGGTAGAGCGGGATCAGCAGGTTGGACGTGCTGCCCCCAGTGGAGATCGGCAGACGGAACGGCAGTGCGAACACAGCCAAGAGCGGAAATGCCCGGGGGCGTCTGTGGATGATCACCGCGAGCGCAACCACGACAAGCAGGGCCAGGACGGCTGCCCCTCCGGCCTTCGCCGGTTGGTGGCGCAGATGGGTCAGCTGCGAGGTGTGCCAGATGTCCACCACCAGCAGCACCGGCGTCACGATCAGCGCCGCCAGCATCGCCGCCGCGCGCGCTCGCTCGGGGATCCGCGGTGGACGCGCGAGCATCGCCGCCGCCGCCAGCAACGCCACCGCGATCACGCCGACCTTCTCGGCCGCCTCGCCCACGCCGTGGGCAGTCGCAAGAATCGAGAGAGTGTTCACCGAGGGCACCGTACGTGCTCGGCGTTCGCTGCGCCGGGACGGGTCATTTCGAGCGCACGCCGTACATGCTCACCTGCGTGCGGCTTCCAGCGCAAAGCTGCGCGGGGAGTACACCGGCGGGTGGTTCGGGTTGTGCAGGCTCACGCGCAGGCGGTAGTCGCCCGCCGCCGCCAGCCGACCGCGCTGCTCCGAGCCCCGGTGGCCGTTCCAGCACAGCGACAGCTGTTTGTAGCGTTCCGCCGGGAGATCCCGCACGATCGTGGCCACATCTTCACCGGCCGTGTTCACGATTTCGACAGTCACCTCATCCGCCTGCGCCGGCTTGAAGGAGAGGTACTCGATCCGTTTGCTCGCGTTGACCTGCCGTTTGGGCACCCTCCCTCGGCAGGACGCGGCCGGCACACGGGTGGGCGCGAAGGCTTTGTCCATCTCGAAGTTCTGCACCGCCGTCGGGCTGTGCTTGAGTCGCTGCGTGACCGCGAACGCCGCAAAGCACGCGATCACCACGATCGCGAACACCACCCGCGCCAGCTGCTGAGCCTGCCCTGGTTCGACCGAAGCCGGGGGACACTCGCCTCCGACCGAAGCCGGGGGACACTCGCCTCCGGCTCGCATCCCCGTTGCGGCCAGCATCCCCGTTGCGGCCAGCATCCCCGTTTCGGCCTGAGAACGCCTACCGGCGAAGCCGAAGGCGGAGCCCTCTCCTCTCAATCCCGGCCGTCCCGGGCGAATCGCTCCACGGTGTCCGAGCGCAGCCCCAGCCGCAGCGTCTCCAGGGAGAGCACGTCGTTCGGGGCGATATTGCCCAGGTTGCACTCGCTGCCGAAGAACTCCAACAGCCACACCTGCTGCTCCTTGCGCGGCGCCTCGAAGATCATCCGCTCGCACTCCACCGCGTGCGCGATCTCGTCGATCAGCCCGCTGCGCACCTCTCCGTCCGCCCGGTAGATGCCCGCCGTGCCCGACTCCCGTGCCTCCGCGATCACCTTCCACGCCCCCGCCTGGAGCTCCCCCTGGATCCGTTCGATCCACACATACGGCGCCATGATCGTGTGCGCGTCCTTGCTGCCCACCTCTGAAAGCACCGTGAACTCTCGCGCGAGGCGCCCGATCAGCTCGCACTTCGCGCTCGGCTCCATCTCGATCGTCCCGTCAGAGACCTCCACGTGGCGCAGGCCCAGCTCGTGCAGGTAGTCCACCATCCCCTCCACCCGGCCCTGGCGCACCGCCAGCTCCGTCAGCGTCCCCCCCAGCATCACCGGCACCCCGTGCGCCGCGTAGCGCTCCAGCTTCGCTCGCAGGTTCTCGCTCACCAGCGCCGTGCCCCACCCCAGCTTGACGATGTCCACGCACTCCCCCGCTGTCTCCATCAGGCCCTCCACCTCCGTGAGCGACAGGCCCCGGTCGAGCACGTGCGTCAGACCCCGCTCGCGCGGCTTGCGCGAGCGCTCCGGGATGTCGAGGAAGCTCGCCGTTCGCGGCGGCACGCCGGTCGCCGAGCTCACGGGGCCGCTGAGGCTTCGCCGCCCGCCGTGCCCGCGGAAGCTTCGCCGCCCGCTCCGGCCGCGGAAGCTTCACCGCCTTCCCCCGCCCCGGCCGCGGAGGATTCGCCGCCCGCCGTGCCCGCAGGCGCTTCGCCGCTCCCCGCCCCTGCCTGGGCCGCCTGGTCGGCGCCCGCGATCACCACCACCGTCGCCGAGCCCACCAGCGGCGCGATCGTGCTTTCCAGCGGCGCCGTTTCACCGATACCCAGCGCCCGACCCACCCGCAGCGCTTCCGTGCGGTGACCGCTCGCGTACTGCACCACCGACGTCGAGCGCCCGCTCGGGGGATGCACCTCGAGCGCCGCCGCCTGCGCGTAGCCGCCCTGCTGCAGATGTTCCGCCAGCCTGTGCGCCAAGCCGTTCGCTTCCGTCGCGTTGATCACCACCACGTGCGTTTCCCCCGGGCCCACCACCGCGGGCGCGCCGTGGGACTGGCGTCCATGCCTGCCCGTGGAAGCCGCGTGCGAAGAGGCCGCCGGCTGGGTGGGCGACCGATTGCCGTTCGAGCCCCCCGCCGAGAGCAGCACACCCGCCAACACCGCCACCCCCACCACCACGCCCCCCACGATCAACATTGTCGCTTTACCCGCACCGCGCCGTTCCTCCTGGAGGAATGGCGGGCCCGGGGGGCGCCCCACGCGGGCGCCCCCCGGGGGCGCCGGACGGGGAGGCACGGGACGGGCAGTTGCGGGCCGTCCAGGCGCCGTGCGCGGCGCCGGCGAGCGTGGGGACTCCGGCGCCGGCGGTCGATCTCCGTTCGGCCTCGCCGGAGCCGGGGGTGCGGGCGTCCCCGCCCTGACCGGAGCGGGTGGTGTCGGCGCCCGCGGTGGTGACATGGGAGTGGAGACCACAGACGCCGAGGGCGCGGGGGACGACGACGGCGCGACGCGGGTCGCCACCGCGATCGGCGCGGCGGCAGCCGCGACCGCAGCCGCTGTCGCCGGCGCGACCTTGCTCGACGCCTCACCCATCGCCGGCGCGATCTTGCCCGGCGTGTCACCCACCCTCGGGGACTCCCCCTGTGCAATCTCCGAGGTCCCCTCTCCCGGCCGCGGAGCCCCCTCCACCGCCTCCGCTTGCGGCGCGGGCTCCTCGGCGTCCGCGGACTTCGGCTGCCCCGCCGCGGGCATCGCCGACTCCTCCGTGGGCTGTGCGGCGCCCTCCGCCACCGGCGCGGGCTGCCCCGAGGCCACGGTCAGCGCCTGCGAGGGCACGAACGCCGGCTGGCCCGGCGCCGGCGTCGCAACCGGCTGGGCCGGCGCCGGCTGTCCCGATGCGGTGAGCGCAACACCGCTCGCCGGCCGATCGCCAATCGGATGCGCCGCGGTCCCCGGCGCCGGCTGAGCGCCCGTCGCGCGGGTCACCATCGGCGTCGCACGGGGGATCGGAGCCCCGCCCGCGGCCCGGGGCATCGCCCCCGGGGGGCTCGGCTGAACAATCCGCTGGTCGAAACGGGGACCGATTGGGGAGACACTCGCTCCGCTCGCATCCCCAAATCGGCCAGCGCCGGAGGCGCGTGTCTCCCGGCTTCGGTCGCGGATCGTGGCCTCCGCGCTCACCCGCTGCTCCAGCTCCGCCGCGCGCTCCGGGGCCCGCCCCGCCCACTCGCGCAGGCGCTTGATCTCGCGCGCCTGGGAGAACACGAGCAGCGAGAGGATCGCGATCCCCACCAGGCCCACGAAGGCCGCCAGGGCGCCCGCCTTGAGCAGCGTGTTGGAGATCGAGAGCGCCAGCAGCGATGCGGTCATTGCTCGCCAGAGTGTAGGAGTGGCACAGGCGACTCCGCCGCGGTTGCGAGCGACTCGCGCTCCACCCGCTCGCGCGCCTGTGAGGTCAGGTCCGCGACCTTCGCCGCCAGGCCCGCCGCATCACCCTCCAGCACCAGCAGGTTGATCTCCGCGAACATCGCCTCAACCGCCTCCGGCGCGAGCGGCTCACGCTCCGCCAGCAGGATCTTCTCGGTCGCGGTCGGCCGCGGCAGCTCGTAGGAGTTGAAGAGCTCCTCGTGGAGCTTCTCCCCCGGGCGGCTCCCCACGATCTCGATCTCGATGTCCCGGTCGGGGTCCAGACCGGAGAGCTCGATCATCGCGCGCGCCAGCTCCACAATCCGTACCGGCTCGCCCATGTCGAGCACCAGCACCTCCGCCGTGCGCGGGGAATCCCCCACCCGAGGATCGGGGCGGGTCCCATCGGCGAGCAGTCGGTCCAGGCCGTTCTGCGATCCGGCTCCCGTGCGAGGCTCGAGCGAGCCCGCGCGGATGATCAGCTGGACCGCCTCCGGGATCGTCATGAAGTAGCGCGTCATGCGCTCGTCGGTGACCGTCACCGGGCCCCCGCGGGCGATCTGGCGGCGGAAGATCGGCACCACGCTGCCCGAGGAGCCGAGCACGTTGCCGAAGCGCACCGCCCTGTAGACCGTGGCGGGGTGGCGCTCCGCCGCGCTTTCCAGCGCCAGCTCGGCGAGTGCCTTCGAGGCCCCCATCACCGTTGCCGGAGCAACCGCCTTGTCGGTCGAGACCAGCACGAACCGCTCCACCCCGAGCTCCCCGCAGACGTTCGCCACGATCTGCGTAGCCAAGGCGTTGTTGCGCACTGCCTCCACCGGATTCGACTCCATCAGGCCCACATGCTTGTACGCCGCCGCGTGGAACGCCACCGTCGGGCGGTGCTCTTCGAGGATCTCCCGCATCCGCTCACCCTCCTTGCAGTCCGCCAGCACCGCCGCCAGCGCGGTGGGCTGCACGTGGCGCTCGTCGAGCAACTCGCGCTGGATCGCGAACAGGTTGTCCTCCGCGTGATCCAGCAGCACGATCCGCCGCGGGCTCACGTGCGCGATCTGCCGGCACAACTCCGAGCCGATCGAGCCCCCCGCCCCGGTAACCAGCACCACCGCCTCCCGCGCCAGGTAGGCGCCCACGCGATCGAGCTCCATCACCACCGGCTCGCGGCCGAGCACGTCCTCTACGCGCACCTCCCGGACCTGCCGCGCGATCGCGCCCGCAGCGGACGGGATGCGATTCTGGAGCAGCTCGAAGACCGTGGGGAGCGTGCGCACCGGGATCCCCCGGGCGCGGCACTCGCGCACCACACGCGCGCGCGTGGAGCCAGGGGCGGAGGGGATCGCGATGATCACTTCCTCCGGCTCCGCCTCCTCGAGGATGCGGGGAAGGTCGCCCTGGGTGTTGCCCCGCACCCTGATCCCTTCGATCCGCAGGCCCAGCAGACGGGGGTCGTCGTCGAGGAAGCCCACCGGCGCGAGACCCAGATCGCGGTTGCGCACGATCTCCCGCAGCACCAGCCGCCCGCCGTCGCCCGCGCCCACGATCAGCACGCCCCGCTCACCCTCGCGTACGCCGCGGAAGGCCCCCGGCAGGCGTCGCTCGTGAACCGCGCGCGCGAGCACCCGCACCCCCACCAGCGCCACCAGCGCCACCAGGAAGAACAGCGCGGTCACCCCGACCGGGAGGCCCACCGCGATCATCCCCGCGGGCCGGCCGTGGTGGTAGGGGCCGTAGGGGATCCGCACTGGCCGGGACAGCGCCACGCCAACCACCGTCAGCAACATGATCGCCACGATCCCCCGCAGGACCGCCTCGTAGTCGCGCTGCCCCGAGTAGCTCCAGCTGCGCAGGTACACCCGCGCGAGCACCAGCACCAGCACCCCCCCGAGCACCACCCACCAGATCGTGCGCTCCATCAGCAGCTCGTAGTGGTGGGGCAGCCCCGCGTCGAAGCGCAGGTAGAAGGCCAGATAGTACGCGAGCGCGACCAGCACCCCGTCCACCGCGAGCTGGGGCAGCATGTGGCGGTGAAAGCGGATGGGGGCCGCCGAGCGGAGACGTCGGCGCATTGCCCAGGAATTGTAGGGGCGCCCTACTCTCATGGGCCACCCGGGTGCTCCTCGTGCACTTCCGCACCGCTAACTCAACCTGGCCCGGCACAGCTGAAGACCTCGGCCGGCAAACCCACGCCCGCCGCGGCGACCTCGCGGGCGCGGCGGCGCAGCTCAACACATGCCCTACCGAAACAGCGTCAGCTGGGAGATCGCCGCCGTTTCGCTGCCCGGAGGCAGCTGCGTGATCCACACCAGGTAGTAGCGGAGCGCCACCCCGTGGGTATCGAGTGGGATCGTGCTTTGCGCGCCGATCGTCCGCGGCGGGGCAAGTTCCGTCCAGCCCCGTTCGGAGAGGCTCTGGGGAGCTCCGTAGGGAAGGTTTCCCTCGAAGCCCTTGGTGGCGTAGACGGCGGCCGTGAACCCCGGCGTGGGCGTCTGGATCTCGAGCGCGCGGGCGCGCAGGCCGGGGGCGGCGTCGAGGTAGATCCCCGTACCGGGCTTGCGCCCGAAGGTGTCGTTCCTATAGTGCTCGGTGCTCCACACCGTGTCGGGTTCCGCGTCGATCACGTTTGCGACCTGGGCGGGGTGTTCGGGTTCGGTGCCGAACGGGTTGTAGCTGCTGGCCGCCGTCTGCTCCAATGGCACCGGGGTCAGGTTTGGTTTGGCGTTCACGTCGGGGGCCACCCCGCGCTGGGTGTGGCCCGCCGCGAGCACCAGCCCGAGCGCAACCAGCCCTCCGAGCAGCGCCAGCGAGGCGAGCCAGCGGATCGGGTGGCGCATGTGCCACGGCACTCGCCGCCGCGCGGGGGCGGGCAGCGTGCGCAGCACGGTGGTGACCTCCCCCGTGGCCTGCCCCGAGCGCGCCGCCTCGATCGCCAGCACCTCCTCCAGATCGCCCAGCAGCGCCGGGATGTCGGGGTAGCGCCGCGCCAGGTCCTTGGCCGTGGCGTGATCCACCACCGCGGCCGTCGCCGCGGAGACCTCCGGGCGGCGCAGCTGGACGTCCGGGATCTCCTCGCGCACGTGGCGCATCGCCACCGCCACCGGGCTCTCCCCCGTGAACGGGATCGCGCCGGTGAGCATCTCGTACAGCACCACCCCCAGCGAGTAGATGTCCGACTGGCCCGTCACCGGGTGCCCAAGGGCCTGCTCTGGAGAGACGTAGTCGGTCGTGCCCAGCACCCGCCCGTCCAGCGTGAGCCCCTCCTCCGTCAGCGTGCGCGCGATCCCGAAGTCGGTGATCTTCGCCGTGCCCTCCGCCGTGAGCAGCACGTTCTGGGGCTTCACGTCGCGGTGCACGATGTGGTGCTCGTGTGCCGCCTCCAGCGCGCGGGCGATCTCGATCGCGTACGCGATCGCCTGCGGGATCTCCAGCTGCCCGGTGCGGCGGATCAGCGCCTTCAGGGTCTCCCCTTCCACGTACTCGAAGACGATGTACGGAGTCGCCCTTGGGTGGGAGGGATCTCCATCTGTGGGGTCGCCATCTGTGGGATCTCCATCCGGCTCCTCGCCCGCATCGATCACCGTGACGATGTGCGGATGGTTGAGCTGCGCCACCGCGCGCGCCTCGCGCCGGAAGCGCTCCAGTTGGTCGGAGTCCGAGGCGATCTCGCGGTGCATCAGCTTGATCGCCACCGGCCGCTCCAGCACCGTGTCGAACGCCCGGTAGACCGTCGACATCCCCCCCTTGCCGATCTGGGCGTCGAGGCGGTAGCGCCCGCCGAGCGCCGTGCCGAGCAGGGTCTCGCTCATCGGCCCTATTATGTGCGCCGCGGAGGGCGGCAAGAGTCCTCCGGTGGATGGATCGACTGGATCTCCTCTGGGCGATCGGCTGAGGACTACAAAGCGATTAGGGCGATGCCTGTCAGCGCTGCCGCGACCCCCACCGCCTGGGTGCGCGACAGGCGCTCCCCCAGCAGGGCGACCCCAAGTCCGACCGTGAAGACGGGAAAGAGCGAGCTCAACACCGACACGAGCGACAGCTGACCGTGGTCGGCGGCAGCCGTGTACATCACGGTGCCCACCACCAGCAGCAGCCCGGGGACCGCGAGCAGCGCGCTGGTGGGTGCCAATCTGATCGCCGCCAGCTCCCGTCCGGCCCAGATCGCCAACAGCGCCACCAGCGCCAGGCGAGCATCGAACAGCGCCCACGCCCGCCCGTGCGCCGACGCCTTCGGCAGCGCCGTCAGGAAGACCCCGAACGCAACCGCCGAGCCCGCCGCCCAGTGGGCGGCGGCGCGCGGGTCGGGGTAGCGCGCCGGGGAGTGGCCCGCCGGCGGGCGGCGAGCCGCGAGCGCCGCGCCGCCCATCGCCAGCACCACCCCCACCGCCTGGGGCGCCCGCAGCGAGTCCCCGCTCGCCAACCCCCACACCACGGGAACCACGGCCCCCGCCGCGCCGATCGGCGCGACCACCGACAGCGGCCCGAGCTGGGCCGCCCGGTAGAACGCAATCAGCCCACCCCCGTTGCCAAGGCCCGCGAGCAGCGCCAGCCAGAAGTCCGGCGTGGGCAGCGCCGGGCCGCTGTCCACCGCGAGGTACAGCGCGCACGCTCCCAGCGCCGCGATCTGCGAGAGCACCAGCACCGACACCAACGCATACCGCTGCACGAGCTGCGGTCCGAGGAAGTTCGAAACCCCCCAGCAGGCCGACGAGCCGAGGGCGAGGGCGAGGGCGAGCATCGCAGGAGTGTGCCAGCGCCGGGCGGTCGTCCGGAAGATCAGAGCTTGGTGGACGATCGGCCCATGCCCGGATCGCGCGCCGCGGCGGATCGACGGACGGCGAGCAACGCCAGCCCGCAGCGATACAGCGCGAAGGGCGCCAGCGGGCGCCCCCGACGCCCCGGACGGATCAGCGGGCTGCTCGCCAGCGTCGAGAGGAAGGCCGCCGTGGCCCCCGCCGCCAGCGGCAGGCCCTCGCCGGGGAACACACCGCGCTGGGCCAGGCGGCGGGCCTTGAGCGCCGCCGCGCCCGCGATCACCGGCAGGCCCACGCGCCACGAGAGCGCCTGGGCGGCCTCGCGGTCGAAGCCGCGGGCGCGGGCCGCCCCGAGCGTCGCGCCGTGGCGGGAGATGCCCGGGAGCAGAGCCAGGGCCTGCGCGAGTCCCAGTGCGACTCCATCGCGGGGCCCCGCGTCCTCGACCCGGCGCTCGCCCTGGTGCCAGCTGTCGGTCAGCGCCATCCCCACGGCGCCCACCGCCAGGCCCGCCGCGATCGCGGCGGGGCCGGCGGGCAGGCGCTCGTTCCCGCGCTCCAGTAGATAGCCGACCGCAGCCGGGGGCGCGAGCGCCAGGGCAAGGAGTCCGAGGCGGCGCCCGCCAAGTTCGCGCAGCGCGTCCTTGAGCTCCCCGCGCTGGGCGATCAGCAGGGCCGCCGCCGTGCCCGCGTGCAGCGCCACCTCGAAGGAGTTGCCCGCCCGCGCGTCGAGCTCCGCGTCGGACCAGCCCGCCAGTCGCGGGATCAGCGCCGTGTGCGCGGAGGACGAGACCGGCAGCAGCTCCGTCGGGCCCTGCGCCAAACCGAGGATCGCCGCGTGCCGCAGCGAGCGCCTAGGCGGCATCCGGATCGGCCGCGCGCGCGCGCCGACGAACGACCACGTACACGACGCCCGCGAGGATCGCGGCAAGCAGCGCGTAGTCCACGTACTCAAAGCCCTTGCGCACGCTCGTCCATTCACTCCCCAGCGCGTGGCCCGCGAGCGCGAGCGCGAGCACCCAGGGGATCGAGCCGATCACCGTGAGCACCGTGAAGCGCACCAGCGGCATCCTCGCCATCCCCGCGGGCAGGGAGACGAACGCGCGGACCAGCGGGATCACGCGGCCGAAGAGGACCGCCGGTTCGCCGTAGCGCGCAAACCAGCGATCCGCGCGGTCGATCTGGGCGGGGCCCATGTGCACCAGGTGGCCGTGGCGTTCGAACAGCTCCAGGCGGCCCCCCCGGCCGATCCCGTAAGCGACCCACGAGCCCACCAGCGTGCCCAGCAGCCCCGCCAGCACGATGCCCGTCATCGTCAGGTGGTGGTGCGCCCCCGAGCCCCCCGGGTCGGCCACCGCGAAGCCCGCGAACAGCATCACCACCTCCGAGGGGACCGGGATGCACGCCGAGCCCAGCGCCATCAGCACGAACACCGCCGGCAGCCCCCCGTCGCGGACGAAGTGCCACGTGGCCGTGACCACCGATTCCGTGACCGAGGCGAGGATCAGCATGTGCGCGCCAACGATACCCGTCCACGACGGCGGGGTCGCTGTACATACCCCGTTCTCGATGAGGATCGTCTTAGGGCGAAGCGGCCGTGGCGCCATTTTTATTTGCGGCCGCGCGAGCGCCCCGGGCGCTACCGTGCCCCTGCCATGCGCATCTGGATCGACCTCACCAACAGCCCCCACGTGCTCGTCATGCGCCCCGTGATCGAGGCGTTGGAGCACGACGGTCACGAGGTCCGGGTCACCGCACGCGACTTCGCCCAGACGCTCGGGCTCTTGCACCGCTTTCAGATCCCCCACACCGCGATCGGCCACCACCGCGGGGAGCGCCTCGCCGCGAAGGGCGCCGGACTCGCGCTGCGCTCCGCCGCGCTCGTGCGCTGGGCGCGCGCGGAGGGAGGCGCAACCCGGGGGCACAGCAAAGGCGCCCAGCGCAGAGAGGCTGGCCGGGAGCATGCCACCGGGACGGGCCCCGGCCGGGCTCGCTTCGACATCGCCCTCGGCCACGGCTCCAACGACGTGAGCGTGGCAGCCGCGCTGCTGGGAATCCCCAGCTCCACCATGTTCGACTACGAGTGGGCCGCCGTGCAGCACCACCTGAACTGCCGCCTCGCCCGCGCCGTGGTCGTACCCGACGCCATCCCCCCCGAGCGCCTGGAGCGCTATGGAGCGCGCGGCAAGATCCGCGCCTACGAGGGGCTCAAGGAGGAGTACTACCTCTCCGACTTCGAGCCCAACCCCGCGATCCTCGCGCAGCTTGCCCTCGACCCCGGGCGCCCGATCGTCGTGGTTCGCACCCCCCCCGAGGTCTCCCTCTACCACCGCTTCGAAAACGACCTCTTCGCCCAGGTCCTCGAGCGCCTGCGCACCGCCGCGTCCGATGAAGGCGTTCAGTCGGTGCTGCTGCCCCGCACCGACCCCCAGCGCGTGGAGCTCTCGGCCGTGCCCGGCTTCGTCGTGCCCCGCGCGGCGATCGACGCCCAGTCGCTGATCGCCCACGCCGACCTCGTGATCTCCGCCGGCGGCACCATGAACCGCGAGGCCGTCGCCCTTGGCACCCCCGTCTACACCACCTTCGAGGGACGCCTCGGCGCCGTCGACGAGCGTCTCATTCAAACGGGCCGTCTGAACAAGCTGCGCGACCCTCTCCAAATTAATAATATTAAAAAGCGTCCCCCCAAATCGGGCGGGGCAGGCGGGGTTCAGATCCACCGCGACCCCCAGGTGCTCGTGGAGTTGCTGCTCTCGCCCCTTACGAGCCGATCAGCAGCGCCACCACGAGCAGGGCCAGCAGATGAAACGTCTGATCGACCGCGATCGACACTGCCAGGTTTTCCTTCGGATCCAACCGCTTGACCCGTTTCATGTACTCCTGCAGCAGCCGCCCGTCGTCCTGGATCAGGTGCGGGATGAAGATCGCCGGGATCACCCACACCAGTTCCACGCCGAGATCGATCGCCACCAGCGCCGGGATGAAGCAGACCGTGTAGACGCTGACATGGGTGAACAGCGCGCGGCGCGCGTCTGGGGCCCCCCGCGCCAGGCCGCCGCGCTTGTGCAGGGCCTGCCAGTCGGTCTGCAGCAGGTAGTCCCCGACCAGATGCGAGACCACAAATGCCGTGAAGACTTCGACCCAGGTCATCCAACCCAGAGCCTATCCCGCAGCCGTCCTCATATGCGGGCGCCTCCGCCCACAGGTCCCTGTGGCGGGCAGCACAGTAGCCTTGGCGCGGTGAGCGCGATACCCCATGGAAACCCGGGGAGCCCGTTTCCGCCAATCGCCGACTACGGCTTCCTGTCGGACTGCGAGACCTGCGCACTGATCGCCCCGAGCGGCAATGTCGAGTGGATGTGCCTGCCCCGCCTGGACTCCCCGAGCGTGTTCGGCGCGATGCTCGACCGCGACGCCGGCGGCTTTCGGCTTGGCCCCGCCGGCGTGACCGTTCCCGGCGCGGTGCGCTATCTGCCGGGCACGCTGGTGCTCGAGACCAGCTGGGAGACGCGCACCGGGTGGGTGGTGGTCCGCGACGTGCTCTGCATCGGACCCTGGTACCACAACCAGGAGCGCTCCCGCACCCATCGCCGCTCCCCCACCGACTACGACGCCGACCACGTGCTGCTGCGGACCGTGTTCTGCGTACAGGGATGGGCCGAGATCCACCTCGACTGCGAACCCGTCTTCGACTACGGGGGGCTCGCGGCCGAGTGGTCCTACACGGGCCCCGGCTACAACGAGGCCACCGCCGGGTCGGAGGGCATGGAGCTCAAACTGCGGCTCGTCACCGACATGAACCTCGGGTTCGAGGGGCCGCGCGCCCGGGCGCGCACGATCCTGCGCGAAGGGGAGGCCGCGTTCGCGGCGCTGGGCTGGTCTGAGCACCCGCTGCCCACCACCTACGAGGAGGCCAACCAGCGGCTCGTGCGCACCGCTCACCACTGGCAGGAGTGGCTCAAGCAGGGCACCTTCCCCGACGACCCCTGGCGCACATATCTCCAGCGCAGCGCCCTCACGCTGAAGGGCCTGAGCTACGCGCCCACCGGGGCGCTGGTGGCGGCGGCCACCACCTCCCTGCCCGAGACCGAGGGCGGCGAACGCAACTGGGACTACCGCTACACCTGGATCCGCGACTCCACCTTCATGCTGTGGGCCCTCTACACCCTCGGCTTCGACTGGGAGGCCAACGACTTCTTCTACTTCGTCGCCGACCTCGCCGAAGCCGAGGAGGGGGAGCTGCAGATCATGTACGGGATCGGCGGGGAGAGTCGCCTGGACGAGCACGAGCTCGACCACCTCTCCGGCTACGGCGGGGCGCAGCCCGTACGCATCGGCAATGGGGCCTACCGCCAGCGCCAGCACGACGTGTGGGGCGCCGTGCTGGACTCGATCTACCTGCACACCCGCTCGCGCGACCAGCTGCCCGACCGGCTGTGGCCGATCATCAAGCGCCAGGTCGCCGGGGCGCTCGAGCACTGGCGCGAGCCCGACCGCGGGATCTGGGAGGTCCGCGGCGAGCCCCGGCACTTCACCTCCTCCAAGCTCATGTGCTGGGTGGCCGCCGACCGCGGAGCCCGCCTGGCGCAACTGCGCGACGACCGCGAGTGGGCCGCGCGCTGGCACGCCGCGGCCGCCGAGATCCACGCCGACATCTGCGCCCACGGGGTCGACGGGCGCGGCGCCTTCACCCAGCACTACGACACCACCGCGCTCGACGCCTCGCTGCTGCTGGCGCCGCTCGTGCGCTTTCTGCCGCCCGACGACCCCCGCATCGTGGCGACCGTCCTGGCGATCGCCGAAGAGCTCACCGAGGATGGGCTGGTGCTGCGCTACCGCGTCGGCGAGACCGACGACGGACTGACCGGCGAGGAGGGCTCCTTCACGATCTGCTCCTTCTGGCTGGTCTCCGCGCTTTGTGAGATCGGCGAGCTCGAGCGCGCGCGGGCGCTGTGCGAGAAGCTCATCTCCCACGCCAGCCCGTTGGGGCTGTACGCCGAGGAGATCGATCCGCGCACCGGCCGTCACCTCGGCAACTTCCCCCAGGCCTTCACCCACCTGGCGCTGATC
The DNA here is from genome assembly GCA_035566955.1 of Solirubrobacteraceae bacterium. GTDB lineage: Bacteria > Actinomycetota > Thermoleophilia > Solirubrobacterales > Solirubrobacteraceae > Palsa-744. The sequence continues at coordinate 47,620 of DATMPY010000203.1, read as the reverse complement.
AACGCCGTCATGCACGTCATCCGGGCCGAGCGCGGCGAGCAGGATCCAGCCTCGGCGATCGCTACGGTGCGCCGATGAGTCCTAGTTGTGCACCCAACGCGCCGCCGCCGGGTAGGAGGCCCGGCGCCCACGCGCATGGCGCGCAACCGACCCGCGCGGACGATCCCAAATGAATACCGGCTCTACCCGCCTGCGCCTGGAGGTGATCAGCGGCAACGCCGCCGGCGAGGAGATCCTCGTCGAGGACGAGCTCGTCATCGGGCGCCACGCCGACGGGCCCGGCAGGCTCTCCGAGGACGAAGAGATATCCCGCCAGCACGCCCGCATCTCGCGCGAGGCCACCGGCGACTATGCGATCGAGGATCTCGGCTCCTCCAACGGCACGTTCGTCAACGGCCTGCGCATCCAGAGCCCCCGTCTGCTGTCGCTCGGCGACTCGATCGAGGCCGGGGCCACCACGCTTGTGGTCAGGGCGATCGTGCAGCCCGAGCCCGTGGTGCCCGCCAGCCCGACCGTCGTCTCGCGGGTGCCCGTGGAGCCGGCCAGCCAGGTTCCCTCGCTGGCGCTCAAGCTGGAGGTCGACTTCGACGCCCACGAGGCGCGAATCGCGCTCGGGGACGGCGGGGAGACGGTGCGGATCGTCTTCGCGGACGGGAGCTGGCGGGCCGCCTCCGCGCAGCCCGACCCAGATCGGTAAGCCTCCGGCGCAACGCCTATCCGGCGGCAGGCGGCGTCAAGCCGGCCGCCTCGTACAGCAGGCGCGCGTATTCGCCCGCGCTCTGCGGACGCTCGGCGGGAACCTTCGCAAGCGCACGCAGCACGGCTCCTCCCAGCGCTGGTGGGGCATCGTTCAGCTCCGCGCAGGGGTCGGGCGGCTCGTCCTGGAGCTGGGCCCATAGGATCCGCATGCCCTTGCGGTCGCTGAACGGGGGGACTCCGCTGAGGCACTGGCAGATGACGCACCCGAGCGCGTACACATCGGTCGCCGCGGTCACCTCCTCGCCGCGGATCTGCTCGGGTGACATGTAGTCCAGGGAGCCCAGCGCCTGACCAGGGCGCGTGAGGTTCGTGCCCTGGCTGTCCTTCGCCAACCCGAAGTCCGTGATCAGCGCGGTGCCGTCCAGGTCGAGTAGGACGTTCGCGGGCTTCACGTCGCGGTGCACCATCCCGCCGGCGAACAGCGCGTCCAGGCCGTCCGCCACCTGGGCGCAGATCGCCAGTGTCGAGGGCACGTCGAGGCGACCCTCGCGCTTCAGCTTCTGCTCCAGCGAGCCGCCCTCGATGAAGCGCTGCGAGAGGTACGGCACGCCCTCGTACTCGCCGGTGTCGAGCACCGGCACCACGTGGGGGTTCTTCACCTGCTGGGCGATCCGCGCCTCGCGCTCGAAGCGCTTGCGGAAGACGCTGTCCTCGGCGAGGTCGCCCCTCACCAGCTTGAGCGCCACCAGCGTGCCCTCGGAGTCGATCGCCCGGTACACGCGCCCCATCCCGCCGACCTCCAGCAACGACTCGATCCGGTAGCGCCCGACGGTGACGCCGATCAGCGGGTCGGGCGCCTCGCGCGCCGCCGCCTGCTGATCGTGCTCGGGCTCGTCATTCACGCCTGCCACCTTGGTCCGCCTCCATCGAAGTCGTCGTGCACGCTGGCAGCGTTGCAGGTCTTGGCGCGTCCCGCCGTGTTCGTGTCTCTGCCCTTCGCCAGCACGGCCGGCGACCCGTGGAATGACCCGTGGAATCGTCCCCGTATAAGCTTTGTTTTGTATGCATGGAGAGTGGGACGCCCGCCGACGTCGGTGAGTGGCGTCGCTCTACCTCAAGCGTAAAGCAAGGGAGGCCTCGGTGCCCGCTCTCAGTTGGATCTCTCGTTTCCTCAACCGAGCCGTCTTGCCGCCCAGGCGTGGGCACCGCCTGGCCGTAGCCTTGTCCAGTTGCGGCGCGATCCTCCTGATGGTCGCCCCTGCGTCGGCGCAGAGTGGCTCCATCCCCGATCTGCGAGGCACCTTCGACGCTTGGGCATGCGTTGGCGGCACCCTCGCGCAGTGCGAAGCCCACCCCACCTTCCCCCAGACGTTCACGATCACGAGCGAGGACTTCAGCACGGGCGCGATCAGCGGGACGGGGTCGGCGGCGAGCGGCGACGCGTGGACCGTGAGCGGCACAATCAGCGGCCACACCGTGACGCTCGACAGCGCCAACTTCAAGCTGGAGAGTTACAGCTCGACCGCCGTCATGACGATCAGCGCCGACGCCGACACACTCACGGGGACGTTCTCCGACAGCTATGGGCGCAGCAACCAGCCAACCTTCGCGAAGCGCATCTCAAAGCCGACAACACCGGCGCCGGTTCTGGGCCGCACTGTGAATGTGGAACCGGTGAGCGGGGAAGTGTTCGTCAAGCTGCCCTCCGGCAGCGCGCCCACGAGCCTTGATTTGCCGTTGGAGTCGGCGGTCGAGAGTTTGACGAAGGGACTCGGGTTCATTCCACTGGCGCAAGCGCGTCAGATTCCCGTCGGGTCGATTCTTGACACGACTGCTGGTGTTGCGCGTATCACTACCGCTACTGCTGCAAAGGGCAGGTTGCAGTCTGGCGATTTCGGTGCCGGCATCTTCAAGCTTCTCCAAGCACGCAGGCAGCGGGGGCTTACCGAATTGAATATTTTCGATGTCCACAGTACGCGTCAGTCCTGCGCCAGCCTCGGCAAGGCTCGGTCCGCGGCCCGCCACCTGAGCAGCAAGGTGCTCGGACAGCTCAACGCCAGCTCGCATGGGCGCTTCACCGCGCGGGGGCAGTACAGCTCGGCGACCGTGCGGGGGACGATCTGGAGCGTGGCCAATCAGTGCGATGGGACGCTCACGCGGGTCAAGCGGGGCGTCGTTTCGGTCCGAGATTTTCACCGCCGCAAGACGATCACCCTGTTCACCGGCCAGTCCTACCTGGCCAAGGCGCCCGGAGCCTGAACGCCGACGCCTGAGCTGAGCGAGCGCCGCGGGGCGGCCTGACTAGGCGGACGATGATCAGCTCGCGGCGCGGCTCCGAGCTCGCCAGCGGCTCGGCCAGCGCCAGTAGCTGCTCCAGGGCCGACTCGCGCCACGGGAGGCGAATCGTGCGGGCCTCGTCGTAGGCGACCGCCGCCCGCGCCATGATCCGGCGACCCGGCGGCGACTGGCAAGGCGCGGGTTGCCGGCGGCTGGCATATGATTGGTGCTTCCCGGCAAGTTAGGCGAGGTGGTCTGATGCGAGCAACACACACGCGCTCCCGGCGGCCGATCGCGGTCGTCGCACTGGCGATGCTGCTGGCGATGGGGGCGACGACGATGACGGCGAGCGCCACGGCGCCTGTGCCGTCGATCGACGGCAACTACCTGTTCACAACGATCACCTGCGTCAAAGCACCGTGTGAAGCGGCGCCGGCGCCGCCGCTCAACGACAACTACCTGAGCTCGCTGAACATCAACCAGCCGGGCACCCCGCTCAACCGCACGGAAACCCTGCGCGACGAACGCAACACGGCGGCGGCGACGGTCCAGTCGGACATCTTCAACCCGACGTCCCACGGGGGTCCCCCCGAGCTGACGGGCTGCAACGGTGTCGGCGAGGGCAAGACGATCTGGTACGACTTCTATCCCAATGCCAACGGGCTCGTGCGGATCCGCACCTCAGCGGACTTCGGCACGATCATGGCGGTGACGCCGTTCGACCCCAAGACCCTGCTGCCCGAAAACAGCCAGCGCCACTGCGCAGTCAACCAGCCCACGGCGGCCGGTGAACTGTTCGCCAACGTCCAGGCCGGGAAGTCCTACACGATCCAGATCGGCGGGGCGCAGGAAGCCGGGGGCAACATCGAGTTCCTGTTCGACTACCTCGTCCCGCGCAAGCGCCTGCAGGCCGAAGCGACGCTCGCCGCACAGCCGCTCGCCGGTGGAGTGCGAGTGGTGAGCCTCTCCGTCGCCGCCCCCCGCAAGGCCCGCGTCGAAGTGCGCTGCACGCGCGGATGCCGCCCCCAGGCCACGACCGCGCGGACCGTTCGCTTTCCCCGACTGGGCGGCGCGGTGCTGCCGGATGGCGCCGCCCTGAAGATCTACGTGACCGCCAAGAACCAGATCGGCGCCTACATCGAATACCGGGTCGGCCACGGGAGCTTCACCAAGATCCAGCGCTGCCTGGCACCGGACTCGAAGAGGCCCAAGCGCTGCGAATGACCGAGCGCTGCACATGACCGTCACCTCGCGCGGGCGCGTGGCAATCGCCGCGCTGATCGTGGTGCTGGCATTCGGGGCCGCCTTCGCGGTGCGCAAGGCAACCGCTGGGGGGACGTCGGCGGCGGCGTTGCCGACTCCGGTCGTGCTGCCCTCGACTCCGGTGCACGCCTCCGGCCTCGCCCTGCCCGCGGTGGCGCTCCCTGCGCTGCACCGCCCGCCGCATCCAGCGACTCCCGCGCAGAGCACCTCCCCAAGTCCCACGCCGGCGGCTCCGGCCGTGCCCTCCACGCCGGCATCGCCCTCCACGCCGGCATCGCCCTCAGCGCCGGCCGCTCCGCCAAGCGGCGGCGGCAAAGGCAGCGGCCCGGTGATCGTAGGCTAGTGTCGAGGAGTGGTGACCCCTCCGCGCCGGTGACCTGATGGACTCGCTGGACAGCTCCACGGTCGTAGCGGGCTACCGCATCGACGGCACGCTCGGGGAGGGCGGCATGGGCACCGTCTACCGCGCTACGCAGCTTTCGCTGGAGCGCGTGGTGGCGCTGAAGGTGCTGACCGCGGAGCTCAGCGCCGATCCCGGCTTCCGCGAGCGCTTCCGCCGCGAGGGCCTGCTGCAGGCCGCGCTCGACCACCCCAACATCGTCACCGTCTACGAGGCCGGGGAGACCGACAACAGGCTGTTCCTCGCGATGCGCATGGTCGAGGGTCCCACGCTCAAGGACCTGATCCTGCGGCGCCAGCTCGACGACCGGCGGGCACTGCGCCTGCTCACGCAGGTCGCCGAGGCGCTCGACGCGGCACACGCGAAGGGGCTCATCCACCGCGATGTCAAGCCTCAGAACGTGCTCGTCGGCGCCGGCGACCACGCCTACCTGGCCGACTTCGGCCTGACCAAGTCCCACGACGACGCCGCGATGACCGAAACCGGCCAGTTCGTGGGCACGATCGACTACATCTCCCCCGAGCAGGCCCGCGGGGAGCGCGCCACGGCCCGCAGCGACGTGTACGCCCTCACAGCCGTGCTCTGCGAGTGCCTCACCGGCCAGGTTCCCTACGTGCGGGCCACCGAAGAGCGGGCCCTCCTCGCGCACCTCACCGAGCCCCCACCGCGTCTGTCGCAGGTGCGCTCGGACCTCCCCGCGGCGATGGACGAGGTGGTCGCCGAGGGGATGGCGAAGGACCCCAATGACCGACCCGCCTCGGCCGGCGAGCTGATGTTGAAGGCACGGCGTGCGCTCGGCGCCGTGCCCGAGGCGCCCGCGCCGCGGGCCTCCACGGACACGACGCGCCTGCGCCCCACCGCCGGGGGGGCGACGCGCGTGCGGGACTCGGCCGCGCAGAGCGATCCCGGTGCGACCCGCCTCGCCGCGGCCGCTGCTGCCGCGGCCGGCGTCGGGGAAGCACCAGGCGGCGAGCAGGCCGCGACGGCTCACACGGCCGGCGCCGAAGTCAGCGCTTCCGCCGAAGCCCCTGCTTCCGCCGGCGCCCAGTCCATGGCAACCCCGGCCACGACCGGAGCCGCTCGGGGGAGATACCTGCCGGCGATCGTCGCCGCCGCGGTGCTCGCGGCCGCCGCCGGGTTCCTGCTCGGTGGCGGCTCGGTCGGCTCGGGAGAAGCATTCAGCCACTCGGCCTCCTCGGGCCACGTCGCGCTCTCGTTCCCGTCCGCCTGGCAGCAGCTCGCGAGCGCCCCCACGATTCCGGGACTCACGTTCTCACAGCCGCTCGCGCTTGCCCTGAGCCCATCCGCCGGCGCCTCCTCCCCTCAGCGCCTCCTCGCCGGGGAGGTGAGTGCCTCCGGGCCCGCGCTGCTGCCCGGGGCGTTCACCGCCGCGCTGAACGGGGCGCCGCCCCGACCCGAGCCGGTGCGGCTGGGCGCCTTGCAGGCATACCGCTACAGCGGACTGTCCGTGCATGGCCTCGCCGGGGCGTTGACCCTCTACGCGGTACCCACCTCAGGCGGCGTGGCTACCATCGCGTGCCTTGGCTCCTCCACCTCCGCGCCTGCGGCGCAGTGCGCGCAGATCGCCGCCACGCTGAAGCTGAACGGCACCACCGCGTTTGGACTGGCCCCTAGCTCCGACTACGCAGGCCAGCTGGGGCGCACCTTCGGAACGTTGCGTGGCACCGCCGCAGTCGGCGCCACCCGACTGCACGCCGCATCGAGCGCCTCCGCGCAGGCCGCCGCAGCCGCTCAGCTCGCCGCCGCCTACAGCTCCGCGTCACGAGCGCTCGGGCGCCTGGCCGTAAGTCCCGCGGTGCAGGGCCTCAACGCGCGCCTCGCCGACTCGCTGATGGCTCTCAGCCGCGACTACGCCGCGCTGGCCGCGGCCGCGCGAGCCGGAGATGTCGCGGCCTACGCGCGGGCGGGGCGGGCGGTTGGCAGCGACCGCGAACGCGCAGCGAACGCGCTCACGGCGCTGCATCAGGCCGGCTACGCGGTCTCAGGCTGATCGGCCGTCGCCGGTCCCGGCTGGCCCTCTCCAGATCGACCGTCCACCGGGGACACCCGCCGGCCCTCCCCGGGCCGATCGTCGGGCAGGGATTCAAGCTGGCCCGCCGCGGGCTTTGCCCCGTCCTCGGCAAGCGACCAGAGCGTTGTGTGCCTGCGCCGGCCGCGCAGTTCAACCTCCTCTACGAACACGAGATCCTCGGGTGGCTCGGTCAGCGCTTCCCTCGTTGCCCCTGACAGCAGCAGCTGGTGAGGGGTCCCCTTGGTGGACTGCTCAATGCGGGCAGCCACGTTCGTGGCGTCGCCCACCGCGGCGTACTCGACGCGACGCTCGGAGCCCACGTTGCCCGACATCACCCGCCCCGAGTTCAGGCCGATGCCCATGCGAAACCCCGACCCCAGCTCTTGCTCGCGCAGCCACGCGTTGAAGCGGGGCAGGCGCACAGCGAGCATCTCGCGGGCCGTGGAGAGCGCACGGTCGGCATGGTCGGCCTGCACGATCGGCGCCCCAAACACCGCCATGATCCCGTCCCCCATGTAGGCCACCAGGGTGCCCCCGTGGTCGAGGATCGCATCGCTCATCTCGCTCAGGTAGCGGTTGAGCACTTCGATCACACGGTCCGGGGTCAGCGTTTCGGCAAACGTCGTGAAGCCGCGCAGATCGGTGAACATCACAGTTCCCTCGCGCTGCACCCCACCGAGGCGCAGTCCCGCGTCGGTGCTCGCCAGCACCTCGTCCACGACGTTCTCGGGCACGAAGCGCGAGAACAGATCCCGCACCCGCTCGCGCTCGAAGGCGACCGTCACCAACTGCACCGACAGCGCCCCCGCCGCGCTGAGGATCAGGGCCCCGAGCGGGTATACGAACGACACGACAAGCCCATCGTCGAAAGCGATCTGCACGGCCACCGTGAACACCGCCGCGAGCGCAACCGCCAGTGCGACCGTGGCGATCGAGCCGAACCGCAGCGTGGCCAGCGGGGTCGCGCAGCCCAGCAGCACGATCAGCGCCAGGTCCAGCCACGCCCCCGTCGAGCGCAACGGCAGGCCCCGCAGCACCGTCTCGATCGCACTGGCCTGGACTTCGGCTCCCGGCATCTGCCTCGCGGTGGACGTCGGGTGGATGTCCTGCAACGTCGGCGCCGAGGGACCGACGACCACGATCTTGCCGTGGAAGAAGCCGCGCGGTACGTGGCCGAGGTAGACGGTCGAGAACGAAACCCGGGGGAATATGTCTTCCGGCCCGTAGTAGTCGATCCAGGCGGGACCCCCGGCGAACTCGCTCGCGCGCACCCGCCGCCCGTCGGCGACTTCCGCGCTCGCCGTGGCGAGCGTCTTCAGCCCGCCGACCGCGAAGCTGACCCTTCGCAGGACCCCGCCTGGATCGGTGGGCAGCAGCCCGTTGGCCGGCCGCGACCCCACTTCGCCCAGCAGCGCGTTGCCTTCGCTGCCGAGGAACCTGGTGTTCCCGTTTGCTTCGGTTTCGGTGGCGGCCATTACGGTGCGCCCCTCAGCGTTGTTCAGCGCGGCGAGCAGCGCTGTCTCATCGCTGCGCGCCTGGGGGCAGTCGCCCGGCGGCGGCTGGGTGCCGTTGGTGGAGATCGGGCAGGCACTGGCCTCGCTGAACTGCACGTCGTAGGCGATCACCCTGGGGTGGTCGCGCGCGATGTCTTCGATCACACGGGCATGCACGCGGCGCGGAAAGGGCCACTGCAGGTCCAATTCGTCGAAGGTCCGTTCGTCGATCTCGACCAGCACGATGCTCGCCGGTGGGCGTTGGCGGCCGCGGATCGAGAAGCGGGTGTTGACGGTGCTCAGCTCGAGCGAGCGCAGCAGATCGGTCTCGTAAGCGACGATCGCCAGGCCCGTGGCGCCCAGCGCCACGATCGCCAGCAGCACCAGCCGCAGCTGCCGCGTGCGTGCCGGCCCGGCCCTCCCGCGCTTACGCTTCACCGGTTCAACGCTATCCGAGCTCCCGGTCGCCGATCATTTCATTGCGCCCGCGCGGCGCGTCTACCGAGGGCGGAGGACGGGGCTGCGTTACGCTGGCCTCGACATGGATCAGTCACGCTTCGTCCTGCCGCAGGCGCTCACGCTGGCCGACCGCTACACCGTGCAGGCGCCGATCTCCAGCGGGGCGATGGGCGCGGTCTACCGCGCTCAGGACACCCGCACCGGCGCGGCCGTGGCGATCAAGCATGTGAACAACACCCGCCACGCCGAGCGCTTCGAGGTCGAGGCGCAGCTGCTGTCGCTGTTGCGCCATCCGCGCGTCGTCCAGGTCACCGACCACTTCGCCGACGAGCGCGGCCAGTACCTCGTGATGGAGCTGGTCGAGGGCACCGATCTGCACGCGCTGCTGGGGCAGGCCGGCAATCCAGGATTGCCGCTGGAGCAGGCGCTGGACTACGCCCGCGAGAGCTGCGAGGCGCTCGAGTACGTGCACGACCAGCAGATCGTGCACCGCGATGTCAAGCCCCACAACCTGATCCTCGGCGAGAGCGGCATCGTGCTGGTCGACTTCGGGATCGCCCGCCTGCTCCAGGACGAGGAAGAAGACGAAGGCACCGTGGGAGTCGGCACGCCGCGCTACATGGCGCCGGAGGTGTTCGCCGGAGGCTCGGTCTCCCCGCGCAGCGACGTCTTCGGCCTGGCCGCCACGCTGTGGACGCTGATCGTCGGCCGGCCCCCGGTGTACGCCAGCCCGACTGAGCTGCGCGAGTTCGCCCCCGAGGTTCCCCCCGAGATCGCCGACGCGGTGAAGGCCGGCCTGGAGATGGTCCCTGAACGGCGGGTCGCCTCGATCGCCGCCTTCGCCCGTGCCCTGGGGAGTCACACGCAGCCCTGGGGTCACACGCAGCCCACGACCGGCGGGTCGCTCACGCTCTCGATCGAGCAGCCCGCCGCCCGGCGCAGCCTGATGGAGGGAATCGCGCGCACCGCGGCCGGCGTGTTCGGGGCCGCGGCCTCCTCGATCGCGCTGACCGACGCCAACACCCGCGAGCTGGTCTACCAGTCGGCGTGGGGAGCGGGAGGGCGTGAGATCGTGGGCGTGCGCCTGCCCCCCGGGCACGGCCTCGCCGGCAGCGTCGTGCAGAGCGGGCAGCCGCTGGCGGTCGCCGACTGTCGCACAGATCCCCGCTTCGCCTCCCGCATCGCCGCCGGCACCGGCCACGTCCCCTACACGATGCTGGTCGTCCCACTCATTCGCCTGGGGCGCCCGATCGGGGTGCTCTCGCTGCTCGATCGGCGCGACGGCGGCCACTACGGGCCCGACGACGCCGAGCGCGCAGCGCTGTTCGCCGAGCTCGTCGTCAGCGCGATCGAAGCCGACGGCGAGGCGATGCCCAGCCTCGGCGCGCGCGGAGCGCGGGTCGGCTCTGTGTGAGGGTCCCGCCGGGGCGACGCCGCAGATCGGCCCCTACTCCACCTGAGAGGGCACTCCACCCCAATGCCGGACCCGGATCAGCCCAGTTTGAAGGCTCGGGCCAGGTAGGACTGCCCGGTGAACAGCGTGATCGTCTTGCGGCGGCGGAAGTCGCGGACCGAGACGACGCCGCGCTTGACCCGCGTGAGCGTCCCGTCGCACTGGTTGGCAACGCTCCAGATCGTCCCCCGCACGGTCGCCGCGCTGTAGTGCCCACGCGCGGTGAAGCGCCCATGCGAACTGGCGTTGAGCCGGCCGAGCACTTTGTTGCTCGGCTGCTTGGCCGCGATCCGGGCCTTGCCGACCGTCGCGCAGACCTGACGGGCGCTGTGGTTGTCGATGATGTTCAGTTCCGTCAGCCCCCGCTGCCTGCGCTGCTGCAGCAGCTTGAAGATTCCAGCTCCGAAGTCGCCGGACTGCAGCTTGCCCTTCCTGGAGGCCGTCGTCGCCGTGGTGATGCTCACAACGCCGGCGGTCGTATCGAGGGTCGAGCCAACCGGGATCTGGCGGGCCTCGGTCAACGGTATGAACCTCAGCCCCTTGGTGAGCGCCGCGAACGCCTGTCCGTCGGCGAGCGCGGCAAACGCCCGCCCATCGGTGAGTGGAGCGAACGCCTCAACTCCGGGCGAGGATGGCAAGACGGAGGCTAGTTTGGCGCCCGGCGGCAGCTCGATGTAGACGATCCCCGACACCGGCGTCACGTTCACCGACTTGCCGAGCACCGGCGGTGGCGGCGGTGGATCGGCCGGGGTCTGAAGCGTCTGATCGGCGCCCAACGCGCTGCCCGCATTATTGGTGGCCACCGCGCGCACGTGATAGGTCACATTGGGCAGCAGGCCGGTGACGGTCGCCGTCACCGTGTGGTTGGCGAAGTCTGCGCCCACCGACTGGTCGGGCGTCACCGAGCCGTAGGTGATCGCCGCCGCTTTGGCGCCCCCGAGCGACGGCCCGTATTCGAAGTGCACAGTTGCCGCCAACCCGTGCGGGTTCACCGTCGTCGTAAACGCCGCGCTGGTCGTCGATAGGACGGTTGGCGGCGATGGCGTGAGGAGCGTTGGGGGCCCGGAGGGCGGGTTGGCCACGTTGGCGGCGCTTGTGGCGGTCGCAGTTGCTCCCCCCACGTCTCTGATCGCAACGCTGGTCTGGTAGGTACCGCCGCCAGGATAGGTGTGGGACCCGGTGACGGCAAAGCCGCCGCTGGCCGCGGAGCCGATCGTCGCCGTTGACGTTGTGCCGTCACCCCAGCTTATGCTCGCCGTGTAGTCCGAGGCCGTGCCGGCCGGATCGCCGTCGGTGAACGTCGCCACTGTGGCGCTGAACTGCACGCCCGCCGTCGCGCTCACGGGTACCCCGGTCGCGCTCAGTGGGACATCGGCGACCTTCGCCAGGAAAGCAACTTTGTGCGAGCCGCAGTCGTCGCTGTAGCTGACCGAGCCGTTGAAAATCCCCTCCTCCACATAGGTGTGGGTTCCGCTAATGAGCGAGTGTGTCGCATCCACCGTGGCGGGCGATGTCTGCCCGTCTCCCCAGTTGATCGTGGGCGTACCGGAGATGCTGCAACCAGCTGTGGCGAGCTGACCCGAGAACTGAGATCCCTCGGTGTCTTCGATCGTGAACGGGACAAGCTCGACTGCGCCGATGTCGCAACCGGCGCCCTGCGGTCGGGTGACGTCGCCCTGGTCGATCCCGCCGCAGAACGGGTTGCTGGTGGGGATCGCGTCAACCGCAGGACTGGTTGGTTTCGGAGCGAGGGTATCCGTGTTGCCGCCATTGTTCTGCGGAACTCCCGAGCTGAACTGCGGATTTGTGCTCTGTAGGTCCCCAGTGGATATGAAGCCACAGTCGCTCCCGGTCTCGAGGTTGTAGCCAAATGAGAGGATCGTCGCGGAACCCAAGGTCGAGCAGTTGGTCGCAGTGAAGCTACCGCCAGTCGTCTCGCTGTTGTACGCGAGGATCGAGCTCCCAATATCGATCGTCCCGTCGCTGACAAGCAGTCCTGCGCCCGGGCCCCTGGCGCAGCCTTCTGTGGCAGGCGGGCAGGTGCCGCTCTCGTCCTGGGTGCTGTTGTAGGCGATCGTCGAGTTGATCACCGAGACCACGTTACCGTCGGCGACTCCGTTGTCGGTCCAGCTGAAGATGCCCGCGCCCACGCGCGCATCGTTGCCGGTAACTGTTGAGTTTTCGATGCTCAGGACCGCCCTCGTGCCAGGGGTGCAGGAGGTTTCACAGTTTGCGGAGCCGTGGTTCTGGATGCCACCCGAATCCCCACCTCCGGTGTTAGCATGGTTCCCCGACACGAGCGAGTGCTCGACGACTAGTGTGCCGGTGTCGTTGGAGATCCCGCCTCCCGAGGATGCGGTGCCTCCGGTGATCCAGTCCTCGTTGAGGACCAACTGAGCTGTGTTGTGGACGTCGCCGCCGAAGAAACCGTTGCTCGCATTGGCGGTCCCACCCGAGATCTCGAGCCCCGAGATCACCACCGTGGGTGTGCTGCCGCCTTTCGGGATCGTGATATCGAATACACGACCCGATACGCCCACAGGCACGTCTACGTTTGTGGTGCGTGCCCCCGCACCCAGGATCGCAAGCGACTGGGTTATCGGGAGTTCCCCGTTGGCCAGGCCGTACTTGCCGCCCGGGACAACGATGGTATCGGGCGGGCTTGGCGTCGCTGGGAGCGAGTTCTCGTAGTTGATCAGCTGCCGCAGCGAACAGGCGCCGGAGGCAGGATTCGCGCATGTACCGGTTTCGTCGTTGAGCGTCCCCACGGTGTAGGTCGCGGCCTGCGCCGACGCGGCTAGCCCGGCCGTGGCCGCCACCATCGCAACGAGCACCGCGTACACGATCGCGGCCGGACGTGGGTACGAACGCGGGCGTGGACTGCTGCCGAAGCGCATCGCCGGCCTAGTAGTGGGGCGCCTTGGCCAGGTAGGACTGGCCGGTGAACAGCGTGATCGTCTTGCGGCGACGGAAGTCGCGGACCACTACCACGCCGCGCTTGACCTGCGTGAGCGTCCCTTCGCAGCGGTCGCCCACGCTCCAGACCGTCCCGCGCACAGTCGCCGCGCTGTACTGTCCCCGCACGGTGAAGTGTCCGTGCCCGCTGGCGTTGATCCGGCCGAGCACCTTCGAGCTCAGATGCTTGGCCGCGAGGGCCCTGCCTCGGCCCTTGCCCTTGACCTTGCCGACCGTCGCACAGACCTGGTGGGCGCTGCGGTTGTCGATCATGTCCAGTTCGGTCAAACCCTTCTGCTGGCGCTTCTGCAGCAGCTTGAAGATCCCGGCCCCGAAGTCGCCCTGCTGCTGCTGACCCGGCGTGGCGGTCGCAGTGGCGATCCGGGCCACGCCGCGGGTAGTTTCGAGGGTTGAGCCCACTGGGATCTGGCGTGCTTCGCGCAGCGGGATGAAGCCGATCCCCTTGCTCAGGCTCTCGGTGGCCGCCGTCTCGAGCAGCGCGGAGACCTGGAGCGGGTCCGCGAGGCTCGCGCTCGCCGTGTTCGCGTACCCCGGCGGCAGCTTGACGAACACTTCGCCGCTGACCGGTTCCACGTTGACGGTCTTGCCGAGCACCGGCGGCGGCAGGGTGGACAGCGTGTTGCGGGAGACCGTGTAGGCGTAGCTGGCGCTGGTCGTGCCGCACGGGTTGGTGGCAGAGCGCGTCACCGAGAAACTCCCGGGCGCGGAGGTCGAGATCGCCACTTTGGTGGCCGACGGGTTGCTGGTGATGTCGAGGCCGGTGGCAGCAATCGCGACCGAGGCAGTTTCGCCGACCAGGTAGCTGTTCTTTCCCTGTTCGCTTGTGATCGTCAGGCCCGGCGCCCCGGAAGCCGCTATCACCGTCACTTTGTTGTGGGGGTTCTCCTGGGCTCCCGTCAGGTCTTCGGCCCAGTATTCAAGCGTGTGCTGGCCGGGTGTCAGCGGGATCAAGGCCTGGCTGGCTTCTTTGGTTTCAATCGTCTGTTCGGTTCCCCCGTCCACTATGTAGTGCACAGCTTTAACGCCGTTGGCCGCGGAGATCGTCACAGGGAACTGTTCGCCGGAGACGCATGCGCCGCCGGCGCTGGCGTTGAAGGAGCTCGAGCTGGAGCTTGGGGCGCTGGAGGGCAAGACCGTGGTGGTGAGCTTCAGTGTCGCCGAGTTTTCTGCTGAGCTCGAGAGGTTCAGGTTGATCGGCCAGGACAGGCCCATGGCGTTGTCCTCATGCGTCGTGACGTCCACGGTGTCCGGGAACTCGGTTCCGGTCGGGGTCACGTACGACCAGACTGTGCCAAAGAAGCCCTCTATGTGCTGCACGGAAGGCCCGGTCGTGAAGGTCGGCGTGAAGGCCATGAAACGGGCCGGCGGGCTGTTGTTGGGATTGATCGTGCAGGCTACGGAGCCGGCGGAAGGCACGTTTTCGGCACCGTAGCCTTCGTCGAGATTGGCCAAGTAGCAGTCGCCAGCGTGATAGAGGGTGCCTTCGAGCCTCGAGTCGCCGAGGTTCTTGACGGTGATCGCCGTTTCGTAGCTGTTCTGGCCGGCAACGTAGCTGTCGGTCTCAGTCACCTCCGCCACTTTGAAGGGTTCTGCTCCTTTGATGGGCTCTTCCGCGTAGTCGTGGGTGGTGACCACGAACGGATTGGCGGCCGTGGCTTCGCCGGTGAGTTTCTGTGGTTCCCCGGGGACGGGGGTGAAGTCCGCTTCGGGGGTGACGCCGGCCGGCGGGTTCGAGCCAAACAGGTGATGGCTTTCGGCAAGGCCGACGTCTTCACCCGCTGTGAGGGCCAGGAAAGTCCCGCACGCCCCAGGTGCAGAGCTTGGAAAGAAGCTCCCTCCGATGTCGCCGCTGGCTTGGACCTGGCAGCCGAGGTCGCTTTCGACGTGGATCGAGGTGAGCGGGCCAGAGGTATTGATGACTTCTGCCGAACCCACCGCAGGCCGCCACGCCAGCACGACGAGCACCGCAAGCGCAGCCAACCCCGCTCGAACGCCGATTTGCCCCCCCAGCTGAGAACCACGCACGCCCCCATTGAATCAGAGCGGGGACCTCCGTGGTGCGGTACCCCGGATCAAAGCGTGCCCGGCACAGCGAGCCACTCGCTCTCGAACACGAGGCTGGTGTGCTCGGCGAGGATGTCGTAGTCGCCGTCGTAGTGCAGCACGCCCCCTTCCGCACGGTGCGCGCACGCTGCGATCATCACGTCCATCGGCGAGAGGCGGTGATGGCCAATCTCGGCAAGTTCCCGCTGCGCCTGCAACGCGATGCGTTCCACCTCACCGTCGATTGCGACTCGCGGGAGTCGATCGAAGCGCGCCATCAGCGCTTTGCGATCCGCCGCCGAACGGGCGGAGTAGCCGGCCTCAAGCAGGAACGGCAGACAGACTGCGATCTCACGCCGCTCGATCCACGCCGCGATCGTGCTCGCGCGATCCTTTGGGACAACTCCTTTTTGGGCCAGGCGCACCCAAGCCGAGTTGTCGAGCAGCAGCACGCTACTCGTCGTAGTTGGCGATCAGCCCGATGTGCTTGACCTCTTCGGCTGCCGCAATGTCCACCATCGGACCGTTGCCATTGCGGATCCATTCAGCGAGCTCCCTACGAGCCTGCCGGGCCTCCTCAGTGTCACCTCCCTCGGGCAACCGGCGGGCCTTCGCGCGGGCGCCGAGGATCACCAGCTCTGAGAAATCGATCCGATCGCCATTCAGCTTCGCGCGCAGCTCGTCAAGCGCCTCCTGCACGGGCGGGGTCTCGGTGATCGTATGGCGTGGGAGAGTAGTTGGCACAGTCTTAGTGTAGCACCGTGAAGCACCGATTGCGCCGGCCGGGCGACCGCTCGCGACCTGCCCCAACCCCCCGCCCAGTAGAGTCCTCCCCAATGCAGGACTCCGACCGGGTGCTCGTGATCGGCGGCGGTATCGGTGGCCTCACAGCCGCGGCCGCGCTCAAAGCCAGCGGCGTCCCCGTGGAGGTGTTCGAGCGCCAGTCGGAGCTGCGGGAGCTAGGCACTGGTGTCGGGATCCAGCGCGTGGCGGCACAGGCGCTGTCGATGCTTGGACTGAGCGATGAGCTGCGGGAGATCTCGGGGCCGGGGTTCGAGGCCCTGCGGATGCTCTCGTGGCGCGACGGGCGCACGTTGGCGGCGGTACCCTGGCACGGCGAGGTCGTTGCCGTCCATCGCGGCGAACTGCTGGAGATGCTCGCTCGAGCTGTTGGCGATCTGAGCATCGTCCACTGCGGCGTGCAATGCGTCGGCTTTCGCCAGGATGCCAGCGGTGTCACGGCGCTGTTCGCCGACGGCCACGCGGAGCGGGGCGCGGCGCTGGTGGGCGCGGACGGGCTGCACTCGGTGATCCGCGCGAAGACGATCGGCGACCGCGCGCCGCGATACTCGGGCGCAACGGTGTGGCGGGCGCTGCCCGAGTACGAGCACAAAGACCTGGGGCGCAGCTTCGCCCAGCAGGTGTACGGTCCGGCGTCGATCTTCGGGATGTTCCCGGTCGACAGGCGGCTGTTCTGGTGGGGCAGCCAGATCCGCCCCGCGGGGGCGATCGACCCCCCGATCGGCCGCAAGCAGGACCTGCTGAACACGTTCGACGGCTGGCCCGCAGAGATTCAGCAGGTGATCGAAGCGACCTCTGAGCAGCAGATCTTCCGCGAGGACCTCTATGACCGCAAGCCTCTCGCGCGCTGGCGCGATGGGCGCGTGACGTTGCTCGGCGATGCGGCGCACCCGACGACGCCGACGCTGGGACAGGGCGCGGGGATGGCGATCGAGGACGGCGTCGTGCTCGGACGGGAGCTATCCGCGGTCGGCCCCCTCTCTGCCCCCGGCGCGGTGCAGGCGGGGCTCGACTCCTACGAGTGCAAGCGCATTCCGCGCACCAGCCAGATCGTGGACCGTTCCGCGAAACTGGCGAAACTCTCGCACGTGAACAACCCAGTGGCGCTGTTCATGCGCGAGCAGGTCCTCTCGGCGATGCCCCGGCGGTTCTGGCAGCTGCTGTGGGAGCAGGAGCGCACCTACCAGATACAGTGATGGATGCTTGGGTGTCGACGCCGCACGAGCCCACCCCCCCTCCTCCTAATCCTTTTCGCCCTCGGCCCCGCCCCGCCGGCCGCTCCTGGAAGGACCGACCCTCAGCCGCCCTCGTGCGCCTGGATCGCGGTGATCGCCACCGTGTTGACGATATCCGTGACAGAGCAGCCCCGGCTGAGGTCGTTTACCGGCCGGCGCAACCCCTGCAGCACAGGGCCGATCGCAACTGCCCCGGATGAGCGCTGGACGGCCTTGTAGGCGACGTTGCCGGTGTCGAGGTCGGGAAAGATGAAGACGGTCGCGCTGCCGGCGACCTCGCTGTCGGGCAGCTTCAGCTTGGCGACGGTCGCGTCGACGGCGGCGTCGTACTGGATTGGCCCGTCGACCTTGAGATCACCGCGCAGTCGCCGCACGGTTTCGGTGGCCACGCGCACCGCGTCCACCTGTGCGCCCTTGGCGGAGTCGCCGGTCGCGTAGGAGAGCATCGCGATCCGCGGGGCGATGCCGAACGCCGCCGCGGTGTCCGCGGAGGAGATCGCGATGTCCGCGAGCTGTGCGCTGTCGGGCTTGGGGTTGACCGCGCAATCGCCGTAGACCAGCACGCGGTCGGCGAGGCACATGAAGAAGACGCTCGAGACGACCGAGACGCCGGGACGAGACTTGATGAACTCGAACGCCGGGCGGATCGTGTCGCCGGTCGTGTGGGCCGCCCCGGAGACCATGCCATCGACCTCCCCCAGGTGGACCATCATCGTGCCGAAGTAGGTGGGGTCGCCGAGCGCGTCGTAGGCGAGCTCCTCGGTCATCCCCTTGTGCTTGCGCAGCTCGTGGTAGACCGAGCCGTAGCGCTCGCGCTCCGGCGAGCTCAGGGGGTCCACGATCTGCGCGTCCTCCAGGTCCAGGCCGAGCGCGGCGGCGCGGGCGCGCACCACGTCGGGATCGCCCAGCACCGTCACGGCGACCACGCCGCGACGCAACAGGATGTCCGCGGCCCGCAGCACGCGCTCGTCCTCGCCCTCGGGCAGCACGATGCGCCGGCGCGCCGCCTTGGCCTTCTCGATCAGCTCGTACTCGAACATCGTCGGGGTCATCCGCGCCGGGCGCTCCACCATGAAGCGCATCTGCAGCTCGACCTTGTCCACGCTGCGCTCGAAGACGCCGAGCGCGGTGGCGATCCGGCGCTCGTTCTCCGCACGCAGCACCGGCCTGACGCTTGAGATGGCGGCCGCGGCGACGTGCGTGCGTGCGTCGATCTCGAACACCGGGAAGGGGGATGTCTCGAGCAGCCCCCGCACGGTGGGGGAGAGCTGGTAGCCGCCCGTCAGCAGCAGCCCGGAGACCGCGGGGAAGGAGGGGGAGAGCGTCGAGGCGAGGCACGCGACGACGATGTCCGAGCGATCGGCCGGCACCACCACGAGGGTGCCGTCCACGAGATCCTCGATGAAGTGCTCGGCGCTCATCGCCGCCACCCGCACCTCGCGTACGTCACGGTCGAGCATCCCATCCACGGCCAGCACCGGACGGGCGCCGAGGGCGGCCTGGATCTCGCCGACGCTCGGATAGTCGAGCTCGGCGTGCTCGGGCATCACGTAGACCCACTCCTGGCCGGTGTTCGGCGCGAGCCGGCGCTCGACCTCGTCCACGGCCCCGGGCGCGACGCGGTTGACGATCACGCCGAATAGCACACAGTCCTTGCGCTGCAGCGCCTCGCGGGCGAGCTGCACCTCCTCGACGACGTCGGCGCTCGCCGCCCCGTTCAGGACCACCAGCACCGGGCAGCCGAGCTGGTTGGCCAGGTTCGCGTTGAGGTCGAAGTCCAGCGCGGGAGCGGAGCCGACGAAGTCGGTGCCCTCGCACACGACGAAGTCGCAGTGGCGCTCGAGCTCCCTGTACACGGCGAGCACCTGCTTCTCGATCTCCTCATGTGCACCGTGGGCGATCAGCGCCGTCACCGCGTCGACGGTGGGGCCGTGCATCTCCGAGTAGCCGGAGCGCAGCTGATAGCGATGGCGCATCAGTTCGATCTGCGGGTCGAGCTCGGTGGCGCTGCGGATGATCGGACGGAAGAAGCCGACGCGCTGCAGGCGCGCCGAGAGCATCTCCATGAAGCCGAGGGCCACCACGGACTTGCCGCTGTAGGGACCCATCGCCGTGATGTAGATGTTTTGTGCCACTAGCCCTCAGCTGACGACGGCGAACACGTCGTGTTCGCCGAGGACTCCCTTGAAGCGGTGCTCGCCGCGCTCCTCGAAGCAGAAGCTGGGGTCGGTCTCGGTGTATTCCTTGAGCGTCGCCGAGACCGTGATCTCGCCACCTCGCGCGCAGCCGGCGATGCGGGCGCCGAGCACGACGTTGCGCCCGTACATCTCCTCCTCGTTGGTGATCACGAATCCGGTGTGCAGGCCGACGCGCAGCCGCAACGGACGCTCGCCTCCAGGGACGGTGCGGTTGGCAAGTGAGCTCTGCAGGTCAATCGCGCAACGCAGCGCCGCGTGGGCGCTGTCGAACGCGACCATGAAGCCATCGTCGTGGGACTTCGCCACCGTGCCCCCGTAGTGACCAACCACACGCTCGACGATCAGGCGATGATCCCCCAACAGCTCCGAGAAGCGCTCGGCTCCCAGTTCCTCGCGGATCTCCGCGGCATCCTCGATGTCACAGAAGAGCAGCGTCAGGGCGCCATCGGGAGAGCTCATCTCGCCGAGCTGGGGCTGTGCGTCGCCCAGCGCCGAGGCGATCACGTCGATCGATGTCATCGGTCCGACTTCCAACCCGATCCTCCTGATCTCCCGCCCACCAGCGCAGCGCAAGCATAGCCCCTGTCGGATAGATTCCCATGCTCGTTCCACACGAACCAAGAGAGACGAGGAAAGCTCACCATGTCCTCAGAGCAGCCCCGACCTGAGCCAGCCGGCGCGCCGCAGATTCGCCTGGTCGACGACATGCCGGCCGATACCCGCCGTGGCGGCGACGTTCGCACCCTGTTGAGCCCCAAGACCGCGGGCTCGACATCCGGCTTCATGGGTGTAGCCACGATCGCGCCCGGTGAACGGATCAGCGAGCATTACCACCCCTACTCGGAGGAGTTCATCTACGTGGTCAGCGGCGGACTCGACGCCCAGCTGGACGGCGAGTCCCACCGGCTCGGCGCCCGCCAGGCGCTGTTGATCCCGATCGACGTGCGCCACCGCCTGGTCAACGACGGCGAGGAGGAGGCGTTCATCGTCTTTCACCTCGGCCCACTGGCGCCGCGTCCCGACGCCGGGCACGTGGACACGGAGTAGAGGAGAGATGAGCGACATCGGGGGGACTCCGAGGAGGACGGCGGTGACCGGGGTGGGCGTGGTCGCCCCCGGCGGCAGCACGCGCGACTCGTTCTGGGAGGCGATCACCGCTGGGCGCACGGCGACCCGGCGCATCACGTTCTTCGACGCCTCCGGCTTTCGCTCCCAGATCGCGGCCGAGTGCGACTTCGACCCGCTGGCCGCCGGCCTCAGCGAGCACGAGAAGCGCCGCATGGACCGCTACATCCAGTTCGCCGTGGCCGCCGCGATGGAGGCGATGACCGACAGCGCGCTCGAGAGCGAGAAGATCGACCTCGACCGTACCGGGGTCAGCCTCGGCTCGGCGGTCGGCGGCACGATGGTGCTGGAGGACGGCTACGTGGCGGTCTCCAACCACGGTCGCGAGTGGCTGGTAGACCCCGACTATGCCCCCCCGTTCCTCTACCAGGGGCTGATTCCCAGCAGCCTGGCGAGCGAGGTGGCGCTGAAGTTCGGGGCGCACGGACCCTCGGTGGTGGTCTCGACCGGCTGCACATCGGGGATCGACGCGATCGGGTACGGGCACCAGATGATCCAGGACGACGAGGCCGACATCGTGATCGCGGGCGCCGCGGAGTCGGGGATCTCGCCGATCTCGATGGCGTGCTTCGATCCGATCAAGGCGACCTCGCGGCGCAACGACGACGCCGAGCACGCTTCGCGCCCGTTCGACCGCGACCGCGACGGGTTCGTGATGGGCGAGGGCGGCGCGGTGCTCATCCTGGAGGAGATGCAGAGCGCGCTCGCCCGCGGCGCCCACATCTACTGCGAGGTCACCGGCTTCGCCAGCCGCGGCAATGCGTTCCACATGACCGGTCTGAAGCCCGACGCGAGCGAGATGACGGAGGCGATCCTCGACGCGATGGCGCAGGGGGGAACCCAACCGCAGGACATCGACTACATCAACGCCCACGGGTCGGGCACCAAGCAGAACGACAGGCACGAGACGGCGGCATACAAGAAGTCGCTGGGGGAGCACGCCTACAAGGTGCCGATCAGCTCGATCAAGTCGATGGTCGGCCACTCGCTGGGAGGGATCGGCGCGATCGAGATGGCGACCTGCGCGCTGGCGATCGACCGCGGCGTGGTGCCCCCCACCGCCAACTGGGAGACTCCCGACCCCGAGTGCGACCTGAACTACACGCCCAAGGTCGCGGTGCGCAAGCAGATCGACGTGGCGCTGTCGACCGGCAGCGGCTTCGGCGGCTTTCAGTCGGCGATGATTTTCTCGGTCCCCAACGAGCGCCGCAGCGTGGGGCTGTGAGCGTGCGATGAGCCCCGCCAGTCCACTCGCTGACTGCCGCGACCGGGTCACACGTGCCCGCCCAGCGACCGCCGGGGAAGGAGCGTGAACCTGCGATGAGCCCCACCATCCCGTCTGCCGACCGCCGCGCCGTGATCACGGGCATCGGCGTAGTCGCCCCTACTGGCCAGGATCGCGAGTCGTGGTGGTCGGCGACACGCGCTGGCAACAGCGGCATCGAGCGCATCGCGCGCTTTGACCCCTCGCGCTACCCGGTGACGCTGGCCGGCGAAGTGCGGGATTTCGAGCCCGGCGATCACCTGGACCAGCGGCTGATCAAGCAGACCGACCGGTGGACGTGGATGGCCCTGGTCGCCGCGCAGGCGGCACTGGATGACGCCGGCTTCGACCCGGCCGGGCACGACCCCTACTCGATGAGCGTGATCACCGCTAGCTCCTCGGGCGGCAACGAGTTCGGGCAGCGCGAAATCCAGGCGCTGTGGGAGAAGGGCCCAGTATTCGTGGGCGCCTACCAGTCGATCGCCTGGTTCTATGCCGCCACGACCGGGCAGATCTCGATCAAGCACGGGATGAAGGGCCCCTCCGGGGTGGTCCTCGCGGAGGGGGCCGGGAGCCTGGAGGCGCTCGCTCACTCCCGCCGCACGATCCGCCGTGGGGTGGAGACCGCGGTGAGCGGCGGCATCGAGGCGCCGATCGGACCGTACGCGCTCACCTGCCAACTGGGCACCGGATTCCTGAGCACCGAGTCCGATCCGGCCGCGGCCTACCGCCCATTCGACGCGCGAGCCAACGGCTACGTCCCCGGCGAGGGGGGGGCGATCCTCCTGGTCGAGAGCCTCGAGAGCGCCCAGCAGCGCTCCGCCCCGCAGATCTACGGCGAGATCCTCGGCTACGGCGCCACCAACGACGCCCACCACTGGGGCAAACCGGCGCCGGACGCCGAGCAGTCCGCGCGGGCGATGTCGGTGGCGCTGAAGAACGCCGGTATCTCGCCCGGCGAGGTCGACGCGGTCGTAGCCGACGCGTTCGGCGTTCCGGAGATCGACGCACTGGAGGTGCAGGCGATCAGGACCGTGTTCGGCGAGCACGCCGGGCGCGTACCCGTGCTCGCCCCGAAAAGCGGTGTCGGGCGCATGTACGCCGGCGGCGCCTCACTGGACGCAGCGGCGGCGCTGCTGTGCATGCGCGACGGGACCCTGCCCCCGATCGTCAACCTCGAAGAGCCCGCCGACGGCTTCGAGCTGGACTTCGTGCGAGGGTCCGAGCGGCGCGGGGAGCCCTCGACGATCCTCGTCAACGCGCGCGGCTTCGGCGGCTTCAACAGCGCCCTCGTGCTCAGGCGCATGACCTGACGTCGCCACCATCGGGCGCACCCTGCTCATGCCGCAGCCACCACAGATCGGCGCTCTACTGGAGGCGGCTGTGTCGCAGAGCCCGCAGCGCCCGGCTGCGGCCTACGCCGACGTCGCGCTCACCTACCGCCAGCTACACGCGGCTGTGGATCGGCTCGCCGCGTGCCTGGGCGAGCGCTCGGGCGAGCGCGTCGCCGTGATTGCGCCCAACGTGCCCGCTCTCCTGGTCGGGCTGTTCGCCGCGTGGCGCGCAGGTGCAGCCGTCGTCCCGCTGAGCGCCCGCTTACGCAGCTTCGAGCTGCGGCGCGTGTTCGTCGACGCGCAGCCCTCGGCGGCCATCTCGCTTGCCTCCAACGGAGGGTTCTCGCTGGCGCAGGAGCTGAACGCCCTGGGCAAGCAGATCGTGACGCTGAGGAGCGGCATCGTCGTCGACGAGCTCGGAGAGGTCCGCACGGAGACAGACTGGCCGGCGGGCGAGCCGGCGCTGCCGCTGCACCCGGACGTCGCGGCGATCATGTACACCTCCGGGACGACCGGCGAGCCCAAGGGCGCGCTGATGTCCCACGCGCTCGGCGTGGCGGAGGGGAAGCGGCTCGCCGAGCTACTGGGCGACGTCGCCCAGGCGGCGTGTGTGCTGGTCGTCCCCGGCTCGCACGCGTTCGGGCTAGCGTGCCTGCTGTGCTGCGTGGCCGCCGGCGGGGAGGCGGTGCTGGTCGACTCCACGACGTCGCTGCAGCCGCTGGTGCAGGCGGTGCGCCGCCACGAAGCGCGCGTGCTGCACGGCACGCCGGCTCTGTTCGCACGCGTGCTGAAGGCGACGGACGAGCTGCCGGTACGGAGCGGGTTCACCGCGGGATCCTCGTGCCCCCCCAAGGTGCTTGAAGAGCTCGACCGGCGTGGGGCGCGCGTGCTCAACATGTACGGCATGACGGAGATCGGCGCGGCGAGCAGCTGCCGTCCGGAGGACGCCCCCGTCGTGCGGTATCGCACGGTCGGCCGTCCGCTCCCGGGCTATGAGTTCCGGGTGGTCCGCCGCGGCAAGGAAGATGGGGCCTCGGGTGAGGGGGATAGAGCGCCCGGAGCGAGAGATGGGTCGCCGGATGAAGGGGATGGGTTAGGCAAGGCAGACGAGGCGCATGGAGAGATAGAGGTACGCGGCCCCTACGTGACCGCGGGCTACCACGGCCGTCCGCGCGAGCAGGACGAGGCGTTCGACGGCGAGTGGTTTCGCACCGGGGACCTCGGGGGGATCGATGCGGGCGGGAACCTCACGATCGCAGGACGGGCCAAGGAAGTGGTGCACGTCGGCGGCTTCAACGTGTTCCCCGCCGAGGTCGAGAGCTTCCTGCTAACCCATCCCCACATCGGCCAGGCAAGCGTGATCGGCGTGCCACATGCGGCGATGGGCGAAACCCTGCACGCGTTCGTCGTACCGACTCCCAAGGCCGAGCTCGTTGGGCGCGAGATCGTCAGCTTCGCGCGCGGGGGGATCGCGGGGTACAAGGTGCCCTACGGCGTCAGCGTCATGTCAGAGCTGCCGCTGCTCGCCTCGGGCAAGCCGGACCGCCGCGAGCTGGCGCGCAGCTTTCAAGCCAACGAGGCGGGGCTCTAGATGTCGCACGTGGCGCCGCCGCTGCCCCCCAGCGCGCTGTTCGCCGGACTGGCCGACGCGGAGCTGCAGGCCGTCGCCGAGCAGATGCGCCCGCGGGCGTTTGACGCCGGTGAGCAGATCTGCGCTGCGGGCGAGGCCAGCGACCGGCTGTGGCTGATCACGGGAGGCCTAGTCCATATTCTCGCCGGGCACTCCGACGCCGCGGCGGGGGAGGTGGTGGCCCGCCAGCGCAAGGGCGACGTGGTGGGCGCCCAGGGCGCGGTCACCGGCGAGCCGCGAACCGCCACCGTGGTGGCCGCGATCGCCGCCTCCGCCCTGGAGCTCGACGCCGAGCGCTTCCTCGCGCTCGCGCAGCGGTTTCCAGTGATCCTGATCAACCTGATCCGCATCCAGAGCGAGCGCCTGGCGATAGCCAACGCCCGCCGCGTCGAGCACCAGCGCGGCGAGGCCGTGGCGCTCCTCAGCGGCCCCGCGCTGGCCGCGACGGCGGCGCGGGTGGCGGCGCTTGCACAGCGCGTCAGCCCCCGCCCGGTGATCTGGCTGGACCGGCGGCTGTCCTTCGCCGGTGCGTTGACCGCGGCGGACGACCTGACCGACGAGCACGCGACCGTGCTGCTGCCCGGTGAGCTCGACCCCAAGACCGTCGCGTTGCTGCTTGACGAAGTGGACCGCGTGGTGGCGCTGGCCGGCTCGGCGCGCGAAGCGGAGCGGCTGGGCGCGCTCGCGCGGGGCCCAAACGCGAGCGGCGCACAGGTGGAAGCGGTGCTGGTCGGCGCGGAGGCGGTGGCGGCCAGCCGCGAGTGGCCGGCCGACGCGCCGATCCGCGTGGTTCGCACCTGCCTGCGAGCGGACGGAGCCGGGCTGGCTCCTGACGGCGGCGTGCTGATCCCAGCGAACGGCGCCGCGCCAACCCCCCCGCACGGCACCGGGATGCCCCCCGCGGATGAGGCGTGGCTGGCGCGCCACCTCACCCGCACGAAGCTGGGCCTGGCGCTGGGCGCCGGCGGAGCGAAGGGGTACGCCCACGTGGGCGCGCTGCAGGTGCTGGAGGAGGCCGGCTACGTCGTGGACTACGTGTCGGGCAGCAGTATCGGCGCGATCTTGGGCGCATATCTGGCGCTGGGCAAGGACGCCGCGGAGATCGACGCGACCCTGCGCGGCGCGTTCAACGCCGACAACGTGGCGCAGCTGTTCAAAACCTCGATGAGCGGCGCGTCGGGCCTCGAAGCGATGAGCCAGCTGATGCGCGAGAGCACCGCGGAGCGCTCCTTCGCGGACACCTTGATACCGCTCGTGGTGATGACCGTCGATCTCACCGATCGCGCCCCCGCGCCGCTGCGCGAGGGGCCGCTGTGGGAGGCGCTGCTGGCCGCCACGGCGCTGGCCGGCGTGTTCCCCCCCCACGAGCGCGGCGGCCACCGCCTGGTGGATGGCTTGGCGCTCGTGCCGGTGCCGACCGGCGCGGTGTTCGAGGACGGAGCCGACCTCGCCGTGTCGATCAACCTGATGGGCGCCGAGGTGCTGGCGGCGTGGCCGGAGCAGCCGGAGCTCGAGCCCGTTCGCGAGCGCCAGCGGCGGGGCAGCACGCTCGACACGCTGCTGGAGGTGATGGACCTCAGCCAGCTCGAGACCAGCGCCCGCCACGCCGAGCTCGCCGACGTGGTGATCACGCCGCGCTTCGGGCCGGCCCATTGGCGAGACTTCCACCTCGCCGATTTGTTCCTTGCCGCCGGGCGCCGAGCGGCGCTCGAGCAGCTGCCCGCACTGCGGGCGCTCAGCACACCTGTCGACCTGAAAACCACCAGCGAAGGAGACGGCATTGCCCGAGCAGATGAAGTTCGAATTCGATGATCTCAAGCGGATCCTCGTGGATCGCGTGGGCCTCCCCGAGGCCGACGTGGTGGACGACCGCGAAGCGACGTTCGAGGACATGGGCCTCGACTCGCTCGCGTTCATGGAGATCCAGCTCGCCATGCAGCAGGACTACGGATTCAGGATTCCCGACGAGGACGCCGAGGAGATCCACAGCGTGGGCGAGGCGATCGACTACGTGAACCGACGCCTCGCCGAGCAGGAGTAGACGATGGCCGCGCATACCGACAACTCCGTCGTCATCCAGGCCCCGCTGGAGTTCGTGTGGGAGCGGATGATGGACATCGAGAGCTGGCCGAGCCTGTTCAGCGAGTACGCCGCCGCGGAGGTGCTCGAGCGCGACGGCGAGACCGTGCGCTTCAGGCTCACCACTCATCCCGACCCCGATTACGACGGGCAGGTGTGGAGCTGGACCTCCGAGCGGACCGCCGACCCACAGACGCACAGCTCGAAGTCGCGGCGGATCGAGACCGGCCCGTTTCAGTACATGAACATCGAGTGGTACTTCGAGGAGACCGACGGGGGCACCGCGATGCGGTGGGTGCAGGACTTCTCGATGAAGCCCGAGGCCCCCGCCGACGACGAGCACGCCGAGGAGTACATGAACAAGAACACCAAGGTGCAGATGCAGGTCATCAAGGAGCGCTTGGAGGCGGAGTCGGCGGATGGAGCCTGAGCCCGGCGCCACCGATCCCGAGGTCGCACAAGCACCAGCTGACGCATCGCCGGGACCGATCGCCCTCGCCCCAGGGAGTCGGGAGTCGGCGGGCGAGACCGCGGGAGCCGACGTCGGTAACCGGGTGCTGATCATCGGCGCCGGGCCAGCGGGGCTGACCGCGGCGATCGCGCTGACGCGCATCGGGATCGAGGTGCGCGTGTTCGAGCGAGCCGCGGAGCTCGGCAAGGCGGGGGCCGGGCTGGGCGTGCAGAGCAATGCGCTGCGCGCCCTGCAGAAGCTCGGAATCGGGGACCGGATCGAGGCGGCGGGCACGGAGCTGCGCGCGCAGGAGTTCCGCAACATCCGCGGCGAGCTGCTGTTCACTTTCCCGCAGGGAGAGGTCGCCGACGAGTACGGGACGCCGACGATCAGCCTGCTACGCGCCGACGTCCAGTGGGCGCTGATCGACGCTGTCAAGCCAGGTGTGCTGCAGCTCGATTCGGAGTGCGTCGCAATCGAGCAGGACGCGCAGGGGGTCACCGCGACGTTCGCCGACGGCCACACCGAGCGGGGCGCGCTCTTGATCGGCGCCGACGGCGGTAGGTCGGTCGCGCGCAAGCACGTGTACGGGGCGGCCGACACGCCGCCCCGCTACTCGGGCTTCACCAGTTGGCGGGCGGTCGTCGAGATGAGCCCGGATACCCTGCCGCCGGACACCTCGCGCACGTTCCTCGGCGCGGGCAGGCAGTTCGTGATGTTCCCGGTGGGCTCCAACCGGATCTACTGGGGACTGTTGAAGCGCGAGCCACAGGGGGGAACGAGTCCCGAGAGTGGCCTGCACGAGCTGTTGACCGGCTACCTGCACGACTTCCCCGAGGTGACGCGTCGACTCGTGACGGCCACCGAGGAGGCGCGCGTCATCAGAGCCGACATCTGCGACCGCGACCCGGAGCGGACGTGGATCAAGGGCCGGGTCGTGCTGATCGGGGACGCCGCGCACATGACCACGCCCTTCATCGGACAGGGAGCCGGGATCTCGATGGAGGACGCGGTGGTGCTCGCCAAGGAGCTCGCGCTCACAGACGGGCTGCGCGATCAGCGGATGCTCGCCGGCGCACTGGAGTCCTTTCAGCGGGCGCGGATGCCACGCTGCGCGAAGATCGTACTGACCTCGAGGCGCAGGGGGCGCATGTTGTCGTTGTCGAATCCCACAGTCGCAACCGTGCGCAACGCCGCCCTGCGCGCCGTCCCAGCGGCCTTCTGGCACAAAGCGCTCGCAAGCAGCGTCAAGTACGACCTGTGACCTGAGCCTGACCCGGCCCTACGGGCGCCTGAAGTTCAACCCAGAGTTCTGCAGTGCCGCCCGCGACATGATCTGAGGTGCGCCATCGCCGTCCGCGTCGCCTCGAACGGCCGGCTCGCCGCTGGAATAGCGCTGTTCGGTGAGGGTCAGGTAGATGCTGTCGAGGCTGGGGCGGACCAGCTCGATGTTGCGCAGACGCATCGCGTTGCCGCCGAGCTGGCCGAGCGCGGCGGCGGCCATCGCCGCGGCGTTGTCGGTCGAGATGCGCAGCAGCGAGCCGTCGCACACGGCCTCACCTCCGCGAACCGTGATCTCGGGCGCCGGCCCATCGAACGTGAGCTCGACGACCTGTGTGGAGTACATGGAGACGAGCTCGGCGATCGATCCGCGGGCGATGATCGCGCCGCCCTGAAGCAGCGCCACCGAGGCACCTAGCTGCTCGATCTCGGGGAGGTAGTGGGTCGAGTAGCAGACCGCGTGCCCCTCCTCGGCGAGCCCTTTGACGAGATCGAGAATCTCCTGGCGAGTGCGGATGTCGGCACCGACGGTCGGCTCGTCGAGGATCAACAGCGGCGGCTTGCAGACGATCGCCATGCCGGTGTGTAGACGCCGCTGCTGGCCGCCGGAGAGCGTGCCGGCGTGCGCATCGAACTTGGGCGTGAGGCTGAGGGCCTCCCCCACCTCCTCGACGCGCTTTGCAACCTCGCGCCCCCGCAGCCCACCGAGCTCGGCGAACAGCTCGAGGTTGCCCCGAACCGAGAGCGTCGGATAGATGCCGAGATCCTGCGGAGCGATGCCCAGGTGATGGCGCGCCTGCAGCGGATCGGTGGTCGCGTCGACGCCGTTGACGAGGATCGTGCCGGAGTCGGCACGCCGCAGCCCGGCCACGCACGAGACGAACGTCGTCTTGCCGGCCCCGTTGTGGCCGAGCAGCCCAGCGATCTCGCCCGGCTCGATCTCGAGGTCGACCCCTTTGAGGACCTCGAGCTCTCCGTAGGACTTGCGCACGCCACTCGCATAGAGGGTCGCCTTCGACCGCGGGGTGCGCAGCTCCTCCGCGTCGGGGGAGTCGGCCAGGATCACCGGGCGCCGGCGCATGACGGTTCGCTGCGGGTCGGGTGCCAGCACAACCTCGAGTACCGTCTGCCCAACCTGGATGCGATCGCCTGGGCTGAGCAGCTGCGAGGCAGGGATCCGCCAACCGTTCAGGTAGGTGCCGTTGGTCGAGCCGAGATCCTCGAGCGAATAGCCACCGTCGTCGAGCAGCGCGATGCACGCGTGGTTGCGGGAGAGCTCCTCGTCGCCGCCGAGGGCGCCCGGCCCCTGCACGGCGCGCCCGATCGGGACGCTGTGCCCAAGCGGGATGTCGGTGCCGTTCGCCGGCCCGGCGATCACGCGCAGTACCTCGCCGACGCTCATGCGACCAGCTTGCGATCGGTCGGACGGAAGCGGAGCGCCGCGAGCGCCATGAAGCCGGCGGCGAACGCCAGCAGCACAGCCACGGATCCGAGCACCGAGCCGAACCCGTCGCCCTTGAGGATCACGTCGGTCGAGGCCTGCATCGCCCAGTGGCTGGGGATCGCGGGCGCGATGCTCTGCGCCCACCCGGGCAGCGCGGTGGTCAGGGCGAGCGCTCCGCCAAGCGAGGCGAAGACCAGCATCAGCAGGTTGGAGGACGCGTCCAGCTGGGTCATTGTCTGGCAGAACGAGACGAGCGCAAACGTGAGTGCCAGCACGCAGATCGACAGCGCCGGCGCGAGGATTACGAGCGTCGCCAGCGATCCCTTCGAGTTCATGCCGAGCACGAGGTCCCCGATCGCGAACAGCATGATCATCTGGACGTTGATCACGATGAATGAGGGCAGCAGCTTGCCGACGATGACCTCGGGTGTGCTGGCCATCATCTGCAGGCGGTCCCATGTGCCCCAGGCGTGCTCGGCGAAGAACGTGCGTCCGACGAACACCAGCCAGAAGAACGCGAACATCACCGTGAACCCCGGCACAGCCTGCTCGGCCCCGTTGACGTGGTGGTAGCCGGCCCCGAGCAGCGCCGCCTTCTGCGTCGTCTTCATGATCACCATCGTCAGCAGCGGGATGATCACGAAGATCACGAGCGCCCCCGGGTTGCCGAGCAGCAGCTTTGCCTGATGGCGGGAGATGATCAGTAGTCGTCTGCGGGACATGGCGGCTCGCGCGTGGACAATATATGCTTCGGCCGCTGAGCAACCGGGTGAAAGGAGGCAGGCCATCATCAAGCGAGGTGTGATCGTCGCCCGTATCAAGCCCGGTGCCGAGGAGGAGGTAGCGCGGATCTTCGCCGAGTCCGACGAGACCGAGCTGCCGCGGATAACCGGTGTCCGGCACCGCAGCCTGTTCGTGCTCGACGACATCTACATCCACCTGGTGGAGACCGACGACGAGTTCGCCGACGCCGTCGAGAAGGTGCGCAACCACGATCTGTTCAAGGAGATCAGCGCCCAGCTCGATCCCTACATCACCCCTTACAACCCCGAGACGTGGCGCTCGCCAAAGGACGCCCAGGCGCGGGAGTTTTACAGTTGGGACCCACCCGCCCCACCGGCCGAGGCATGAGCGTCAGGCTCGTCGTCGACGTCCGTATCAAGCCGGGGTCCCGCGACGAGCTATTGAGTGCCTATGCCGCCCTGCGCGGGCGGGTCACACAGGAGCCGGGGCTGATCGCCCATCAGCTGTGCGAGTCAAGCGAAGATAGCGAGCGCTGGCTGGTGCTCAGCGAGTGGGAGAGCGTCGAGCTCTCGAACGCCTGGAACGCCTCGGAAGATCACGCCCGTCTGCTGGCGCCGCTGCGAGCCTGCTTCGCCCAGGCCAGCCGGTCGAGCTTCCACGTGCGCGACGGCGCGGTCGTATAGGATGCGGACTCCGTGAGCGTCGAACGAGGCGAGTCCATCGTAGAGATTGGGGCGATTCGCCCCCCCGCCAAGCACTACGACGTGGCGATTCTCGGGGGCGGGCTGGCGGGTCTCACGCTGGCGATCCAGCTCAAGCAGATGCGGCCCGAGACGGCGGTGGTCGTGCTGGAGAAGCGCGAGGGCCCGGCGCCGCTGGCGGCGTTCAAGGTCGGGGAGTCGACCGTCCCCTCTGGCGCGCACTACTTCTCCGAGGTCGTGGGGATGCACGACCACCTGCTCTCCGAACAGCTGGTCAAGTGCGGGCTGCGCTACTTCCCGCCCGCGGACGGCAACGAGGACATCACCAAGCGGGTCGAGGCCGGGCCCCCGATCTACCCGCCGCACGACAACTTCCAGCTCGACCGGGGCCTGTTCGAGAACAAGCTCGCCGCGCGCGCCCGGGCGCTCGGCGTGGACCTGCAGCAGGGCGCGCGCGTCAGGGAGGTCGATCTCGACAGCAACTCCCACCGCGTAACGTTCGAGCAGTTCGACCAGGAGGCGACGCTCAGCGCCCGCTGGGTCGTGGACGCCGCGGGCCGCGCCAGCATCCTCAAGCGCAAGCTCGACCTGATGGCCGACTGCGGGCACCACATCAACTCCGCGTGGCTGCGCCTCGGAGGCGGGCTCGACTTCGAGCAGTGGGGCGCCGATGACCCGGAGTGGATGGCGCGGATGTCCAAGCCGGGTATCCGCCAGTTCAGTACCAATCACCTGATGGGCGAGGGCTACTGGGTGTGGCTGATCCCGCTCTCCTCGGGGCCGATCAGCATTGGCGTGTGCGCCGACCCCCGCTTTCACCCATACGAGGAGATCAACGAGCTCGATGGTCTGCTCGGCTGGCTGCGGGGGCACGAGCCCCAACTCGCCGCCGCGATCGAAGAGCGCCCGCAGGACATCGAAGACTTTCTCCGTGTCAAAGATTTCGCGTATGGGGTCAAGCAGATGTTCTCGACCGATCGCTGGGCGCTGGTGGGAGAGGCGGGAGCGTTCGCCGACCCCTTCTACTCGCCCGGCTCGGACTTCATCGGCTACAGCAACACCTTTACCGCCGATCTGGTGACTCGCGATTTGAACGGCGAGAAGATCGACGAGCGCATCGACTATTACAACGACCTATACCAGCGTCTCTTCGCGCATGTCATCTCCCGCTACCGCGACTCCTACCCGGTGTTCGGCAATCCCTGGGTGATGTGCGGTCTGTTGACCTGGGATTTCTACTCCAACCACACCGGCAACGTGCTTTTGTTCACCCAGAACAGGTTCACCGACCTCGACTTCATGAGGCGTGCCGATGAGTACATGGATCGCCTATTCAAGCTGAACATCAACATGCACAAGCTGTTTCGTGAATGGCACGAGCTCGAGCACAAGCCACGCGACCCGGACATGCTGGCGACGTTCCCGGTACTGATCGGAGGGCTGGTCGGCCTCGTCAAGGAGTACCCCGACGATGAGTCGCTGCTCGAGGAGTTGCGCACCAACGTGCGCAACTCGGAGGCGATGGCGGTTGCGATCTTCAACCAGGCGGCGCAGGCGTTGCCGGAGGGACCCCCGACCAATCGGCCGATCAACCCCTACGCCCTGAGCCTCGATCCTGGGCGGTGGGAGCAGGACGGCCTGTTCGAGGCGCCCGGCATAACGATCGCACAGGCGCGCGAGATGGTTGTCGGGATCGACGGCCTGTGGGACTCCTCGCTTGCGTTTGCGGGTGGGCCTCCACCGGGCGTCGGCGGCCCACCCCCGGGCGTCGGCGGGCCGCCTGCGTAGAGATGTCCGGACGTCCCGCAGGCAGCTCGTGGGGTCCACGGAGATCTCTGCGGGGCGCGCATCGCTGAGCGCTTTGACGTCGTCGTAGTCGGCGCGCGCTGCGCGGGCTCGCCGCTGGCAGCGTTGCTCGCGCGGCGCGGTCTGCGCGTCGCGGTGGTAGAGAAGGCGAAGTTTCCGCACGACACACTCTCCACTCACTTCTTCCAGGCCCAGGCGCTCGCCTCCCTGGAGCGTCTCGGCGTGACGGAGAAGCTGCAGGCGACCGGCGCGCCGTGCGTGGGGCTGGTCAACCTCCGCATCGAAGACCTCCAGTTCCAGGCGCCACTGCCCCAGCAGCCCGGCGACGTGGGCGGGCTCAGGTCGGTACGCCGCCTGGTGCTCGACCCAATCCTCGCCGGAGCCGCGGCCGAGGCTGGCGCGGAGACGCGCATGGGGGCGACGGTGACCGGCCTGGTGAAAGACGGCGCGCGAGTGACCGGCGTGCGGGTCAAGCAGGACGGCGCGGAGAGCACGTTGCAGGCG
The DNA here is from genome assembly GCA_035566955.1 of Solirubrobacteraceae bacterium. GTDB lineage: Bacteria > Actinomycetota > Thermoleophilia > Solirubrobacterales > Solirubrobacteraceae > Palsa-744. Next base: position 13,928 of record DATMPY010000203.1, on the reverse strand, counting down.
CGCCTGGTAGTCGGTGCAGACGGTCGCAACTCGACCGTCGCGAACAGCGCAGGCGCGCGCAAGTATAACGTGGTGTGGAACCAGCGGTTTGCCTACTGGTCGTTCTTCGAGGGAGCCGAGGCGGGCCCCGATCCGGCGTTCGTGCTGCATCGCTGGGGTGAGCGGTTCGTGATTGCGTCGCCGTCAGACAGCGGGCTGTATCAGGTCGTGGTGATGCCCGAGCTGAGCGAGCTCCCGCGCTACCGGGGGGACCTCGAGGGCAGCTACATCGAGCATGTTCACAGCTGCCAGCCGGTGGCCGAGGCGCTCTCGGGCGCGCGGCGCGTGGGGAAAATGTTTGGGATGCTGCGCTGGCAGGGCTTCTTCCGCGATGCCTCCGGCGCCGGCTGGGTGCTCCTCGGCGACGCTGGCCACTTCAAGGATCCCGCCGCCGGCCAGGGAATCGGGGACGCGTTCAGGCAGGGCGAGAAGCTGGTGCCGGCGATCGTCCGCGGTCTGGAAGGCTCCGATCGGGTACTCGACGAGGCGCTGGTGGAGTGGGGCCGTTGGCGCAACGACGATGCGATTGGGCATTACTGGCTGGCGACCGACATCGGCAGCGGGGGCAATGCGCCCACCGCGCTGCCCGAGGTCGGCAAGCGGCTGCTCGCCCGCGGCGAATTGGCGCCGTTGATCAACCTCTTCAGCCACCGCGGCAAGCCCTCGCAGGTCCTCACTCCGCCGCGCCTCGCCGCCGCGATGGGACGGGTGTTCGCGCGGCCCGGGTGTGACCGGCGCGCGCTGCTCGGCGAGATCCGTGGGCTCGTCGCACTGAACGCCCGTCGCCAGCGCCAGTACCGGTGGCCGGTGTATGAGGAGGCCGATGGTACAGCCAATGCGCTAACAACCAAGCCGAACCCCGACTCCGACGCCGCCGCGCAGTAATCAGGCGCTGTCGCTCACAGCCCGAACAGCCGCCGCGCGTTGTCCTCCAGGATGCCCTGCTTATCGGCGGTTGAGACCGGCAGGCCGTCGACCATCGAGATCGCGTCTTGCAGCGGCGTCGCAAGGGGTGGTGAGTCGGTGCCGAACAGCATGTGATCGGCACCCATCAACTCCAGATTGGCGAGGTGGTTGGGCACGCTGGAGTAGTTGGCGGTATCGACGTACACGCGCCGCAGGTATGTGCTCGGGGGCTGGGTGATCTTGTTGGTGTATTGGGCCATTGGCGGGGGGCCTGGTGGTGGGCCGCCAGGAGGACCCCCACCAGCGGGGGGGCCACCGCCGGGAGGGCCCCCACCACCCCAATGGCGAGGCTGGTAAGCCTGGTCCATGCGCCCCGCCAGCAGCGAGATCGCTCCGCCCGCGGTGGCCGCGACGATCTCGAGCTCGGGGTGGCGCTCCAGGCGGCCTGAGAACACAAGCGTCGCCAGGCCGACAGTGACGTCCATGAACCGGCCGACCTGCTCGACCAGCCGGAAGTCCTCGATGCTGTCACTGCCGACGGGCTCAGCGGGGGGGTGCAAAAAGACCGGCTTGCCAAGCTCGGCCGCCATCTCGAAGAACGCGTCGGCGCGGGGGGAGTCGAGATACTCGCCGGCCACGCTGGTGTTGACGATTAGCCCCACGAACCCCCCGTCCTTCACGGTCTGCGCGGTCTGTTCGAGCAGCTGCTCGCCGCCAAACGGGTTCGTGTAGGCGTAGGCCGCGAGACGCGGAGAGTGCTTGCGCACGGTCTCGGCCAGCCACTCATGGAACGACTTGAGCTCGTCGGCCGACTGGGCGTAGTTATCGTGCCCGCGCTTGCTCATCGTCCCAAAGCCGACCGGGCTGCCGACGATCGTCACGCCGATCCCCGCCTGCGACTTGCGGTCGAGCATGCCCTCGATGTCCGCGAGCGCGGGCGGCATCGGGTAGCGCTTGAACAGCTCGGGGTGCGTGATGTGGCCGTGGACGTCGATGATCACGACGGGGCTCCGCTGACCTCGACGGCCCCAACGGCGCCACCACGATCTTCGACGATCACGTCGCGGCTCCGCCGTCCTCGCTCGGATCCCGGCCGGGCCAGGGATATCCCTGCACCCCGGACATCCGCTCCTGGAAGGCGAGCATCGCGGCGACGTCGAGGTCGCCAAGCCCCTGCTGCTGGGCGGCGGTGAGCATCGCGTGGGCGCTCTCGGTGACCGGCATCGGCACTCCCGCCTTCTGCGCCTCGCCGAGCACGAGCGTCATGTCCTTGCGCATCAGCCCTAGCTTGAACGCCGCGAACTCGAAGTTGCGCTGGCCCATGATCGCGCAGCGGAAGCCCATCACCGGTGAGCTGTAACCGCTCTTGGCGATCATCTCGAGCACCTGCTCGCGCGCCAGCCCGGCGCGTTCGCCGAACACGACCGCCTCGGCGAGCGCGGGCATCTGGACCCCCATGAGCATGTTCAGAACCAGCTTCATCGTCGCGCCCATGCCGCTCGCGCCGAGATACGTCACCTCCTTGCCGAGCACCTCGAGCAGCGGCTCGACTGCCTTGAAGTCCCGCTCCTCGCCGCCGGCCATGACCCGCATCTCACCCTGCCTGGCGTGCATCGGGTTGCCGAGCACGCACGCGTCGAGCGCGTGGTAGCCCGCCTCGCGCGCGCGCGCCGCGAGCTCTCGCGGAAACTCGGGTGGGACGGTGCTCATGTCGAGGATGTAGGCGCCCGCGCCGAGCGTCTCGAACACCCCGCCCTCGTCGAACAGCATCCGCGCGACGATGTCCTGGTTGGCGAGGCTCAGCATCACCACGTCGGCCGCGCGCGCCGCGTCCGCGGGCGTGTCGGCCACACGGGCGCCGAGCTTGGCGACTTCGTCGGCCTTCGCGCGGGTGCGGTTGTAGACGGCGACGTCGTACCCCGATTCGACGAGCCGGCAGGCCATGCCGTTGCCCATCACCCCGAGGCCGATGAACGCGATCCGCTGCTTGTCGGTGTCGGTCGCAGCCACGCTAGGAGCTGGCGGTCACGCCGCCGTCGACAAACAGCACCTGCCCGGTGATGAAGCTCGCCGCGGGCGAGGCGAGGAACAGCGTCGCGCCCGCGAGCTCGACCGGCTCGCCGAAGCGGCCGAAGGGGATCCGTCCGAGCATCATCGCGACGAACCTATCATCCGCCGCCGCGTCGCGCACGAGCTCGGTGGGGACGAACCCCGGCGCGACCCCGTTGACGGTGATGCGGTACTTGCCCCACTCGGTCGCGAGCTGGCGGATGAGCCCGTTGAGCCCGGCCTTGCTGGCGGCATACCCCGCGAAGCCCTTGCGCGCGCCGGCGACGCTGCGGGTGGTCGAGTAGTGGATGATGCGCCCACCGCGGCCGGAGTCGATCATCGCCTCGCCTGCCGCCTGCGAGAGCCAGAACGCACCCGAGAGGTTGACGTCCAGAAGCGACTGCCAAGCCTCCTCCTCGAACCGCTCGGCCGGCGCCTCGATGTCAATCCCGGCGAGGTTGACGAGCACGTCCACCCCGCCCAGCTCGCGCCTGCCCTGCTCGATCAGCTCGCGTGCGCTCTCGCGGCTTGCGATGTCCACGCGCGTGCCGCACGCAACGTGCCCCGCCCCGGAGAGCTCCTCGGCCAGCGCCTGCGCCTTCTCCCGCGAGCGTCCCGCAATCATCAGCTCGGCGCCGCGGTCCGCGAACAGGCGCGTGGTGACCTCGCCGATGCCGCCGTATCCCCCAACGAGGATCACGCGCCGGCCATCGAGGCGAAACAGGGACGCGAAGTCGGCGGCGCGTTGCTCGTCAACCACGACCGCCGGTCCGGGTGGCCCCCCGGGCGGCCCACCCGGGGGGCCACCCGGTCCACCCGGAGGGCCGGGAGGCGGCCCCGCGGTCATTCGTCGTGCCGCCGCGTCACCAGCAGCTCCATCGTGCTCTTCATGAAGAACTCCCGCGCGCCCTCGCTGGTGGACATGTCCCGCGGCTCGGCGACGTACTGATCGAGCTTATCCTCCAGCTCGCGGATCGCCGGCTGGCGACCCATGTGCTGTCCGAGCACCGGCAGGGGCACGTCATCGGTAGTCTCGACCACCCTGATCACGGTGTTGCCCTTCATGAACACCTGCGTGCTGAGCAGCGTTCCGACATCGTTGCCGTCCTCGTCGCGAACGGCGTGGTCGGGCCGACCGTATTCCTTGAACGCCTGTCGAACCGCGTCCTGCGATCCCGGCTTGATGTCCCACATGAGTGCCCAGTACTGCGCCATCACACACCCCCTTCTCCCTGCACGTAGAAGCGCACGTCGTAGTGGTCGGTTTTGGGCGGCGCCTGCAGGATGTCCTTGAGCTCCCCGACCATCGCGCGTGCGATCCCAGCGCTCGACTCCCTGGTCTCCTCGCTGTCCCACAGCGTGATTGCGACCGCATGCGGACCGCCGTCGGGCTCGGTCAGCAGGATGTAGCCGCGAAAGCCCGGGTGCTCCTGATAGGCGGGGATGATCTTCTCCTCTGTCAGCCGCATGCCGGCATCGACCTGCTCGGGGTTCCACTCGGTGGTGTTGACTCGCGCGTACATAAGGCCCCCTCAGGCGCTCGGCTTGATCGTGTGGGCGACGTCGTAGATGATCCGTTCGTTCGTCCCCGCCCAGTAGGGGTGCATCGGCGAGCGCTTGGCGACGTGGGCGAGCGACTCCTCCCACGCCAGGAAAGCGTCCTTGCTCTCCCACTCGCTCAAGAGGATGTAGCTGAGCGGCTCCTCAGTGGGGTCCGCTGGCTCGCGGCGGCGCAGCAGTTCGTCGCCGATGTGCCCGGCCGTGCCCTTCACGGTGGCGGTGACCTGCGCATACGCCGCCTCGAACGCGTCGGCGTCCTCGCGGTTGATCTTGGCGAAAACCATTACACGTGCGGCCATCAGCTAGCCCCTCCGTCGATATTGATGAGTACGTCATGCACCGTCATGCGCGCCGAGGAGCGCAGCTCGCGCAGCGGCGCCGTCAGCTCGTCCTGCTCCGGGCTGCGCTCGAACTCCCCAAACACCTCCCTGCTGCTCCAATCGCTGGTCACGACAAAGCTGTCGGGGTCCTCGGGGTCGCGCGCAAGCGTCTGGCGGATGTTCCCCGGGACGACCCGAACCTGATCGGCGATCGCCCGCCAGGCCCGCTCGAAGTCCGGCCCGCGACCGTCCTTGACCTTCATGTGCAGGGTCGCGCGGACCATCGAGGGAGATCCTACATGCCTGAGCGCACCCCCGATAGCTGCACGGGTGCCCCCACCCGAGCACCCATCTGGTTAGCGGAGCGGTAGGATCGGCGCGAGCTTCGATCTCGTCCAAAACCCACGCAAGGGGGATCATGTGTTCTGTCGCGTGACGCACGTCCAGGCGCCCGAGGGACGGGTGCAAGAGGGCCTCAAACTGTGGTACGAGAACGTCCTTCCGGTCACGATGGCGCGCGAAGGGTTCAAGGGTGCACTTTCGCTTGTCGACCGCGATACGGGCAAGGCGCTCTCGATCACTTTCTGGGAAGGCGAGGATGAGCTGCTGGCCAGCACCGAGGCGGAGTACCACCTGCAGGCGATCAAACGCTTCGGGGAGTTCTTCGAGGACGCCCACGAACCCGAGAACTTCCAGCTGCACCTATTCACGGGGGAGATCTTCAACGGCACCTACTCGGTCGATGAGGCGGGTGAGGGGCTCACAAAGTCCTCGTAGTGCTTTGTCGCTCCGGCCTCGATCGGCCGTAACGGGAGTTGACGCCCCCCTTACGATCGTAATCGCAGACGATCACGCGGTCGTGCGGGACGGGCTGCGGATGATGCTGGAGGCCGAGGCCGACTTTGCCGTCGTCGGCGAGGCCAGCGCTCTGGAGGAGACCCACGCGCTGATGCGCGATCGAGCCCCGAGCGTGCTCCTGCTCGATCTCCACATGGGCCGCAAGCTCAGCCTGGGCATGTTGTCCATGTTGCGCAGCGCGTCACCCGCGACCGCCATCGTGATTCTGACGATGGACGACGATCCCGCGTTTGCGCAGCAGGCCTCCTCGGCGGGAGCAGCGGGTTACGTTTTGAAGGAGTCCTCGCGTGCGGAGCTGGTGCGTGCGATCCGCATGGTCAGCAAAGGCGGGAGGTATCTGGATCCGGCGATCGGCGGGTGGGCCCTTGCGGGCGGGAGCACCGCGGTGCTGAGCGAGCGGGAGCTCGAGGTGCTGCGCCTGGTGGCGCTTGGCCACACCAACACGGAGATCGCCAAGCAGATGTACATCAGCCCGCGCACGGTCGAGACACATCGGGCCAACCTGCAGCACAAGCTCGGTGTGAGCGGCAGACCGGAGCTCGTCCGCTACGCGCTGGAGCACGGGGTCATCCACCGATGAGCACCACCGCGCGCGCCCAGCAGCTGGCCTTCGAGGCGGCTGAGCGTCGGGTACTCGAGAACCTCAACAGCAGCGCGGGGCAGAGGCCGTCCCACGCCCGCCGACTCGTGGTTCTCGCGGTAGCCGCGGTGCTGTTCGCGGTCACGTTCGCCGCGCGTCTGGCCATCAAGGACCCAGGTGTCCTGATCGCCAATTTCTACGTCGTGCCGATCGCATTGCTGGCGATCGAGTTCGGCACACGCGCCGGCGTGCTCGCCGCGGCGCTGGCACTCGGGCTGGTGTTTGCCTGGAGCGCGCTGCAGACCGTTCACCTGGGCGTGCTCGGGTACACGGCGCGCGGGGCGGCCCTGCTGGTGAGCGGCGCGGTGGTGGGACGCTTCTCTGACCGGCTGCGCGATGACATCGCCGGGCGCCGGCGCGCGCAGCGCCATCTATCGCTCTATGCCGACCAGCTCGAGCGCGCCAATCAGCAGCTCGCGCAGAGCGTCGAGCGGCTCGAAGCGTTTGCCGAGATCGCTCGCGCAGTCGGCGGCGAGACGGACCTCGAGCGGGTCCTGTCGCTGATCCTTGCCCATGGACGCGAGGTGGTGGCCGCTCGCAGGCTGCTCGTATGCCTGCCCGAGGGCGAGGAGCTGGTGGCGGTCACCTGCGACGCGCGCTCGGGAGAGCAACGGCACTCCGAGGAGCAGCTGCGCATGCCCCTGCGCGGCTCGTTGGCGGGGGAGGTGCTGTTGAGCGGGCGGCCGCTGCGCGCCGGGAGTGAGGATCGGCCGCGCCGGCTCGATCAGCTGATGCCCAGCGCCAGCAATGCGCTGCTGGTACCCCTGATCTTCCGTGGCGAGACGCTCGGGGTGCTGGTGGGGATCGACCGCGCCGATGGACGCGCCTTCGGGGAAGAGGACGAGCAGCTGCTTATGGCGGTCGCGGCCAGCGCGGCCACCGCTGTGGCGACCGCGCGCTCGGTTGCCGCCGAGCGACTGCGGCTGAGCATCGACGCGGCCGAGCAGGCGCGAGCTCGCTGGGCGCGGGAGCTGCACGATCAGACATTGCAGGGCTTGACCGGCGCCCGGATGGTTCTTGCGGCGGGGCTCGCCCGCGACGATCCCCGTGCACTCCGGCGCGCCGCCGAGACGGCGGACGTGCACATCGGTGTCGAGATGCGCAGTCTCCGCGATCTGATTACCGAGCTGCGCCCAGCAGCCCTGGACGATCTCGGGCTGGGCCCCGCGATCGAGTCACTGGCAAAGCGCCAGGCGGCCGCGGCGGGCTTCGCGCTCGACATGAGCATCGAGTTCGGCGTGCGCGAACGCCCGCGCGAGATCGAGGACGCCATCTACCGGATCGTCCAGGAGGCGCTCAGCAACGTCGCCAGGCACGCGAAGGCCGAGCAGGCGACGCTCCGGGTCAGGCAGCTGCACCGGAGCGTGGAGGTGACAGTGCAGGATGACGGCTGCGGCTTCGTGCCGGGTGGACCGAGCGAGGGATTCGGGCTGATCGGGATGCGCGAACGCGCCGATCTCCTCGGCGGGGAGCTCTCGCTGAGCTCAGCGGCGGGCGGGCCGACCCGAGTGACCGCCTTGCTGCCGCTGCCTGCCTGATAGCGCGGAGGCCGATGCCCGACTCCTGGCGGCCTGCCTGCTAGTCGGTCGACCAGTGGAGGCTTTGCCCGCTGCCCGCCCGACTTATTTCACCAAGGTCCGCCCCGCCATCGACCAGTTGAACTGGGTGACATTCTCGCGCTGCGCAAACAGACCTTCACGGGTGCCGCGGCGAACGAACAGCACCGGAGCGGGAGCGGCCTTCGCGATCTCCGAGCGGGTCGGCCCGAGGCCCTCGCGCCGCCAACGCTCGGAGAGGCCGATCACCAGCAGGCCGGCGCCGGCCGCGGCCGACACGATGCCGTCGCGCCCGCCGGCCGTAACCAGCGGCTCGGTCGCGATGCCGGTCGTCTGCTGCACGAGCAGGCTGGCGTCGGCGAGCATCCGGGTGACCGACTTGCCCTCATCGGTCTGCCCGCCGGCGCCGAGGAGCTTGAGCGGGGCGCCCGTGGCCGAGGAGAGCCAGGAGCCGAGCTCCAGGGCGGCCCAGTCGTGCTCGGCGCCGCCGAACGGCACGAGCACCGGGCTTTCCGGCCCGAGGCTCACCGGCGCGCTCTCCCGCGCGACGAGCACGGCGACGTCGCACTCGGCCTGTTCGAGCAGCACGCTCACGTCCCCGAGCGGCACGCTCTCGCCGATCAAGCGCCGGCGCCCCTCGGTCAGCACGAGGTCGACCGGCTCGCGGGCGGCGACGTGCGCGAGATCCGCGCCGGGACGGCTGGAGCTCAGCGCGACGCCTCTGGCGAGCACTCCATCCGCGGCCAGGCGCTCGCGGGCCTCGGCGATCGCCTGCGAGGCCCGTTCGAGCTGCAGGTTCTCGGTCTGCAGACCGCCGCGCACGCCGGCGCCGCGAGGTGGCTCCACGAGACGGGTGAGGATCAGCTCGCGCTGCGGCGCCGTGCGCGCCAGCGGCTCCGCCAGCTCGATCAGGCGCTCGAGCGCCGCGTCGGTGTGCGAGGCGACGAGGATCGCGCGCTCCGCCACCGGTAGATCGGGATGCTCGCGGGCGGCTGCTGCCGCCGCGCCGGCGAGCTCGTCCTCGAGCTTGGTTCCGTACTCGTTGCGCGGGTCGAGCAGTTTCAGCAACGGACCCGTCATCAGCGTGGTGACAATCGCCATGATCACGAGCGCCGTGAACAGGATGCTGGAGATCGCGCCGACTTCGAGTGCGATGTTGAGCACGATCAGCTCGGTCAGCCCACGGGTGTTCATCAGCGTGCCGATCACCAACGAGGCGCGCGAGTCGAAGCCGCACACGCGCGCGGCGATCGCGGCGCCAGCGAGCTTGCCGACGATCGCGAGTCCGATGAGGCCTACGGTGATGAGCCACAGCTCGGGACGGTCGAGCAGCGTGATGTTCGTCTTCAGCCCCGTGTAGACGAAGAACAGCGGCAGCAGCAGCGTGACGACGAAGTCCTCGACGCGGCGCGTGACCTCCTCGGTGAGGCGCGCGTGGCGGGGCATCACCATCCCCATGATGAAGCCGCCGAAGATCACGTCGATGTTGATCGCTTCGGTTATGTACGCCGACAGCAGTACGCCGATGACGATCGCGGCGAACCACCCGGAGGGGATCTGCCCGACCTCGTCGAAGGCGGTCGCCATGCGCGCCAGGATCCGCCGCACGAGGATCGCCATCACGAGCACGAACGCGACCGCCTCGGCGATCGTCCGTGCGACGACGCCAAACGAGCCCGAGACGGCGATCGTGGTCGCGAGCGCGATCAAGAACCAGGCGCTGACGTCGTCGATCGCGGCGCAGCCGATCGTCAACGAGCCGACCGGGCTCTTGAGCATCCGGCGCTCGGTGAGAATCCGCGCGAGCACTGGGAAAGCTGTGATCGACATCGCCACGCCCATGAACAGCGCGAAGGCGGCGAACTTGATGTTCGGCCCCAGGAGCTTGTACAGCGGCAGCGCGGCGGCGATGCCGAGCAGCATCGGCAGCGCGATACTCGCGTTGGAGATCGCCGCGGCGGGAGCGGCCTTCCCCTTGAGCTGTTTCTGGTCGACCTCCATGCCGATCAGGAACATGAAGAAGATCAGTCCGAGGTTGGCGGCCACACCGAACGCCGGGAGGATGTCGGTCGAGAAGATCGTCGCCTGCAGGTTGGGCGCGATCACGCCGAACAGCGACGGGCCGAGGGCGATCCCCGCGATCACCTCCCCCATCACGCGCGGCTGGCCGACCCTCACCGCGACCATCCCAAACAGCCGCGCGACGATCAGCACGATCAGGACGGCCAGGAAGAACGCCGCCACGAGCTTGGTAAACGCGCTGCGCTGTTTGGTCGCGGTGAACTGCTCGCCCGCCGGGGGGAGACCCGAGGGAGTGATCAGCGCTGGTTTGGCGGCCAGCTTCGCAAAGAAACTCTGCGTCGGCTTGGCGGGCGGCTTGGCAGAGGACAGAACTGGCGTGGCAACCTGGAGCGGGATCAGCTTCACGTTCTGCAGCAGGATGTCGTTTGCGGTCGCAGTCAGGCGCACGGAGCCGCCTTTGGTGCACGCGACATCTCCGCTGACGGAGCTCGTCTTTTTCGTGTAGGCAAGACGTCCGAGCGTGTGATTGGCAGCGACGAGGGTGTAGCTGGATCCGCTGCCGTTCAGGGTGAATGAGCTGCCAAAGCAAGTCGACGTTGGGGACAGCCCATACTTGCCGGCGATACCGACCGGCGCGCGCGGCAGCGCCGCGCCGGGGGCGGGCGGAGGGGACTTGAGGACAGCCGCGAACGTGGCCCCTCCGAGGGTGCCGGCGATTGAGCCCTTCACGCCGGGCACCACGAGGGCGCTGAGGGTCTGCTGCTTACCGGAGACACAGTTGACCGTTCCCGTGAGGCGGTGTGCACCGGCGGCGGAGGCGCCGGGATGCAGGCGCAGCTGCCCACCCAGCGTGCGCTGGTTGTTGGTCAGGTTGACGAACTGCCCGGACTGGTTGACACTGAACGCAGGTCCTGGCGGGGGCAGCTGGGTGGGCGCGGTCGGGGGCAGTGGAGCCCCGCCCACGGGCGCGGGGGCCGGACCGAGACAGGTGCTCGGGGCGCTTGCGACGTATCCCCCGGCGATCGCAGGAAGCGCTTTCTCGCTGGCGCCCCGGTCGATGACGACGACCAGCACGACGGCCAAGAGCGCGGCCAAGGCGATGTAGAAGGCGATCAGGCGCCCCGTCACACCCCCGCTCGGCAACTCCGTCTCCGATGACATCGAAGTCCCCCCTTGATTCGAGCTTACGCTGTACGCCGAACCGGCGCGATTGAACGGCTCATCCAGGGTCACGTCCCAAGACCCCGTAGAACTTACAACCTACGACCCGCGCCGACGCGCCGCATCCGTCGACCGCCATCGAGATATATCCGGGAACTACCGCAGACTTGACCCGGGAGGCACCGCGTTACGGTCAGATCCCGCCGTCGACGTTCAGCGTCACGCCGGAGACGAAGCTCGCGTGGTCGCTGGCCAGGAACAGCGCGACGTCCGCGATCTCCTCTGGCCGTCCCAGCCGGTTGAGCGCGGCGAGGCCGGAGTAGCGCGCACGGCCGGCCTCGTCGAGCTCGCCGGTCTGGTCGGTTTCGATGATGCCGGGTGCGAGGGCGTTGACCCGGATGCCCCGCCGACCCACCTCCTTGCACAGGGCACGCGTCAGCCCAATCAGCCCAGCCTTGGAGGAGATGTAGTGGACGCGTCCCGGCATGCCGCGCATCGCGACGGCCGAGGTGATGTTGACGATCGACCCCCCCTCCCCCATCGTCTGCAAGGCGGCCTGACACACGAGGTAGACGGCCGTCAGGTTGGTGTCGATCACCCGGTGCCACTCCGCGAGCGTCAGCTGCTCGATCATCGCGTGACTGACCACGCCGGCGTTGTTGATGACGATGTCCAGGCCGCCGAAGCGCGCGCTCGTGTCCTGCACGAACCCCTCCGCCGCCGCTGGGTCTGAGAGGTCGGCCTGCGCGAGGAAGCTCGCGCCGCCGACCTGCTCCAGCTCGCCGCGCAGGCGCTCCACGTCCTCGGACTCCCGGTTGTAGCAAGCCCCAACCGAAGCGCCCCCCTGTGCCAGCCCCAGCACGAGCGCGCGCCCGATGCCGCGCGAGCCGCCTGTGACCAACGCGCGCTTTCCGCTAAGCCCGAGATCCATGACACCCTCCTCGGCGAACGCCGCCTGTTTCAAAACCCGTTCTGGGTCCCACGAGGCGCAAGCCTATCGGTAGATCCGGCTAGGCTGCCGTGGATGGACGCGATCGACGAGCTGCTCGCCAACAACGAGGCCTTCGCGGCCGCGCGTCCCACAGGGCATCTCGACGTTCGCCCCCGCCGCCAGCTGGCCGTCGTGACGTGCATGGACTCGCGCATCGACGTCTTTGCGGCGCTTGGTCTGGGCGGCGGTGAGGCGCACATCTTGCGCAACGCGGGCGGGGTGGTTACCGATGATGTGATCCGCTCGCTGGCGGTCTCCCAGCGACGGCTGGGCACATGCGAGGTGATGCTGATCCACCACACCGACTGCGGCATGCAGTCGCTGACCGACGATGGGTTTCGCGCGGAGCTACAGGAGGCGACCGGTGTGGCGCCGGCGTTTGCGATCGAGTCGTTCACGGATGTCGAGGCGGATGTGCGCCAATCCATCCTGCGCGTCCGCCAATCTCAGTTCCTGCTGCACCGCGACGCGGTGCGCGGCTTCGTGTATGACGTCGACACCAACCGGTTGCGCGAGATCCACGCCGTGGGTCCCGGCGCGGGCCCTTAACGAGGAGCGCTGAACATGGGTGCAACGGCATTTGTATTCCCCGGGCAGGGCTCGCAGCGGGTGGGCATGGGCGCGGAGTTGCTCGACGCGCGCCCCGAGCTGTTCGATCGCTACTTCGCCCTGGCCGATGAAGCCTCCGGGCTGCCGATCCGGGCGCTCGCCCTGGAGGGGCCGATCGAGGAGCTCACCCGCACCGACGTGGCCCAGCCGGCGCTGTTCGCGCTCTCGCTGGCGATCCACGAGCTGGCGCGCGAGTCGGGCCTGGAGCCCGACTTCATGGCCGGTCACAGCCTGGGGGAGGACACGGCGGCGGTCGCCGCGGGCGCGCTCGACCTGCAGGCGGGGATGGAGCTCGTCTCGCTACGCGGGCGGTTGATGGCCAACTGCGGAGCTGAGCGGCCGGGTGGGATGGCGGCGATCGTGGGGTTGCCGACTGAGGACGTACGGGCGCTGTGCGAGACGGCCTCTGAGGCGGGCACGGTGGCGCCCGCCAACTTCAACAGCCCCCGGCAGACCGTCGTCTCGGGGGACGAGGCGGGCGTGCAGCGGTTGCTCGAACTGGCCGAGGAGGCGGGCGCCAGTAAGGCGGTGCGCCTGAAGGTGTCGGCGGCTTTCCACAGCGTGCTGATGGAGCCGGTTCAGCGTGAGATGGCGGCGGCAATGGACAAGCTCACCTGGATAGATCCCCAGATCCCGCTGGTGGCCAACGCTTCGGGCGAGGTGATCAGAACCGGCGAGGAGGTATGCCAGGCACTGGTGGCGCAGATCGCCAGCCCCGTGCTGTGGGTGGACTGTGTGCAGACGCTTGTCGGGGAGGGTTGCACGAGGGTCCTGGAGCTCGGGCCCGGGCGCGTGTTAGGGGGGCTGGTGCGTCAGATCGACAGCGACGTCGAAGTCTTTGCCGCCGACTCGCCGGAGAAGCTGGCGGCGTTCGCCGGGTTGACGGCCTGAGGGCCCACCCGCTTACCCGCGAGCCCCCCGACCCAGCGGCTCGGAGTCGTCGGTACGGGCCGCTGGGGGAGCCCTACCCCGCCCCGAGCAGCCGGTACTGCCCGCGGTGGAAGATCAGCGGCTCGGCTGTGTCGTGTAGGCCCAGCTCGAGCACCTCCCCGATGAAGATGTCGTGGTCGCCGGCCGCGTGCTCGGCGTGCAGCCGGCAGTCGAGGTAGGCGAGGGCTCCCTCGAGGATCGGCGAACCGCTGCTCACCACCTTGTGCGACACCTCGGCGAACGCATCGCGGCCGCGGGGGCGGTCCTTGGAGGCGAAGTAGCGCGAC
>DATMPY010000202.1:0-8182 GCA_035566955.1 Solirubrobacteraceae bacterium | reverse complement strand
GGCCCCGCGCTCGATGCGCTGGGGGTAGTGGGGGGGTGAGGGTTGATATATAACTTTTTGCCTCCGTCTAACTATAGTTACACAGAACTTTTTATTTTCATATACACACTCCGAGCCCCCGACGCGCGGGGCGTTCAGGGCGCCAGCAGCATCGCCCACCCGGCGGCCCTCACCGCGACCCGGACGGGGGCGGCACGCCAAGGTCTTTGCAGATCCTGCGTGCCAACCCGACCCCTATCTCGCGATGCCTTGGCACTGCGCTCGAATGCTCGGCGTCGAATCCCCAGTAGCTGTGATTACCTCCCTCGCGCAGGAGTCGTGCTCCATGAGTACTCAGATGCCGTTCGAGATCGCGGCGCTTCACGCAGCGATGACCAGCTCAAGTGACTCGCTGTCCACGGGTGGCTCGATGTCAGGGTGCTCCCCGAAGCGCAGCTGAAGGATCCCCCACAGCGCGTCGATCACGTTCGCCCGCGCCTCCTCTCGCGTGCGTCCCTGACTGTGCGCACCGGGCACCTCGCTGATCGATGCCACGATCCAGCCTTCCTCATCGCGCTCGTAGACAATGGTCAAACGCAGTGGCTCACTCATGCTGTAAACGGTACTCCTCAGGGTGCCAGCAGCGCGACACGCCCCGCGTGCACCGCTAGGTTGCGCACCGCGCTCCCGTCGGCGTCCGGGCCTGCCGCAAGCGCCCGCTGCACCCCGCGGCGGTGGCCCTCGAAGCGCTCCCGGGCATAGGGAACCGCGAGGCCGCGGGCGACCATGAAGGCCCAGTCGCTGGACTGGAGCGCCAACAGCTCCCGCACGGCGGCGGTACTCGCGCGCGCGCCCGCGCGTACGACGTCCAGCTCGGCGGCGCGGGTGGCGAAGGCGATGTCGGCCACCGCGGGGCCCGACCACGTGGAGAGGTCGCCTCCCTCTCCCCAGGTGCTCGCCTGCCAGCTGCTCACCACTTCCCCCAGCCTGCCCACCTCTGCCCGCTTTCCACCCCCCCCCAGCCTGCCCACCTCCTGCTCCTCTCGATCCCCGAGCAGGCTCTCGGCAGCCGCCGGCTCGTGCCGGTCCAGTGCGTCGTCGAGGCGCACCAGGGGAAGGCCTTGGCGGGTGCACTCCTCCACAACCGCCTCCAGCCAGGCGATGCCCTCGTACCACCAGTGGCCGAGCAGCTCGGTGTCCAGCGCGCACACCGCCAGGCCACCCCCGGGGAGCCCAGCGCCGTCGCGGCGCAGGCGCTCCCGGGTGCGCGCCACGAAGTCCGCCGCGTGCTCCCGCGCGAGGGCAAGCGCGTGCTCGTGGTCGTAGGGGTCGCCGTCGTTGGCCCACGGTTGGTGGTGGTGCACGGTGTGCCGGTGGTAGTCGCGGTAGCGCCCGTGAGCGGGGTAGCCGCCGTCGCTCCACACCAGCGCGATCGTGGCGCGATCGATCGGCACCAGCATCACGCCCGACTCCCCCCGCAGCGGGCGCAGATGCCCCGGCGCCCCCAAGGCCAAATGAGATCCCATCGCTCCCGGGCCCAGGCGGCGCCCCGGCGCTCCCAAGCCCAGGCGGCGCCCTTGCGCTCCCGGGCCCTGGCCATGTTCCGAGGCTCGGGGTCCCAGGCGGTCGGTGAGCTCCACGCACACGGCGTGCACCCCGGCGTCCGCCAGCGTGGGCTCCAGGTGGGGGACGTGGGCGCACTCGGGCAGCCAGAAGCCCCCGCGCCAGCCGGGCCCGAAGCGCGCGCGGTGGGACTCGACGCCCGCCTCGACCTGCACCTCCAGGCCCGCCTGGGTGGCGAGCATCGGCAACACGGCGTGGGTGGCGGAGGAGGTCCACTGGGCGTAGGGGGCAAGGGCACCCAGCAGGTCCCGGCCGCGGCGCTCGAAGCTCTCCAGGGCCCCCTCGTAGTCCCCCCACGCACGCTCCAGCTCCTGGGCCAGGGACCCGTAGCCCCCCTCGCGCAGCCCCCGGGCATCCTCGGCGTGGGTGTAGCGGCGGGTCTCGCCCAGGAACCTCGTGAAGCGCCCCCCCACCCCGGGGGCCTCCAGCTGGTCGCACAGCACGGGGGTCAGCGACACCGTCAGCGGGGCCCCCCGCTCCAGCAGCTCCAGCAGCGGCAGATAGCTGCTCGCCATCGCCTCCCACAGCCACTCCTCCCCGAAGGGCCAGGTGCCGAAGCCCTCCACGTAGGGCATGTGGGTGTGCAGGACGATCGCCAGCTCGCCCCCCACTCGCCCGTGCGCGCCGCCCCGCTTCGCCGTCACGGCCGGCCGCGACGCGCCGCCCCTCGCAGTGCCGGGCGCCTGCTCGGCGGCGCTCACCGGCGCGGGCCGGTGTCCGTCAGGCCGCTCACGCCCGGCACACCGCCACGAAGTCGAGTGCCCGCTCGAGATCGGACTGGCCGCGGGGGCGCAGGGCGAAGTCCGCGGTGGAGATCGCGGGGGTGAACCACCCGTAGAAGCGCTCGGTGAGTCCCAGGCGGGGATGCACGGCGTCCCAGCCCAACCTCAGGGCGAGCGCGTGGGCACGCAGCTTGCGCGCGTGGAAGAGGCCGAAGAGGCCCACCGAGGGGAAGTGCTCCCGGCACAGCCGCTCGAACTCCGCGGCGCGGTACTCGTGCACGTGCCAGGGGTTGTCCGAGCGCTCGGCCCCCTTGGGGGCGAGGGTGCGCACGTTGGGGGTGGAGAGGTACACCGTCCCCCCCCTCCCCACCAGCCCACGGAAGTGCTCGAGCGCCGCCCCAGGGTCCTGGAGGTGCTCGATCGTCTGCAGGAACACGACCGCGTCGGCGGGCTCGGAGAACGTCTCGATCAGCTCCCGCTCGAAGCGCAGGTTCCCCTGTCGGTAGCGCAGGCGTGCGTGCTCGTGGGCCTCTGGATTGGCGTCCACCCCCACCACGCTCCGCGCCCGCTGCGCCAGCACGTCCGCGCCGTAGCCCTCCCCGCAGGCCATGTCGATCACCCGCAGGCCCCCCACCCGCTCGGCGATCCAGCTGTAGACCACGAGGTGGCGGCGGAACCAGTAGTTCTCCTCGGGCACATCCGGGAGGGTGCGCTCCCCCGTCAGCGCGAGCGGGGGCACCCCGTCGGGTTGGTCGCGCTGGAGGTAGAGGGACGCGGACACCGCGCGCGAGTATATGGTCCCCCCTATGACGCCCCCCTCTCACCGCACGGGAGACCCGCTGGTCCTCCCCATGACCTCCGCCCTCACCGTGGCAGCGATCCGCGCCGCCGGGGCCTGGCGCGCACGGCGGCGGAGGGCCACGACCTCCGCCCTCACCGCGGCAGCGATCCGCGGGTCCCGCTCATGACTGCCCCCCTCACGGCGGAGGAGATCCGCGACGTCAACACTCGCTACCACGACGTGGCGGCCGGCCACTACGACGCCAAGTGGGGGATCGACTTCGGGGAGATCGGCCTGGAGCAGGTGACGGCCAAGGTGCGCAAGGCGCTGGGCGAGCAGCCGGGCCACTACCCGCGGTCGCTTGAGATCGGGGCGGGGACGGGGTACTTCACGCTCAACATGATGCGCGCGGGGCTGATCGAGCGGGCCACGTGCACCGACATCTCCCCCGGGATGCTCGCCACGCTGGCCGCCAACGCGGAGTGCCTCGGTTTGCGGGTGGAGACCGTGGAGGCCGACGCCGAGCGGCTGCCGTTCGCGGATGCGAGCTTCGACCTGGTGCTCGGCCACGCGGTTCTGCACCACATCCCCGACCTGTCCACGGCGTTCGGGGAGTTCGCCCGGGTGCTCGCCCCCGGCGGCACGCTGCTGTTCGCGGGGGAGCCCTCCCGCTACGGGGACCGCATCGCGGGGGTGCCCAAGCGCTTCGCCACCACGGTGGCCCCTCTGTGGCGGCGAGCTCTGCGCGCCCGTCCCGCGGGGTGGGCGGGGAACGGATCCGACGAGGCGTCGGACGCGGCGCTGGAGGGCGTGGTCGACGTGCATGCGTTCGCCCCCGGCGAACTGCTCGGGCTCGCGCGCGAGGCGGGTCTGGAGCAGGTGCGGGTGAGCGGGGAGGAGCTGCTGGCCAACTGGTTCGGCTGGACCAACCGCACGCTGGAGGCCACCGCCGAGCCGATGGACGTTCCGTGGGGGTGGCGTCAGTACGCCTACCGTGGCTACCTCGTGCTGCAGGAGCTCGACCGCCGTCTGCTGGAGCCCCGGCTGCCGGCGGCGATCTTCTACAACCTCATGCTCTGCGCCCGCAAGGGCAGTTGAGGGCAGGTCCGCCGCGACGGGACCTCGGGGGAGGGAGTGTGCGGAGCGCACGCGGTGGTATGGGAGCCAACGCAGTGGTCCCGGTGCCGGGCGGTGGTACCGGGGAGACGCGGTAGTACGGGGGCCGCGCGGGGTACCGATCGTTACATGCGCGCCGCGGTTCACTGCCCCTGACGGTTCACCCCCTTAGACTCTGGGTATGCCAGAGCGCCTCCAGCGTGGCTTTCCGCTCTTCCCACTCGGCATCGTGGCGCTGCCCACGGAGAACGTGCCCCTGCACATCTTCGAGGAGCGCTACCGCACGATGATCGAGGAGTGCCTGCGGGAGCAGCGCGAGTTCGGAATCGTGTGGATGGCAGAGGACGAGCTCAAGCCGGTGGGCTGCGCGTGCACGGTGGAGCAGGTGCTCGAGCGGATGGAGGACGGGCGCATGAACATCCTCGCCCGCGGCACCCGGCCATTCCGGCTGGTGGAGCGCCAAGACGATCTCCCCTACCCGGCGGGGGTGGTGGAGTTCCTCGACGAGCACGACGAGCAGGCCGACCCGGAGGTGGTGCGCGCCACGCGGGAGCTCTACGCGGAGCTCGTGGAGCAGGCCACGGACAACGCGCTCTCACCCGAGGAGATCGAGGCGCTGGACGCCTACCGGATGGCGGCCACGGTCGAGTTCGGGACGGACGCCAAGCAGGAGCTGCTGGAGCTGCGCTCCGAGAACGCCCGCCTGCGCCTGCTGACGATGCTGTTCCGCGCGGCGATCAAGCGCATGGAGCTGGTGGAGCGCGCCCAGGCCCACGCGCGCTCCAACGGGAAGGTGCGCTTCGGGTAGGGCTCCGCGGGCGCCAGTCGGGCAGGCGCCGCTGCGGGCGGGCGTCGGTCGCGCAGGCGCTCCTGCGGGCGGGCGCCCCGGATGTGGCGCTCCAGGAGGCCGCGCTCACTGCGCCAGCCCGCAGACCTTCTGGGCGACTTCCAGCACGAGCAGGGCGAGGTGGTGGAGCACGGAGGGCTGGCCGGCGGAGTTGTCGGCGAAGCGCACGGTGCCTTCGGAGTCGCGCACGTAGTAGCTGAACACGGACCCCGGCCGGGGGGGCAGGGTGAGGTGCTTGGCGGAGGGGCTCTGGAGTTCTTCGGAGAGGCCCCGGGCGAGCACCAGCTGGGGGTCGCCGAGCTGGTAGGTGGGGCCACCGTTGCAGCGAACGGCACCGCCTTCGTTGATGACCATCGTCAGCTGCTCCCCGGAGGCGCCACCGGCGCGCTGCACGACGAACAGGTCGGGAAGCTCGACGCTCTCCCCGCAGCCCGCCACGATCGCGGCCGCAACGAGCACCGCGGCGGCGGCGCTCCTCCCGCCGACAGCACGCCTCATGCCCGCCGGCCCCGCGCGCCGACGCCGCCGAGCGCGCCGCACGCGGCGCCGCCAAGTGCCTCGCACAGTGCCCCCGCCACGCGCCTCACGCCCACACCGCCACCCCGCCGCGGCGGGGGTCGCCGGCGCCGAGCAGCTGCCCGTGGCGGCGCTGCACGGCCTGGACGCCGCCGAAGAAGAGGTTGAGCGCGTGGAAGGCGACGACCTGCCGGTCCTCGGCGGCGAGCGCGCGGGGGTCGATCCCGGGCTCGGCGTACACGACCCCCTCCTCGAAGTGCACGCGCGGGGCGGCCACGGCCTCCACGGCGCCGAGGCGGTGGTCGACGACGCCCACGATGGTCTGCAGGAGGGCGGAGCGGATGCGGTTGGAGCCGGCGCTGCCCAACACCAGCTCCACCTCCCCTTCCCCGTCCATCACGACGGAGGGGGCCATCATGCTCGGCATCCTGCGCCCGGCGGGGTGGCGGTGGAAGCCGAGGGGGTTGAGGTCCTCCTCGCCCATGATGTTGTTCACGTGGATCCCGGTCCCGGGCACCACGACGCCGGAGCCCTCTCCGTTGGTGCAGGTGACGCTGCACGCGCGGCCCTCGCGGTCGAGCACGGAGATGTGGGTGGTGGCGCCGAGGTGGCTGCCGCCGGCCCCCGCTTGACCGCCCGTGCCCAGGTTGCCGCTCCCTCCGGGGGCCTCCTGGCCGGGCGCCCCTGGGTGGCCGCTCGCATGGCCGCCCGCGTGGCCCCCAACCTCCAGGCGCTCGGCGAGGAACCGCTCTAGGAAGCCCTCCGCGGCGAGGCCCTCGACGAACTCGGGGGTGCGCTCGGCCTGGGCGGCGGCCATGGCGTCGAGAACTTGCGCGAGCGTGGGCGGCCCGGGCCGGCGGTCGAGCAGGGCGAGGGCGTAGGCGAGCAGGGTGCCCCCGGCGGAGGGCGGGGGGTTGGTGAGGAGCAGGCGGTCGCGGTAGCCCATGCGCACGGGCTCCCGCGGCTGGGCGCGGTAGGCGGCGAGGGCGGCGGCGGTGACGGAGCCCCCGCGCTCGGCCAGCCAGCCGCTGACGGCGGCGGCGAGGTCGCCGCTGTAGAAGGGCGCGGCGCCGTCGCCCCCGAGGCGCTCGAGGGCGACGGCGAGCTCGGGGTTGCGCAGCACCTCGCCCTCGCGCAGCACGCGCCCGGCGGGGGCCCAGAGGGCGGCGCACTCGGGGGTGGAGAGGAGCAGCTGGGCGAGGATCTCGGCTACGTAGGCCTGCCCGTGGTTGAGCGCGACCCCCTCGCGCGCGAGGCGGGCGGCGGGGGCGGCGAGCTGCTCGAGCGGGGCGGTGCCCCAGCGGGCGATCGCCGCGCAGGCCCCGGCGGGCGTCCCGTACACCCCGCAGGAGGCGGGCCCGATGTGGAAGACCTGCACGGCGTCCCCGAAGGAGACGTCGATCGCGCGCAGTTGCGCGGCGGAGCCGTCCTGCACACGTGGGGGTGCCTCGACGAAGAAGTCGAGCAGCGCGGGCTCCCAGCCGGGGCCGGCCACCAGCAGATACCCCCCGGCCCCGAGGCCGGTGAGGAGGGGCTCGGCGACGAACGAGGTGAGCATCGCCCCCACGGCGGCATCGACGGCGTTGCCCCCTTCGCGCAGCACCCGCGCCCCGGCCTGCGCGGTCAGGGGATGGCCGGCGGCGACGACTCCCAGTTGACCGCTGCTCATCGGCGAAGGGTAGAGGGGTGGGGGCGTCCCACGTGGGGTCCTACTTTGGGATCGTCCGCGCGGGTGAGCACGCCGCCCTGGCGGGTGGGCGCGGGGCTTCCGTGCCCCGCGTCGGTGGCGGGGCGATCTACAATATGCGGGCGAATGGAGGCAAAGCCGAAAGCCAGGCCGCGGGGACCGTGGACGCCGGAGGAGATCGTGCGCGAGGAGCAGGTCAGCAGGGCGCGCGCCCTTGATGACCACGGAAAGCCCTTAGAGGTGCGTCTGCAGGAGACACTGCGCCTCAGCCGATTCATCAGCGAGTTGAGGCAGGGTCTGCCGGACGATGTTCGAACCCGATGACCTGCTGCTTGCGCTTACACGCGCACAGGTCGAGTTCATCGTCATCGGGGGAGTGGCCGTCGGGGTGCACGGCTTCATCCGAGCGACTGAGGATTTGGACATCGTTCCCGATCCATCCTCGGAGAACCTGCAACGGCTCGCTCGCGTTCTTGTAGAGCTCAACGCCCAGCAGGTCGGCGTCGGAGACTTCTCTCCCGAGGAGTTTCCTCACGACCCAACCGATCCCGTCCAGCTCGCCGAAGGAGCCAATTTCCGCTTGAAGACCAGCCACGGCCCCCTCGACATCATGCAGTGGGTGGCGGGGATCGAGACGGATCTCGCATACACCGAACTTGCGCCCCTTGCTCTCCCCGTGGCGTTCAGGGATACGCAGATTCAAGTATGCGCCCTCGAGCACCTGCGCGCGATGAAGCGCGCCGCTGCTCGCCCACGGGACCTAGAAGACCTGGCGCGGCTCGGCGAGGGCTGAGCGGCGCAGTCGTGCGCGGACCGCGAGCTCGCCCCCAGGACCAGGCGCGACTAGGCGAGGGCTGTGAGGGCCCCATTACGCGCGGCGGGGGGGAAGCAAATCCTACGGCGCGGCGCCG
>DATMPY010000201.1:0-6455 GCA_035566955.1 Solirubrobacteraceae bacterium | reverse complement strand
CCCGACCTGTCCGGCGCCGCTCTGGGAGCCCAGCTTTTCGCGTTCGAGCTTCGCGTCGGCGTTGGCTTCTTCGATCGCTCGTTTCTGGTTGGCCAGCCAAGCGTCGAATTCAGCGGGTTCCTCGGCGCGCACAGTGGCGATCATGCGGGCGTGCCCGCGACCGCACATGTTCGCGCACTGCCCGCGGTAGACGCCGGGCTTTTCGATCTTGAACCAGGCGTAGTTGTGGTAGCCGGGGACGGCCTGGAACTTGCCGCCGAGGGCGGGGATCCACCAGGAGTGGACCACGTCGGAGGAGACGATGTCGAGCGTGACGGTGGTTTTAGTGGGGACCACCATTTCCTCGTAGGAGTAGGGGGCCCCCAAGCCGTCCGGGCTGTTTTGGCCCGGGTAGACGTACTGCCAGATGTACTGACGCCCGATGACGGTGATGTTGAGCGATTTGCCGTTGGGCGGCAGGTGGCGCGCGGCGGTGGCGTACAGCTCGCCGCTTTCCCCGATCGCGGCGACCCCCCCGGGGCTGCTGTTGGGAGGATCCTGGATGGAGGAGAGCTTGACG
The DNA here is from genome assembly GCA_035566955.1 of Solirubrobacteraceae bacterium. Lineage (GTDB taxonomy): Bacteria > Actinomycetota > Thermoleophilia > Solirubrobacterales > Solirubrobacteraceae > Palsa-744. The sequence goes on along the minus strand of DATMPY010000201.1, from coordinate 5,896 downwards.
AAGGTGAGGACCGCCAGGGCGACCAGGATCACCGTGGCGCCAACGGTCCAGCCGACCTCCAGGCGGGTGTTGCCGTGGATCTGGGCCGCGACGGCGCCCTTGCGGGCGCGGAACTTGTAGAGCGCGTAGCCCAGGGCCCCCTCCACGGCTACGAAGATCACGAGCGCGATGTACAGGGTGATCTTGTAGAGGCTGTTGATTTGGTCCGCGTTGGGCGAGCCGCCCGACTGGGGGGTGAAGAGCGCAAGCGTTGAGGGGATGAGATGGCCCAAGGCGGCCGGGATTCTATTCAGGCCGAGGCGGAACGCGCTTCATCGTCCCGAGAACCGCGCGGGGCGCTTCTCGACGAAGGCGGTGGCGCCCTCGATGAAGTCATCGGTGCCGGCCATCTCGCGCTGGAGCTGGGCCTCGAGCTCGAGCTGCTCAGCCATACGGGGGTAGAGCCAGCTGTTGAGCTCGCGCTTGGCGCCGGCGTAGGAGCGGGTGGGGCCGGCGGCGAGGCGCTGGGCGAGCGCGGCGGTCTCCGCGGAGAGGCGCTCGTTGGAGAGCACGCGGTTGATCAGACCCCACTGGAGTGCCTGCTCGGCGGGGACGCGCTCGCCGAGCATCGCCATCTCGGTGGCGCGTGCCATGCCGACGCGGGTGGGCACGAACAGCGAGGAGCCCCCGTCGGGCACGAGCCCGATGTTCACGAAGGCGAGCAGGAAGTAGGCGCTCTCGGCGGCGAGCACGAGGTCGCAGCAGAGGGCCAGCGAGCAGCCGATGCCGACGGCGGGCCCGTTGACGGACGCGACCACGGGCTTGGGCAACTCGCGGATGGCGTGCATGATGGGGTGGTAGCGCTCGGTGAGCGTTTTGTAGACGTCGGGACGGCCCTCGGGGGTGAGCTCGGCGCCGAAGTCCTTCAGGTCGGCACCGGAGGAGAACGCGCGCCCGGCGCCGGTGATCACGACGGCGCGCACCGTGTCGTCCGCTGCGACGAGGCGCACGGCGGCGAGCAGGTCGAGGCCGAGCTGTTTGTTCCAGGCATTCAGCGCCTCAGGGCGGTTGAGCTGCACGGTGGCGACCCCGGTGGGGTCGTCGACGAGCAGGTTGACGGTCTCGAGGGTCGTGGGGGCGTCGGTCTCGCTCATCGTGCCTCTCCTGGCTGGGGTGTGTATGTCGATATGAAAAATCTGGAGCGCGTATAGCGATCGTTATACGCACGACAAAAAAGAATATATGTGTCCTCAGGGTCCTTCCACGGGATGCGCCCATGAATCCCCCGGGATGCGCCCGGAGCGCTGCCTCTGGATGCCGCCCATGATCTTTCTTCGGGTGCGCCGTGACTCTCCATGGGTTGTGCCCGGAGCCCTCCATGGGTGCAACCGTGACTCTCCATGGGTTGTGCCCGTAGCCCTCCATGGGTGCAACCGTGACTCTCCATGGGTTGTGCCCGGAGCCTTTATGGTTTATCGGCGTGAGGTGCAAGGCGTGACCCGCCCGGTGATCGGGATCTGCACGGCGCTGGAGCGCGCGCGCTGGAGCGTGTGGGATCAGCAGGCGATGCTGCTGCCGCGCAGCTACGTGGACGCGGTCCAGAGCGCGGGCGCACTCGCGCTGATGATCCCCCCGGACCCGCGCCTGGTCGAGGATCCGGGGGAGGGGCTGGCGTTGATCGACGGGCTGATGCTGGCGGGCGGCGCGGACATCGACCCGGCGACCTATGGCTGTGAGGCCCACCCTGAGACGCTGGAGACGGTCCCCGAGCGGGACGCCTGCGAGCTCGCGATCTTCCACGGGGCGCTTGCACGCGGCCTCCCGGTGCTGGGGATCTGCCGGGGGATGCAGTTGATCAACGTGGCGCTGGGGGGAACCCTCCACCAGCACCTGCCGGAGCGCTTCGGCCACCACGAGCACCTGGCGGTCCCGGGCTCGTTCGACGGGGCGGACCACGAGGTGCGCCTGCTGGAGGGCTCGCTGGCGGCGCGGGTGGCGGGCGAGAGCGTCCATGCCACGAAGTCCCACCACCACCAGGGGGTGGACCGCATCGGGGAGGGCCTGGTGGTGAGCGGCTACTCGGTGCGCGACGAGCTGCCGGAGGCGATCGAGCTGCCCACGAAGCGCTTCGTGCTGGGCGTGCAGTGGCATCCGGAGGCGGACCCGGGGAGCCCGTTCGTGGATGCATTGGTGGAGGCGGCGGCGTCGGCCAGTGGCGAGCGGCGCGGCACGGCGCAGGTCGCGGCGCGAGCGGCAAGCGCTTGAGGGAAGACCTGCCTCCTGAACGGGGGGCTCGGGAAGTCTGAGCTGTCGGACCCCGAGCTTGGAGTTGAGCGCGATCATGGCGGCGCCGAGCGGGGGTGCTCGGGAAATCTGAGCTGTCGGACTGCGCGCCGTGAATCCGCTCGCGGCATGGTCTCGGCGAGAGTGCGCCGCTGCATCCGCCGAGCCCTCCGGGCGCCCGCCTATACTGCCCGCCCTGTGCGGCGGTCGAGCACCATGAGGGCCCGTGCTCTCAGAGCAGCAGCGTGGGGGGTGGTGGCGGCGGGGGTGGTGGCGCCGCTGGTGCGCAAGCGGGTGACGGCGCGGCCGGTGGTGGTGCAGACGGTGGCGTTCTGCGCCCCGGTGGGCCTGTGCGTGGCGGTGCGCCGCTCACCGGCGCGGGACGTGGCGGCGTGCTGCCTGCAGATGTGGGCGTACGTGACGGCATACAAGTACCCGCACGACGACGAGGCGGGGCAGGCACAGAGGGTGCGGATCGACTACCCGATCGCGGTCGACCGGGCGCTCGGCCTGGGGGAGCTGCCGACGGTGCGCCTGCAGCGCCGCTTCGCCCGGGTGGGGCCGGGGGGCCCGGAATGGAGGACGCTGGACCGGGTGCTGGTATGGGCGCACTGGTCGTGGTTCATGGTGCCGCACGGGGCGCTGGCCTACATCCTGGCGTTCCACCGCAGCCGCTTCGACCGGGCGGCGGCGCTGACGTACGCGGTGTTCGACATCGGGGCGATGATCTACTGGGTGCTGCCGACGGCGCCCCCGTGGTACGCGGCGGCGGCTCCGGAGCGTGGTGTGGAGACTGCGAACAAGGACACCCAGGCGCCGCGGCGGCCGATCGAGGTACGGCGGATGATGGTGGAGTATGGGGAGTCGTTCTGGGGAGACAACTGGAGCCCCCTCTACAGTGTGCTCGGAGGCAATCCTTTGGCTGCGATGCCCTCGCTGCACTTCGCTACATCCGTGATGGCCGCGCTGCTGCTAACCGAGACAGGGCCGGTGGCGGGCGCGGTGGGCTGGACGTATGCGGCCACGTTGGGGTTCGCGCTGGTGTACCTGGGGGAGCACTACGCGGCGGATCTGCTGGCGGGGGCAGCCCTCACGTTGGCGGTGCGCGGCGTGGCTCCGTGGGCGGCCCCGTCGCTGAGGCGTGGGGCGCGCGGGGTGGCGGGGCTCGAGGCGAGGGCGCACGGGGCGAAGGCGTTCGCGGCGAAGGCACACGGGGCGGGGTGACGGGGGGCGAGGTGGAGGCGAACACAGCTCAGATCGGGCATCCGCAACCCACACACGCGGCGCAGGCGCCGCCGGAGCATGCTGCGTCGGCGGGGCCACCCCACGCGGAGCCCAACCAAGCGGACTTGCCCCGGGTTGGGCCGACCGGCGGGGAGCCCACCCGCGGGCACCCGACCCACGAAGAGGTCCTGCGGGTGCGGCTCACAGGGCGGCGGATGCTGGCGTTCGCGGCGTTCGTGCTGGCGGCGCTGGCGTTCCTGTACTTCGTGCTGCCGCAACTGGGGGGGGTGAAGCACACGTGGGACAGGCTCAACGAAGGCAACCTGTGGTGGATCGCGGTGGCGGTGGCGGTGGAGGTGGTGTCGATCGCGAGCTACATCGCGATCTTCCAGGGGGTGCACGTGCCCCCGGGCTCCCCGATCCGGTGGCGCCACAGCTACCAGATCACGATGGCGGGGCTGGCGGCGACGCGGCTGTTCGCGGCGGGGGGCGCGGGGGGGGTGGCGGTGACGGCGTGGTCGCTGCGGCGCTCGGGGATGGAGGCCAGGGAGGTGGCGGAGCGGATGATCGCGTTCCTGGTGCTGCTGTACGGGGTGTACATGGTGGCGCTGGTGGTGTGCGGGGTGGGCCTGTACACGGGGGTGTTCCCGGGACCGAACCCGTTCGCGATCACGATGATCCCGGCGATCATCGGGGCGGTGGGGCTAGCTGTGATCCTGGCGATCGCGTTCGTCCCGCAGGACCTGGAGGAGCGGCTGGAGCGGATGGGCGCGCGGCACCGGTCGCGGATCAGCCAGAAACTGCTGGGCCTGCTGGGGCGGCTGGCGAAAGGCCCGGCGTCGGCGTCGGGGGGGGTGCGCTTCGCGATGAGCAAGCTGCGCCATCCGGAATGGGCGCTGTTCGGGGTGGTGACGTGGTGGGCGTTCAACATCGCGGTGCTGTACGCGACGTTCCGGGCGTTTGGGGAAGCGCCCCCGACGGCGGTGCTGGTGCAGGCGTACTTCGTGGGGATGCTCGCCAACCTGCTGCCGCTGCCGGGGGGCATCGGGGGCGTGGACGGGGGGATGATCGGGGCATTCGTGGCGTTCGGGGTGAGCGGGAGCCTGGCGCTGGTGGCGGTGCTGACGTACCGTCTGCTGGCGTTCTGGCTGCCGAGCATCCCGGGGGTGATCGCGTACTTCCAGCTACGCCGCACGGTCGGCCGCTGGGAGGCGCCGGGCGAGGCAGGGGTGGAGCCGGCGGGGTAGGGCGCCCCACGAAGGGAGCGCAGCCAGCGGGGTCCCGCGAATGAGCGGAGTCGGCTGGGGCGCCCGCGGGGGGAGGCGGAGCAAAGGGGTGCCTGCAAAGCAGAGCACCACGCTCCTGGGCTATCGCAGCCGACTGCTCTGGGGGTCCGCTCGATTTGGTGCGGGGCGAGCGGGAGAGATAGGGTGGGACCCTTGAGCGACCGTGTGCTGATCCTCTCCTGGGAGTACCCGCCGGTGATCGAGGGGGGGCTGGCGCGCCACGTGCGCAAGCTTGCGGAGGAGCTGGTGCGCCAGGGGGTGGCGGTGGACGTGCTGACGCGGGGCACGGGGGACTCCCTGGAGGTGGAGGAGCGGGCGGGGGTGAGCGTGTACCGGGTGCGGGAGCCGCGGTGGCCGCGGGACCTGGACCGCTTCGTGGGGTGGGTGGAGCGGATGAACGAGGACATGGTGGCGGCGGGGGAGGAGCTGGCGGAGGGGCGCGGCTACGAGCTGGTGCACGGCCACGACTGGCTGGTGGCGCGCGCGGGGGCGGCGCTGGCGGAGCGGGTGGGGGTGCCGTATGTGACGACGATCCACGCGACCGAGCACGGGCGCCACCAGGGGTGGGTGGAGGACGAGCCGCAGGCGCACATCCACGGGGTGGAGCGGTGGATGGCGGGGAGGGCGGAGTCGGTGATCGTGTGCTCCCACTACATGCGGGGCCACGTGGCGGACATCTTCGACATCGAGGAGAGCCGGATCACGGTGATCCCCAACGGGATCGACCCGCGGGATCTGCGCCCGGTGGGCGACCTGGGGGCGCTGCGGGCGGAGTTCGCGGCGCCGGAGGAGCGCCTGGTGGTGCTGGTGGGGCGGCTGGTGTACGAGAAGGGCTTCCAGCTGGCGCTGGATGCGTTGCCGGAGGTGATCGAGCGGGTGGGCAACGTGCGCTTCCTGGTGGCGGGCAGTGGGACCCACGAGTCAGAGCTGAAGGCGCAGGCGCAGCGGCTGGGGCTGATGGAGCACGGGGGCTTCCTGGGGTGGATCGGGGACGACGCGCTGCACTCGCTGTACCGGATCGCGGACCTGTGCGTGGTGCCCTCGCTGTACGAGCCGTTCGGTCTGGTGGCGCTGGATGCGATGGCGTCGGGGTGCCCGTGCATCGTGGCGGACACGGGGGGCCT
>DATMPY010000200.1:0-18333 GCA_035566955.1 Solirubrobacteraceae bacterium | reverse complement strand
TGGGCATCCGTGACCGTCTCCCCCGGCCGCGGCAGCCGCGCGCAGCGGGCTACGAGATCCACATTGGCGGAGCCCACCACCGTGACCCGAGGCGGGGACCGCTCCCCGAGCGATCGGGACGCCCGCCGATCTCCGAGTGGCCGGGACGCGGAGCTCACTGGCGGCGCAGCCTACAGGCCACCCGGCGTGCCGCGCAAGCTCCTCCCTCGAGCCGGGGATTCTGAACTTCAGAACGGGGATCGGATGTGCGAACCATCGCCAGATCGTCTACTCCGCGTCGTGCGGCGTCGAGAGCGATCGTGGGGGTTGGAGCGATCGGTCGGATTCCCAGTGCCCTCACGGCATCCACCGCGGCTCTCAGAGCCCTGCGCCCGCATCGTGACCGTGCAACCCACCCCCCGCATCCTCGAGCAGGCTGCTCCCGCAATGCAGGCCAACCGCGAGGAGCAAGTCTCGAGAAAGGTATTCCGAGATCGAGAACCGGGTGAGGATGCCAAGCACTCCGTCTCGTCGGTCGTTCGTTCTTGGCTCACAGAGCCAATCTGGCTCGAAACGGAGAGGGCGGGATGCGAACCCGCGATGGAGTGTAATCCCCATACTCGCTTAGCAGGCGAGTGCCTTCAGCCACTCGGCCACCTCTCCAGGAGGTCGGGAGGTCAGTGTAAAGCCTCAGCATCGCCCTGCGCGAGACCCGAGGGCGGGGCCGCAACTCCAGGCGGTCTACGAAGAACAGGCCAACGCCAGGGGACGAACCTGCGTAGCATCTGGCGAAGCCTCTTGGAGGGCATCCCGGAAGGGTGGCAGAGCGGTTGAATGCGGCGGTCTTGAAAACCGTTGACGGCGGCAACGTCGTCCGGGGGTTCGAATCCCCCCCCTTCCGCCTCGTGTTGATCGCTGATCTGCTTTGTCTGCCAGGGTTTGCGGACAATCGGAGCACACTCGAATCAACAACACCAACGTCTTGGTTCGAGTAGCCAGGTTGCAGTGCGCCGTGGGGTACACGTCGGAGCTTTACGGGGCTGAAACTGCGCTGACTTGGAGAACTTCAGCTGGTGGGGAGACGAACGGCAAAACTGGCTCCGTCGCTCGACACTCTCGCTTCGACCTCGCCACCGGCGGCGCGTGCGAGACGACGAGCGAGCGGTAGACCGAGTCCCGCCCCGACATGAGTTTCGGTGTGCGGTTTGGCGTTGCGGAAGCCCGCGTCGAAGATCCGTTCCCGGTCGCGAGGGTCGACGCCGGGGCCATCGTCGCGGATCTCGAACACCACCTCGCCGTCGGCTGCTCGTATGTCGAGCACGATCTGCTCTCGGGCGAAGCGGGCGGCGTTCTCGAGCAGCGGCGAGAGAATACGCTCCACGACATCGGCCTCGACGGCCACCCTCAGCGGCTGCGTGCACACGAGCTCGATCGACTTGCCCTGTGCCACCAGGGTCTCGTGCAGGGGCGCGGCTGCTCGCTGCGCAGACGCTCGTGCGTCGCTGGCTTCCGTCCCACCGGACACCGCGGCGCGTGCGGAGGCGAGCAGCGTCTCGAGCACACGCTGTAGATCCTGCGCGTAGCTCCTGATCAGCTTTAGGGAGGCGCGGTACTCTCGCGATGGGCGATCGCGACTCGTTGCGAGCTCTGACTCGGCGAGGACCTTGGCCAGCGGCGTGCGCAACTCGTGAGAGACCTCGGCCGTCAGGCGCTGCTCGCGTCTCAGGCTCTGGGCCAGGCGAGTGAGAAGACCATCGAACACCGAGGCCAGCGCGCTCAGCTCGTCGTGGGGCTCGCCCGCGAAGAAAAACCGGCGCGAGAGATAGTCGTGCTCTCCCCAATCGGCTGCTTGAGCGGTCATCTGGGCGACCGGACGCAGAGCGCGGCTGATGAGCCAGCGCGAGAGCACTGCGATCGCGGCGAGCGTGAGCAGGCCGAGGATGAGGGAGCCCAGCCGCGCGGAGGACGCGGTGCTCTCGTAGGGTGCCACAGAGGCGCCGACGACCACCGTCCCCAACCGCCGCGCGGCTTGGCGCACCGGGACCGCATGCAGGCGGGTATCGGTCATGTCCACAGTCGTGAAACCCGATCCCATCCGTGCGATCCCGCGAGCCGCCTGCTGGTTGCGTGGGTCGACGCCGGCCGGCTGCTCCAGCGCGCGCTCCCCGGCGAATATCCACGTCTGCGCGTCGATTGCGGCCTGGTCGGGGGCCTCGATCACCGACAGGCGTCCGTCCACCGTGCCGAGTCCGCGCAGAACCGTGGCCGCCCGCTCGTGCAGGAGATTGTCAGCGTCCGTGCGCAGGCGCGCATCGAGCACCAGGTTGAACGCGGTGATGAGCGTGGCGAGTGTGATCGCCGAGCCTGCGACGGCGCTCGCGGTGAGCCTCGTGCGGAGGGTGATGCGGCGGAACCTCATTGCAGGCGGTAGCCGACGCCGTGCACCGTCGTGATCGCCGGGGCGCCGGGGAGCGTTCGGAGCTTGCGACGCAAGCGCGCGAGGTAGACGTCGATCGTGTTGTCGTGCACGACCGCACCGTCGGGCCAGGCCGCGCGCATCAGGTCACGGCGGCCGATCGCCCGCTCGGGTTGCGCGGCCAGCGCGCCGAGCAGCCGGAACTCGGTGGGGGTGAGCCGGACGCTGCGCTCCCCGCACGAGACCTCATGGTTCGTCGGATCGAGGCTCAGACCGGCGGCGCTCACCTTGCCGTCCACACCTGCCCGGTTGAGGACGGCGCGCAGGCGCGCCGTGAGCTCCGCCAGCGAGAAGGGCTTCGTGAGGTAGTCGTCACCCCCCGCCCCGAAGCCGGCCAGGCGATCGGTCAGTGCATCGCGCGCGGTGAGGAACAGCACCGGGGACTGGATCCCCTGTGCCCGCAGCGCCTGACAGAGATCGCGCCCGTCGGCGTCGGGCAAGCCCACGTCGATGATCACCGCAGCCGGCGCCTGCGCGGAGATCCGCTCCATCGCCTCGGCTCCAGTCCCTGCGCCACTGACCGCGAAGCCCTCCTCCTCGAGGCCGCGCCCGACGAGCGCGCGCAGCTCCGGGTCGTCCTCCACCAACAGGATCAGCGCACCGGGCATTGGGCAAGTATCGCCGAGCGCGCGTCCGGGAGGGTGAGCTCGTCACCTGGGTTGCGGGCTACTGCTCGCGCAGGATCTCACCGAGTCGCAGGCGCCGTATCCCGCGAGTGGCGAGGGCCGTTGCGAGCAGTGTGGCGAGGATCGCCGCGCCCGCCAATCCGGCGAGGAATGACCACGGGACTGCCAGGGCATCGGGCGGCGGGTCGAAGACGTGCTGGAGGATCGCGACGAGCATCTCCGACAGCAGCCAGCCGAGGCCGATGGCCAGCGCGAGTCCCACGCTCAGCACGATCGCGGCCTCGGTCCACAGGAACGCCGAGATCCGCGACAGGGGGGCGCCGATGGCGGCCATCGTGGCGAACTCCTGGCGGCGCTCGGAGATCCCCAGAGCGACGAACAGGGCCATGGCCGCGGCCGCCAGGACGATCGCAAAGGCCTGCTCGATGTGGCTTATGCCGGTCAGATCGACCGTCGTGATCGAGCTGCTCGTGCGAGCGCCCTGGTCGGTGATGTTGTCCACCCTGGTGCCCAGCGAGCTGGTCGCGGCCGCCACGCGACGAGCCACGTCGGGGGGGTAGCCGTTGACCTTGGCGAACACGACGTTGGGTCCGCCCGTGTGGGTCACCGACTCCAGGTAGCTCAGGTTGGCGACCATGAAAGAGTCCTTGGGGGCAGAGGGAAACTCCTGGACGATCCCGGCCACGTGGAACGGGACGACGTGGAACTGTCCCGTTCGCTGGTCGAGTACCCGCAGCCGCAGGAGGTCCCCGTTCCTAAGCGAGAAGTCGGTGATCGTCTCTTTGCTGACCACGATCCCGTCACGAGTCGAGCGCAGCCGGACGAGCACCTGCTGGGCGGTCGAGCCGATGAAGTAGGAGTCGCGCAGCGAGGTGGCCTTCCCGAAGGAGGATGCGTCGATCCCATAGGTGTCCTGGAGGTCCGGTCCGACGTAGGCGTATGAATGCTCGACACCAGTCGTGGCCGCGACGCCGGGGACGGCGGCGATCCGCCGGGCGAGGTTGCGCTGCGAAGCGACGCCGGGCGCTGCCGTGGCGGTCACATCCGCGCCGAGCGTGAGCTGCGCGTCGACCTTGACCTGCTGGTTGTAGGTGGCCGAGAAGATCCCCAGGTTCACACCGAAGGCCAGCAGCAGCCCGACGACGAGGAGCCCGCGGTTGATCGCCGCGCCACGGCGTCCCGCGCTGATCAGCAGGAAGAGGCGCGGGCGCGAGGCAATGGCGCGGCCTCGAACAACTCGGGCTATGACCCAAGAGAGGGCGCGTCCCCGCAGGCGGACGAGCAGCAGCGTGGCTCCAACCCACAGTAGGGCCGGAGCGAAGAACATGTACACCGACAGGGACAGGGTGGGGTTGGAGTCGGGGTTGACGACCGCCGAGAAGCCCGTGCTGGCAGTCAGCCAGTAGATCAGCCCACTGATCGCCAGACAGGCGATATCGAGGTACAGGCGCTGCCAGAGCGGCTTGCCCTCGCGGCGCGTCCCCCGCTGGCCCGTGGCGACGCTCATCCGCAGCGAGGACAGGCTCGCGCCGACGCGTGCCGCGCCGGCCCCGGCGCTAGCCAACAGCACGCAGATCGCGCCGATCGACAGCACTCGCCCAGTACTCGCGTGTGCCCCACCCGCCACGAGCGTCGAGACCGCGCCGAACCCCGCGGCGGTGCCGAGCAGTCCGGCCACGAGCCCGAGGATCAGACTCTCGATGCCGGCCAACACCAGCAGGTCCCGGCGCCGCGCGCCGCGTGCGCGCAGGAGGGCGAGGTCGCGGCGATCGCGCTCGACGGTACCCAGGGCGGCCAAGTAGGCGAGCCCGAGTGCGATCAGAGCGCCGGGTACCGCGAGCATGATGTAGAGCGTCTCCGCGTAGAGCGCGTCCGTGGCGGCCGTGTTCAGCGATTCCGAGAGGTTGTCGACAAACTGGACCCGCCCGGGCAGCGTGCGCTCGATCCGGTTGCGCGTCTGCGTCGCGCGTTCGAGTGCCGCGCTTGGACTGCCTGTGCTCAGGGCCGCGGGGTCGAGCTGCGTCTGCACCTGCCACTGGACCCCGGTCTGCGCTCCCGGCTGGGCGTTGGCGGCGGTACCGGCTGCGCTGATCGTGGGGATCGCGCGCGCCAACGTGGAGGCGAAGGTGTGAAGCGGCATGATCGCCACGTTGGCCGGCGGCTGGGCGGGAGCCGGGCCGAGCTGAGGGTTCAGGGGCTGGAAGAGCTTGTCCGACGCGGTGACCAGCGCGACACCGGACACCGGATAGGTCTGCGATGCTCGGAGCCCGGGAGCATTGAGTGTCACCCGATCGCCGATGTGGGCCTGGAGCGTGGCCGCCATCTGCTGGTCGAGCACTACCGCTCCAGGACGCAACGCGCCCTGCAGGAAGCGGAAGGTATGGATGTGGGCGCCATAGTCGAGCGGCACCGCAAGCACGGCCCCGGCCCCCGAGCTGGTGAGGCCGTTCGGGCCGCGATGTTCCGAGCCGGTCAATGGCGCGGTCGCTGCCGGCGAGGCCTGCAGCACACCGCTCTGTCGGGCAACTTCGCCAGCCACCGCGCGCGCCTGGTCATACGAGGAGACGGGGCCCTGAAGATCGAGCGGCACGCTGCGAACGGCACTGCCGGCGACCGTGCGCAGGGAGTTGCCGACGAACAGCAGCATCCCTCCGAGCAGGGCCACCGAGGCGGCCAGCACCAGGACGCGGATCGACGAGCGCCCCGGCGCGCGCAGGAGCCAGGAGACGGCGAGGCGCACAGCGCTCGTCATTGGCTCGTGACTCCCACCACGCGACCGTCGGTCAACTCGACGACACGGCCGGCGCGAGCGGCGACGCCCGCGTCGTGGGTGGCTGTCACCAAGGCGAAGGAGAACTCCCGCTGGAGCGCCTCGATCAGGTCGAGGACGCGCTCGGCCGTATCGGAGTCCAGATGGCCGGTGGGCTCGTCGCACAACAGCAGCTCAGGGCTCTGCGCCAGCGCGCGGGCGATGGCTACGCGCTGAGCCTCGCCGCCCGAGAGCTCACCGGGCAGCGCGTCCAGCTTGGAGGAGAGGCCGACCAGCTCGAGCAGGTCCTCCGGCGAGTAGCCGGAGGACCTGCTCGTCTGTGCATTCGCCGACCCGTCCGCATTTGCGGACCCGTCCTTTGCCCATCCGTCCTTTGCCGACTCGTCCGATTGTGCGTCCGCCGACTCGGCGCTGACCTCATGGGCGAAGGCCACGTTCTCAAACGCCGTGAAATGGCTCAGCAGGTTGGAGCCCTGGAAGATATAGGCGATACCTCCCGCGCGGGCACGGCCGCGGGCGGCGTCGTCCAGGGAGGAGAGCTCTCGCGCCTTCCACATCACGCGGCCCTCGCTCGGCACGAGCAAACCGCCGAGGACGTGCAGCAGCGTGGTCTTGCCCGAGCCCGACCGACCCCATAGGGCCAACCGCTCTCCGGGGTGAACGGTCACATCGACATCCGCAAGCGCGGTGACGCGCGCGTCACCGCGACCGTAGGCGACGCTGACCCCTTTACAGGCGATCAGCGAGGTCGGAGCCCTAACCACGCTCGCGGGGCCGCTACTCACGCCAGCACCTTCCCGTCGTGCATCTCGATCACGCGCTCGGCGCGAGCGGCCACGCGCTCGGAGTGGGTGACGACGACGACGGTGCTGTCGTAGTCCCGGCAGAGCTTCTCCAACGCCTCGAGCACGATCTCCTCGTTGTGCCGGTCGAGCTCGCCGGTCGGCTCGTCGGCAAGCACGAGGCGCGCGCGCCGTGCCGCAGCCGCGGCGATGGCCACGCGCTGCTGCTCGCCACCCGACAGCGCCCCCGCCCGGTGGGATCCGCGCTCGCCGAGTCCGAAGGCCGCGAGGCTCTGCGCGGCAGCAGCCTCTGCATCGCGGTGACCGGCAAGCCGCAGCGAGATCGCCACGTTCTCCAGGGCGGACAGCGCACGCCAGAGGTTCTCGCTCTGAAAGACGATTGCGAGATCCCGCGCCCTGAAGGCGGCGAGCTCGGCCTCGTCCAGGCGTCCGAGCGAGCGGCCCCATACGCGAAGCTCGCCCGCTGAGGGCTCATCCAAGCCCGCGGCCAGAGCGAGCAAGGTGCTCTTGCCGCAGCCCGAGGGCCCCAGGATCGCGACCAGCTCGCCCGGCTCGATCTTCAGGTCAAGGCCCCGCAAAGCCACGGTCTCCACCGGTCCCGAACGGTAGATCTTGAAGACATCGTGGCACTCCAGGGCGCCCCAGTGGAGGAGCTCCGCGCCCTCGGCGGGCTCTACGTAGAGGCTCTTTACAGCCACTTGAAACTTTCGATCATCCGCTTGTAGGCGTCAACGTTGTCGACCCCTACCGGAGTGCCAAGATCGACGACGGCCAGGCGGCCGCCATGCGCCAACACATAGCGATCGACGGTGAGCGTGACCTGCTTGCCCGTCACGGGATTCGGCGCGCTCTGGGTGGTGTAGGTAGCCTTCACAGCAGGCCCACTCTTCAGCGATATCGCCTGAGGTGTGCCGGCCGTCAGAGTCGGGGTCGAGCCCTTGAGCGCCACCAGCTCAGACCGAACGCTCGCGGTTGTGGGAGCCGGGCCGCGCGACAGGGAGATCCGCACCAGGTTGTTCTTGTCGGTGATTGATACGCGGGACGCGGCTTCCTGCACCGTCCAGCCCTCCGGGTAGAGCATCGAGACGCGCAGGGTCGGCACCCTCAACGTCAAGAAGTTCTGGGTGTCGGGGATGTCGCCGGTCGCGGCCGACTTCGCGTCAGCGGCCAGCGCAGCGCCACCTTCCTGGGCGCCGGCTCCCCCGGCGGATGCGGACGAGGTCGAGTGGGACGGTCCATAGGAGCTGCTGCCGCAGCCAGACCCCAGTAGAAGACCAACGATCAGCAGCAGCGGCGACGTTTTCTTGAGCATGGGTCGACATTGGCACAGGCGACCTGAACATCTCCTGAACGCTCGGTGCGCGAAGCACTTCCGCGACCCTGGGGAACTCGAACCGCGTTTCCCCGCAAAGCCATGTACTACACGAAGCTCTCGTTCGGACTTTGCCGGACTTTTGGCTCTAACAAGCCATATTCCTGAAACGATGCGGATGAGAGGACTCGAACCTCCACGGAGTTACCTCCACACGGACCTGAACCGTGCGCGTCTACCAATTCCGCCACATCCGCGCGGTGGTAGGCGAAGATATCGCAACCCACCGCTCTCCAGACCCGTCCCCTGGGGCACCCGAGGGGAGCTTGGCGCCTCGCCCGTGTAGGCGACTGCGTGGGAGCGTGGTTTGCTAGCCTCGAACCTCGCGTACGAGCCGCCATCGTCTAGGGGACTAGGACGCCGCCCTCTCACGGCGGTAACACGGGTTCGAATCCCGTTGGCGGTACTCAAGGCCCCGGTGGTCGGACCCCCGGGTTCGGCTCCTGAGGCGATGGTGTAACAAGGCCCGGTGGTCGAACCTCGAGGGTTCGGCTTCTGGGGTGATCGGGCCCAGGATTCGGCTTGTGGGGCGGAAGGACCACCGCGGGTGGGTGGCCGATCCGCGCGGTTCGGCTGAGCCGTCGCTGGTATAGCTTACGGAAGCCGCATCGCCATCAGAGCACCATCCGCGCTGCCAAAGGAGGCCTCCATGTCCCGCTTCGTCACCGTAAATCTGCTCGAGATCGAGGATTCCGTGGGCGATCGGGCCCCTGGGATCGAGGGTCGGTTCGCGCGTAAGCACTTGGACTCGCGCGACCTTGGGATCAGCCTCTTCCGCTATGCCGCGAACCTGCGCAGCCCTGTGGCGCACAGCCATAGGGAGCAGGAGGAGGCGTACGTCGTGGTCGCCGGATCCGGCCGGGTGCTGCTCGGGGATGATGTCCGGGAGCTCCGCCAGTGGGATGTGGTGCGGGTGGCGCCCGAGGTCGTGCGGGCCTTTGAGGCGGGCCCCGATGGACTGGACATCATCGCCGTGGGGGGACCCAGGCCCGAGGATGGCGACGGCGTCATGGGCGCCGCCGCCTGGCCCGACGCGCAGTAGCCTCCTCGCGCGCCGCAGTAGCCTCCTCGCGCGCCGCAGGTAGTCCCCCGCAAGCGAGCCGACCGTGTGGCGGAGAGACGGGCAACACGTGGCCGATACCGGGGAGCGTCACGCGTTGCGCAGGCGCCGGGGAGTGCCATCGGACTGGGACCCGGGACGCTAGCCCCGCATCGCGATGCGGGGCCGGGGACGCTAGGCCCGCGTCGCGATGCGGCCCGGGACGCTAGGCCCGCGCGGAGACGGGGGCGAGCGCGTAGGCGGCCTTGCCCTCGCGCCTGACTCTCGTGACCGCCCCGCGGGCCAGCAGGCGGCTGAGGTTGGTGCGGACCCCCGCGGCGCTCAGGGCGGTGACCATCGCCAGCTCGCCGGGCGTGTGTGAGCCGTGCTCGAGGGCCGCGAGGATCGCCTCCTGCTCGGCCTCCCGCGGAGCGGTTTTGCGCCCGCGGGGCCGTGCCGCGGCGGTGGACCTCATGGTCGGTGGCTCGATCGCGTCGGTGGGGCTCGCGTTGCGCTCGGTCGCGTCCGCCGCGGAGCGGTTTCGCTTGATCGCCGCGTCCTGCGTGGCGTTCCGCCCAATCGAGGAGGGGGCCCGCTCGACTGCACCTCGCCGCGGGGCAACCTGGCGGATGGCCTCGGCGAGGGAGGCCGCTTGTTCGATCGCGTCGCGTGGGGAGGCGGCAAGCGCGATCGCCCCCGCGGCTGAGCCGCGCGGAGCACGTCCCCGGCGGATCCCCGGTGTGGATGTAGTACGCACGCTCGCCGGACCAACGGCGGAGGCGGCCTGCACACCGAAGACCGTGGGCGTCTCCCCCAGTCCGTCCGCCGTGCCGCCCACCTCATCCGCGGATCTACGTCCATCCGCGGATCTGCGTCGTCCGCGGCCGCCCACGGACGTGCGGGGGGCCCGTGGCGTACCCGTGGCATCGGGTTCCCCCGGGGCTGTATCAGCGCCCGGGACTGTCCGCGCGCGCGCGGCCCTCTTCGCGTTGGCCGCCCCCTCGGCTGCCGCCCCCTCGGCTGCCGCCGCTTCGGCTTCCACCGCGGCGAGCGTGTCGGCGGCGGTGAGCAGGCGGTGGTACTCGTCAAGGAGCGGGCGGAGGGTTGCCATGCGCTCTTCCAGTTCACCGCGGATCGTGCTCAACAGGTCGGGGGCCAAGGCGGTCCTTTCGGGTTTGGTGGGTTCCCTAAAAGTAGCTGGGCGTTCTCGTATTGGCCACTCCCCGAGCGTACTTGCACTCGTCGGCCGAGGTACCCCACGCGCTCGGTAGCCTACACGCGCTCCGCCCCGCGCCGGACACGCGGCCGCGTGGATGGGTCCGTTTCTCACATCCCCGCCAGCGTGCCCGCCGCGTTCGCCGGTGGCGCCGCGGAGGGCTGGCGCACCTGGCGCTCCCCCACGGGGTCGGGGAGCTCGATCAGGGCACACCCCGGGCAGGCCTCGCGGATGCGGCTGGCTACCTCGGGGCTCTCGGTGAAGACGATCGCCTGCCGGTGCCCCGCCACCTCCGCGAGGAGCTCGGCGCCGAGCCGCAGGCGCTCGGGGTCGAAGTGGGCGAAGGGGTCGTCGAGCAGCAGCGGGGCGCGGCCCGCGGTGGGGTCGAGCAGGCGGGCGATCTCCAGGCGCTGTACCAGGGCCACCTGGTCGCGGGTGCCGCGGGAGAGTTGCTCCACGCTGACGAACCCCCCGGACTCGGGGGCGTGGAGCCTGATCGCCAAGTCCTCGTCCACCGCGGCCTCGCAGTAGCGCCCCCGGGTGATGCGCGGCAGGGCGCGGCGCAGGGCCTCGTTGAGGTGGGGGGCCACCCGGCGGTGGGTATCCCGGGCGGCCTCCCCGAGGGCGTCGCGGGCGATGCGGATCGCGTCCCGCGTGAGCTCCAGGCGCTCGCGGCGGGCGCGGGTCTCGGCGAGCTGCACCTCCAGGTCAGCGGGGTCGGCGAGATTCGCTTCGCGTTCGGCGAGATTCGTCTCACGCTCCTGGAGCACCGCCCGCAGCTCGGCGATCTCGATGTCGAGCTCCCGCTGCGCGCCCAGCCGCTCGGCGAGGCGCTTCGCCTGGAGGGCCCGCAGGCGGTCGTCCTCCTCGACGCGCATCTGGTCGAGCTCTGCGAAGGAGCGCCCCCCGAAGCTTGCGAGCGGGTCGGGGCGCTCCTCGCCGGACGGCCGGGGGCGGGCCGCCCATACGCACCCGGCAGCGCCCACCAGCAGCATGGCGAGCGCGGGGTGCACGAGCGCCGCTCCGAGCGCGGCGAGCGCCGCCAGTGCCAGGGCGCCAGCCAGCAGGGCGCTGTTCCAGCGCGGTTGAGCTTCGGGGAGCGCGAGTTGGGAGAGCAGCTCGTCCCGCTGCTCGCGAAAGCGGGCCACCGTGGGGTCGCCCCCCAGTCGCACGGGGTCGCCCTCTGGATCGCTCTCTGGCCCTGCTGGGTCGCCCTCTGGCCCGGTTATGCCGCCTTCCAGTCGCGCGGGGTCGGCCTCTGGCCCTGTGGGGTCGCTTCCCGGGGTCGCAGCCAGCGGAGGCCCGGCGCTGGACTCCTGCGCCCGTTGGCGCTCACGCGCGAGCTCCGCCGTGCGCTCGCGGGAGCGATCGAGGCTGGCGGCAATGTGGTCGAGCTCCTCCCGCTGGGCCCGAGCGGCGGCGAGCGCCTGCTCGAGCTCGGACTCGCGGGCGATCAGCCGCTGGAGCTCCCCGCTGGGCAGTTCCCGGTAGTGGCCGCCGTGCACGCCGATGCCAGAGAGCAGCCCCCGCAGGCGCTCGTCGGCGCCCTGCACCCCGATCTTCTCCGGGGCGGGAGCGGACTCCACGGCGCGTTGCAGAGAGGCGCGCAGCTCGTCGCTGGGGCGCACCCCCCCGAGGGCGTTCTGGTGCAGGCAGCAGACCTGGAGGAACTCCTCCCGGGTCATCCCCACCAGCCGCTGGCCGAGCTCGTAGTCGCCGCTCTGCTTGGGCTTTTCCCGTTGCAGGGACTCGCCCGTGAGGGCGTCCTGGAGCTCCACCAAGTCGCGGGCGAAGTCCCAGATCACGAGCACCACGTGGCCCTCGCGGTCGCGGGCGTGGAGGGTCACGCCGAAGGGTCCCCCACCCCAGGGGGCGCGCTCGTCTCGCTGCGAGTCCCCCCCGTGGCGACGGCGCTCGGGGGGGGAGAACCCGAAGAGGGAGCGCACGAGGGCGTCGTGGAGGGTGGACTTGCCGGACTCGTTGGGACCGGTCACGAGAGTCAGCCCGGGGGCGAGCTCGTAGCTGCCCCTCAGGCGGCGGTAGCCGCGGATGTCGAGACGTTCAAGACGCATGCGCAAGCTCCGCGCTCCGCGGCGGTGTGGAGGGCGATGCGAGGGGTGGGAGGGATGGGCGCTCAGGGCACATGCGCAAGCTCATCTCCATACATCGCGCGCAGCCCGAGGTCGAGGGCGAGCTCCAGGCGCGCGCGCTCCCAGGCCTCGCTGGGATCGTGGCTGTCGCAGCTCTCGATGCGCTCGCGCAGCTCGCACACGAACGCCCCGAGCGCCGTGGGCTGGGCGGCGAGCGCGTCGAGATCGAATGCGGGCTGGGTCTCGTCGCGCAGATCGATCATCGCCAGCTCGCCGGCTCCCTCTCGGATGCCGGTGGCGCGCAGGTGCTCGAGGTCCACGCGGCAGTCGGGGGCGATGCGCCCGCGCAACGCTGCCCGCAGGCAGAGCGTCGCGCCGCTGCTTTCAGCGCCCGGCGGCAGGGTGGTTCGCGCACCGTCCGGCGGTGGGCTGACCTGGGCGCCCTCCGGTCGCGGGCCGGCCTGCGCACTCTCCGGTCGCGGGCCGGTCTGGGCACCATCCGGTGCTGCGGCTGCGCGCCCGAGAGCGCGCGCAAGGGCGCCGTGCAGGGCCCCCTCCAGGTCGGCGCTCGAGGCGGCACCGTGGCAGTCCACGACGACCTCGGAGTAGCGACGGCGGTTGACGTCCACGAGCTCCACCCGTGGGGGCCCCGCGGGGGGGAGCTCCACGATCGCGACCGCGTGCCGGCCCGTCTCATCCCAGGCGAGGGGCTCGGGGGAGCCGGGGTAGACGACCACCTCGTCGCGGACCCCCCCCGCATGGATGTGCCCGGCGAGGCAGAGGAGGAACCCCGCGGCGCGGACAGCGCGAGCGGTGAAGGGGCAGTGGGCGCCGGGCTGAAAGGCGGCGGGCCCGGCCGTGCCGTGCAGCAGCAGCACGTGGGCGCGCCCGTCGAGGGGCGCGGCGAAGTCCTCGAGGGCGCGGGCGCCGAGGGGGGCGGCGCCCCAGGACATGCCCCATACGCAGAGCTCCCCGAGGTCGTGGGGCTGGAGGCCGGTGTCGGGGGGCAGGAGGTGGACGTTCTCCGGCCACGACACCCGCCGGTAGGGCCCGCCCGGGCGCAGGGGGTCGTGGTTGCCGGCGACGAGCACCACCGGCAGGCGGAGCTCCCCGAGGCGGTGGGCGACCCAGTGGAGGGTGTCGGGGGTGACATGCTCGTCCTCCCACAGATCCCCCCCGATGGTGACCGCGTCCACGCAGCGCTCCACCGCGAGGGCGAGGCAGCGCTCCAGGGCCTCGCGCAGCTCGCGCCGGCGGGCGCGGGCCTCATCCAGGGGCAGCCCGACGAAGGGGCGGTCGAGGTGGAGATCCGCGAGGTGGAGGAGCCTGATGGGGGTGTCCGTGGCCAAGCAGCCAAAGATACGGTTCCATCCGGTCGAACCGGGCGCAACCAGCAAGGGCCCGCGGCGGTCCACCGGACCTCACAGCCCGACCCCACGGACCCCAGCGCGACCCGCGGCGGTCCACCGGACCTCACAGCCCAACCCCACGGACCCTCAGCGCCACCCACGGCGGTCCACCGGACCTCACAGCCCAACCCCACGGACCCTCGGCTCGACCCCCCCGCCGTCCCCGTGGGGCTACCCCTCGGGCTCCTCCTCCAGGGGGGACACGGCGAATACGATGTGGCGGCGGGCGACCACGAGGAAAGGGTGGCTCTCGATGGGCCCGCCGGAGAGGGGCTCGAGGGAGACGTCGGTGAGGGTCAGGAAGTCGCGCTCGGAGGCGTTGAGGAGATCGGAGACGCGGCTGCGGTAGCCGTCGCGCGCGAGGGTGATGAGACCTTCGATGCGGTGCCGGGGGGTCTCCAGCCGAATGCGCTCCTGGCGGTGCTCCATGCTAGAGGGCCTCCTCGGGGACGCCCCGGCGGGAGGGGGCTTGGGAGCGGATCACCCGATCCGCTCGGGCGGCCGGGCGGGGAGCCCGGCGCGGGCAATGGGGGCGAGGGAGCCCTCGCGCTCCTCCGGGCGGTTGCGCTCGTCGCGGACGATGTAGAGGGGGCGGTGCTTGACCTCGTCGTAGATGCGCCCCACATACTCCCCGATCACCCCGAGGGCGATCAGCTGGATGCCGCCGAGCAGGAGGATAGCGATCGTCAGCGAGCCGAAGCCAGGGAGGTAGGACCCGGCGAAGTGCAGGCCGACCACCACGGGGATCGCGATGAAGGCGAGGCCCGCGGAGAGCAGCCCCACGTAGGTGGCGAGCTGGAGGGGGAGATGGGAGAAGGACGCGATCGCGTCCAGTGAGAAGCGGAGCATCTTGCGCAGCGTGTACTTCGTCTCCCCCGCGTGGCGGGCGTCGCGCTCGTAGGGGACCGCGGTCTGGGTGAAGCCAACCCACACCGTCATGCCGCGTAGAAAGCGGGAGCGCTCGGTCATCGCAAGCAGGGCGTCGAGGGCACGGCGGTCGAGCAGGCGGAAGTCGCCGGAGTTGGGCTCGAGGTCGACCTGGGCGAGCTTGTCGAAGAGCTTGTAGAACCACGAGGCCGTGGCGAGCTTGAAAGCGGTCTCGCCCACGCGCTGCTTGCGCACCGCGTAGACCACGTCGGCCCCCGCCTCCCAGCGGGCGACCATCGTGGGGATCAGCTCCGGGGGGTCCTGTAGATCGGCGTCGATCATGGCGACAACGTTCCCCACGGCGTGCTCGAGGCCCGCTGTGAGGGCGGCCTGGTGCCCAAAGTTGCGCGAGAGATGGATGACCCTGATGCGGGGGTCCTCGGCGGCCATGCGGTCGAGCAGCTCGGGAGTGGCGTCGGTGGAGCCGTCGTTGACCAGCACCAGCTCGAACGTGTAGTCGGCCACGGCGGCGCACGCGCGGCGCACGAAGCGCTCGACGAGCTCCTCCTCGTTGTACACAGGGGCGACCACGCTGAGGAGGGTGGGGGAGCGGGGCGGGGACTCGGGCATGGGACCTTGCAAAGCTGGTTAAGTTGCGGCATGCAAAGAGTAGAGGACACGGCCAAGGCTCGGCTCGGGGCGGTGGAGGATGGACCGGAGGCGGGACTTGGGAGCACCATGGCGGGGCAGTTCGTGAAGTTCGGGATCGTGGGGGTCTCGAACACCGTGTTGAGCCTGGTGGTGTACACGGTGCTGCTGAAGGGGTTCGGGATGTGGTACCTGGCGGCGTCGGCAATCGGGTTCGCAGTGGGGACCGTGAACGGCTTCCTGTGGAACCGCCGCTGGACGTTCCGGGGGCACGTGGGGGACGCGCTGACGCCGGTGCGATGGTTCGTGGTGCAGGGGTGCGGCCTGGTGGCGAACCTGGGGCTGGTGTTCGTGTTCGTGCACGACGCGGGCATGGACAAGCTGCTGGGGCAGGCGTGCGCGACGGGGATCGTGGTGGTGTTCACGTTCCTGGCGAACCGGGCGTGGACGTTCCGGATGCACCCGGCGGCGGGGTAGGAGGCCCCGCCCCCGCGCGCATGGGTTGCGGAGGCCCGCCGCGCGGACGATCCCAAATTCATACCCCCGCGGATCCGTCCTGCTATAGTTATACGTTCGGGCGAAGGGGGATTACGTCTCGACGCCCCCCGATTGACGCCCCAACGCTCCCTCGCCACCCATCGCCACCTGCCCGCGGGCCGTTGGGGGGTTACCGCAGCACGGCGAGCAGGGAGAGCCCGGCCGGGATGCCCCCGCCGTGGGCGATCATGGCGGCCTCGAGGTTGAGCGGCTGCTGCAACGCCCAGTTCAGGGGGGCGGGGGGCACCCACAGGTCGAGGCTCGATTCGGTGGCGCGGGTGTGGAGGCGGTCGAGTGCGCGCAGCACGATCGCGACGGGCAGCAGCAGGGAGTTGAAGTGGGTGGCGCGCGCGCACTCCCACCCCGCGTCGCGCGCGGCCCGCTCGAGGGTCTCGCGGTTGTAGCGGCGGTGGTGGTGGTTGATCACGTCGTGGCCACTCCACAGCCATTGGTAGGCGGGCACCGTGACCAGCAGGACCCCCCCCGGGGCGAGCACCCGGCGCAGCTCGCGCAGCGCCGCGCGGTCGTCCTGGAGATGCTCGATCACATCGAGGCACACCGCGAGGTCGAACGAGTCGGGGGCGAAGGGCATCTCCAGCACCGACCCCTCCACCACCTCCCCCACGTCGCGGCCACGGGCGAGCGCCGCGCTGGCCTCCGAGAGCTCCACCCCGGTGACCTGTCCGTGGCGGGCAAGGTCCACCATGTTGCGCCCGCTGCCACACCCCGCGTCGAGGATGCGCGCCCCCGGGGGCAGCCCGAGGCGATCGATCGTGCGCTCCAGCACCCGCCGGCGCCCGCGGTACCACCAGTGGCGGTCCTCCACCCGGTGGGTCTGCAGCTCGTACTCGCGATTCACCGAACGCATCTTTCCTAAAAGTTGCCCCCCCGCGCGGTGCGCCTGCATTTTCGCCGCCCCCCATCGAGGGTCTGGACGCGCCTTGACAAAAGATTTGGCATGCCATAAGATTTGTTTCGTGGCAGCCCAAGAACTGACGAGGTCCTCCGCGGTCGAGGACTACTGCAAGGCCATCTTCACCCTGGAATCCCGCGGGGATGAGCCAGTATCCACCAACGCCCTCGCCGAGCGGCTGGGGATCACGGCGGGCTCGGTGTCGGCGATGCTGCGCAAGCTGGAGGAGCTTGGCCTCGTCACCCACATCCCCTATCGCGGGGTGCACCTCACGGCCCATGGCCGCAGGGTGGCGCTGGAGGTGATCCGCCACCACCGCCTGCTGGAGCTGTTCCTCGCGGAGACCCTCGAGATGCCGTGGGACCGGGTGCACGAGGAGGCGGAGGTGCTCGAGCACGTGATCTCCGAGGAGCTCGAGCAGCTGATCGCCGCCAAGCTCGGGGACCCCACCCTCGACCCCCACGGCGACCCGATCCCGAGCGCCGACCTGCAATTGCGCGAGCCGGAGACCCAGAGCCTCGAGAGCCTCGAGCCCGGGGAGGGCGGGGTGTTCGTGCGGGTGTCCGACTCCGACCCCGAGATGCTCCGCTACCTCTCCGAACGGGGGATCTCCCCGGGCGACCGCTTCCAGGTGCGCGACCGCCAGCCCTTCGGGGGGCCCCTGTTCGTGAGCTTCGGCGCGCGCGAGCACACGATCGGCGGCCAGCTCGCCCGCGCGATGCGCGTCGAGACCGGGCTGGAGGCCGAGCGCGAGCGGGCCGCCTCGGATGGACCTCCCGGGTCTGAGCACTCGGCGGTGGGCTCGTGAGCGCCCAGCCCCAGGCGGCCCCCGTCCTGGAGGGGATCCTCGCCCCGAGCCCCTTGGAGCGGCTGCTCGAACGCGGGCGCCTGCGAGCCACCCTGGCGATGCTCGGCCCCGCCTTCGTCGCCGCCGTGGCCTACGTGGACCCCGGCAACTTCGCCACCAACATCCAGGGGGGCGCCCAGTTCGGCTACCTGCTGCTGTGGGTCGTGCTCGTGGCGAACCTGATGGCGATGTTGATCCAGTATCTCTCCGCCAAGCTCGGGGTGATCACCGACCACAACCTCCCCGAGCTGTTCCGCGCCACCTACCCCCGCCCTCTCGCCTGGGGCATGTGGGTCCAGGCGGAGGTCATGGCGATGGCCACCGACATCGCCGAGTTCGTCGGCGCCGCGCTGGGTCTCAACCTGCTGTTCGGCGTGCCCCTGCTCACCGCGGGCCTCATGACCGGCGTGATCGCCTTCGTGATCCTCGGCCTGCAGCGCCGCGGCTACCGCCGCTTCGAGCTCGCGATCACCGCCCTGCTCGGCGTGATCTTCCTCGGCTTCCTCTACGAGACGCTGCATATCGGCCCCTCCGCGCGGGAGTCCTTCGGCGGGCTCGTGCCGCATCTGGCGGGCTCCGGCAGCCTCTACCTCGCGGTGGGGATCATCGGTGCCACCGTGATGCCGCACGTGATATACCTGCACTCCGCGCTCACCCAGGACCGGGTGCCGTGCCGGGACGACCGCGAGCGCAGCCGTGTCCTGCGCTTCGAGCGTACGGACGTGATCGTCGCCCTGGGGC
>DATMPY010000199.1:0-7107 GCA_035566955.1 Solirubrobacteraceae bacterium | reverse complement strand
GCCTCGCATGGCCGCGTGGGGGTGCCGGGCCGCGCGTGGCCGCGGGGGTGCCCGCCTCGCATGGCCGCGTGGGGGTGCTGCGCCGCGCGTGGCCGCGGGGGTGCCCGCCTCGCATGGCCGCGTGGGGGTGCCGGGCCGCGTATGGCCGCGGGGGGGTGCCGCGCCGCGCGTGGCCGCGGGGGGGTGCCGCGCCGCGCATGGCCGCGTGGGGGTGCCGGGCCGCGTATGGCCGCGTGGGGGTGCCGCGCCGCGCACCGCCACGCACGCTGGCTGGCGTGGGCAGCTTCACGCGCGCGGGCGCGCGAATGCAGATGTCATCCTGGGCCCCCGCCGGCTTCTGAGGGGATGCGGTGTCGTCCTGGGCCCCCCGCCGGCTTCTGAGGATGCGGTTTCGCGGTGTTGCCCATGCGGGATGGATGGTGTTGTCCCCGCCGGCTTCTGTGGGGATGCGGTGTCGCCCGGTTGGGCCCGCGTGGTATGCGGTGACTCGGAGCGCGGAATGCGCGCCGCCTGTACGTCGGAGCGCGGACTGCGCCGCCGCCTGGACGCGGGGCATGGAAGCCCCGGGCGCACAACGCCCGGTTGCCCCCCAAACCCGCGCGGACGATCCCAAAAGAGACACCCAAAGGGGGGTTGGCGAGTGAAGGTGTTTTTTCAAACCCCTGTCCCACCATGGTTACACGCACGTTTTGAAATGTAGTCCGCGACAGCCGGTCGGAGGTTGCGTATGTCTTTTTAAAAGTTGCGTCTGACTATCGTTATACGCAGCTCTTTTTTTTGATGATTTGTTCGAGGGATTGGCGGGGCGATGAATGTGCTCTTTTCACACTGAGTCAAACCATGGTCATACGGAACTTTTTCTTCAGTATCTGTTGCGGGCCATAATGGGGCGATGTCCGTCCCCCGCCTGACCGATCCCTGGGAGCTAGGGCCCCTGCGGGTACCCAATCGCGTGCTGCTCGCCCCCCTCGCGGGGATCGGCAACTGGTTCGTGCGCCTCCAGGCCAAGCGCTACGGCGCGGGGATGGCGGTCTCGGAGATGGTCTCCAGCTACGCGATCCACTATCGCAACGAGCGCACCTGTCGCGAGCTCCTGCGCATCCACCCCGAGGAGCGCACCGCGAGCCCCACCTCGATCCAGCTCTTCGGCCAGGACCCCGCCGTGATGCGCTCCGCCGCCGCCGCCGTGGTCGCCGCGGGGGCCGACGCGATCGACCTCAACATGGGCTGTCCCGTGCCCAAGGTCTGCAAGACCGGCGCCGGCGCCGCCCTGCTCGCCGACCCCGCCCGCGCCGTCGCCGTCGCCCGCGCCGCCGTGGAGGGCGCGGCCGAAGCAGCTGGCGCGCGGGCCGGCGAACGCGCCGATGCGCGCGGCGCGGGCGGGGTCAACGGTGGGGCGCAGCTCACGCGTGCGGCGGGGGTGCCGGTCACCGTCAAGCTCCGCTCCGGCCAGCGCCCCGGGGACACCTCCGGGTTCGAGCTCGCCCACCGGCTCGTCGAGGAAGCCGGCGTGGCCGCGATCGCCTTCCACCCTCGCTCGGCGGCCGTGCACCACAAGGGCGTCCCCGACTACCCCCTCGCCGCCCGCCTCGCCGAGTCGCTGCCCGCCCCCGTGATCCTCACCGGGGGCATGAACGACGCCGAGGGGATCCGCGCCACCTTCGCCCGCACCGGGGTCGCCGCCGTGATGCTCGCCCGCGGCTGCCTCGGCAACCCGTGGCTGTTCGAGGAGCTCGTGGGTGGGGCCGGTGGGGTGCGCGGCGCCAGCGGGATGGACGGCGCCAGCGGGATGGACGGGGCCGTCGAGATTGGTGGGGCCGTCGAGATGGGTGGGGCCGCCGAGATCGGTGGGGCCGTCGAGATGAGTGGGGCAGGCGGGATGGGCGGGCCGGACGGGCTTCGCTTCCACCCCACCCCCGCCGAGGTTCGCGCCGAGCTCGACTGGGTCATCGCGCGCGCCGTCGAGCACCTCGGGGCCGAGCGCGCCGCCCGCTACCTGCGCAAGTTCTACCCCTGGTACCTCCCCCGCCTGGGCCTCGATCGGACACAGATCACCCGCCTGCAAGAGTCCCTGCAGGCCAGCCCCACGATCGCCGAGGCCCGCCGTTTGCTTGGGCTGGAGCGGGAGGACAGCCCGTCCGCCGCGCTTGCCGCCTGATCGCCACGGGTCATCTCCTCGGGATGTTGCCGGATTGGGCGGGGCCGCTTGACGCCTCGCTATACTGCTGCGCTCGCTGCAGTCCGCCAGGCCGCGAGCGCGGCGGGCGGGGCCCGGCGGAGCTGCGCCAGTGAGCCCCGATCCCCGTCGGGCTTTGTGTGCGTCATCGACCCGACTCGACACCACTCGTCACCGACTCAACCCGATCCCGCGAGCGAGCGTCAACATGCCCAAGGACGTAATCCTCACCCCCGAAGGACTGGAGAAGCTCAAAGACGAGCTCGAGCTGCTCTCCACCGAGCGCCGCCGCGAGGTGGCCGAACGGATCAAGGAGGCCCGCGAGTTCGGGGACATCTCCGAGAACTCCGAGTACGACGACGCCAAGAACGAGCAGGCCATGCTCGAGAGCAAGATCGCCCAGCTCCAGGAGAAGCTGCGGATGGCCACCGTGATCGACTCCAAGGACCTCTCCACCGAGGAGGTCCAGGTCGGCTCCGTGGTGCACGTCAAGGACGAAAAGACCGGCAAGTCCGTGAAGTACACCATCGTGGGTTCCGCCGAGGCCAACCCCGAGGAGAGCAAGCTCTCCAACGAGTCCCCCGTCGGCCGCGCCCTGCTCGGCCACCGGCGCGGGGACACCGTCGCCGTGCAGGTCCCCCGCGGCCCCGCCCGCAAGCTCAAGATCACCAAGATCGACGTCGGCCTCAAGTAGCCTCCCCGCCGTGAGCGGAACCGACGAGCCCGAAGACGACACCGGGCGGGAGCCTGGTCGTGAGAGCGAGCCGGGCGCGGGCAGCGAGCGAGATTCCGAGGAGGGCCACCGGCACGGCCTGCCCGAGCTGATCGCCGAGCGGCGGGCCAAGCGCGAGCGCATCGCCGCGTCCGACCCGAGCGCCTTCCCGCACTCCTTTCCAGGCGTCGAGTCGATCGCGCAGGTGCTCGCGGCTTACGAGCACTTGCAGGTGGGCGAGGAGACAGACGAGCGCCACCGCGTTGCCGGGCGGCTGGCGGCGCGGCGCGGCTCGGGCAAGGCCGCCTTCCTCGACCTCGTCGACCGCAGCGGCAAGATCCAGCTGCACGCACGTCTGGACGTGCTCGGCGAGGAGCGCCTGAAGCTGATCACCTCGCTCGACCTCGGCGACCTGATCGGCGTCGATGGCGCGGCGATGCGCAGCCGCCACGGCGAGGTCTCGCTGTGCGTCGAGGGCTTCCAGGTGCTCGCCAAGGCCCTGCGCCCGCCGCCCGACAAGCACCACGGCTTGACCGACGTGGAAACCCGCTACCGCCATCGCGAACTAGACCTGATCGCAAGCGTTGACTCCCGACAGCTGTTCATCGACCGCGCGCGCATCATCTCGGCGATTCGGGCAGAGCTCGACGGCGACGGCTTCATCGAGGTCGAGACCCCCGTCCTCCAGCCGCTCTACGGCGGCGCGATGGCGCGCCCGTTCATCACCCACCACAACGCGCTCGACCGTGACCTCTACCTGCGGATCGCCACCGAGCTCTATCTCAAGCGATTGATCGTCGGCGGCCTCGAGCGGGTCTACGAGCTCGGCAAGGACTTCCGCAACGAGGGCGTCTCGCACAAGCACAACCCGGAGTTCACGATGGTCGAGTGGTATGAGGCCTACGCCGACTACGAGGGCGCGATGGCGCGTACCGAAGCGATCGTGCGCGCGGCCGCGGCGGCGAGCGGGTACGCCGGCGAGCTGGACTTCTCCGCGCCGTGGAAGCGGGTCGGCTTCGTCGACGCGATCAGGGAGGCGTCGGGCATCGACCTCGCCGAGACCACCACCGCCGAGGCGTTGGCTGCTTGCATCGGACGAGTTGGCCTCGAGCTGAAGACGGAGGGATTCGCCTGGTTTCAAATGGCCGACGACCTGCTCTCCAAGTGCGTCGAGCCCAACCTCGAACAGCCCACGTTCGTCGTCGACTACCCGAAGGAGCTCTCGCCGCTGGCGCGCGAGCGTCCCGACGATTCCAGGATCGTGGAGCGCTTCGAGGCGTTTGCGGCAGGGATGGAGATCGCCAACGGCTTCAGCGAGCTGATCGACCCCGACGAGCAGCGCACGCGCTTCCGCGAGCAGGACCGGATCGACACGCTGACCGACGGCGACGCCGAGACGATGCCCCACGATGAGGCCTTCGTGCAAGCGCTCGAGCAGGGGATGCCCCCGACGGGCGGGGTCGGCTTGGGTATCGACAGGCTCGTGATGTTGCTCACGGGGCGCGATTCCATCCGCGAGGTCGTGCTGTTTCCCGCGATGCGCTCCTAGCGTTCACGCCGTAGTACCCGCAAGATCTGGCCCTGCGCTTGCAGAGAGTCCGGCGCGGCGCTCCCCGGCTTCCGGCGATGCGCTCGTAGGAAACCCCGAACAGCGTTCCCCGCGGCGGTTCCCGGTGGAGCGCCGGGGTGCCCGTTGGTAGACTGTCCTATGGCGGCGATGGGACCCGGAGGCTCATCTTTCTCCCGGATTGCGACGAAGAGGAGATTAAGGGCCCACCCGCCCTTCCACCCGCCCTTCCACCCGCCCCCAACCACCCAGGGATCACCGTCCCCGCGGACCGGACCGACACCTACAGCGTAGACGGAGAGGTCGTACCAGCATCATGTTCGAGCGATTTACAGAACGGGCCCGCCAGGTGGTGGTCCTCGCGCAGGAAGAGGCGCGCACGCTCAAGCACAACTACATCGGCACCGAGCACATCCTCCTTGGCCTGCTGCGCGAGGAGGAGGGCCTCGCCGCGCGGGTCCTCGAGAGCCTCGACATCACCGTGGAGCGCGTGCGCGCCCAGGTCGTGCGCATCGTCGGCTCCGGCGAGGAGGTCACCTCCGGGCAGATCCCCTTCACCCCCCGCGCCAAGAAGGTCCTCGAGCTCGCCCTGCGCGAGGCGCTCTCCCTGGGCCACAACTACATCGGCACCGAGCACATCCTGCTCGGCCTCGTGCGCGAGAACGAGGGCGTCGCCGCCCGCATCCTGCTCGACTTCGACGCCGACTCCGAGAAGATCCGCAACGAGGTGATCCGCATGCTCTCCGGCCCCTCCGGGCGCCGCCAGGGCCAGGGTGCCGGCGCGCCCAGCGGCGGCGGCGGCGCGGGCGGCCCCGCGGAAGGCAAGAAGTCCTCCAAGCTGCTCGACCAGTTCGGGCGCAACCTCACCAAGCTCGCCTCCGAAGGCAAGCTCGACCCCTGCGTGGGGCGCGAGACCGAGATCGAGCGGATCATGCAGATCCTCTCGCGGCGCACCAAGAACAACCCCGTGCTGATCGGCGAGCCCGGTGTTGGCAAGACCGCCGTGGTCGAGGGACTGGCGCAGCGGATCACCAACGCCGACGTCCCCGAGCTGCTCAAGAACAAGCAGATCTACACCCTCGACCTCGCCGCCCTCGTCGCCGGCTCCAAGTACCGCGGCGAGTTCGAGGAGCGCCTCAAGAAGG
The DNA here is from genome assembly GCA_035566955.1 of Solirubrobacteraceae bacterium. GTDB lineage: Bacteria > Actinomycetota > Thermoleophilia > Solirubrobacterales > Solirubrobacteraceae > Palsa-744. Next base: position 1,507 of record DATMPY010000199.1, on the reverse strand, counting down.
TGATGAAGGAGATCACCCAGCGCGGGGACATCATCCTATTCATCGACGAGCTCCACAACCTCGTCGGCGCCGGCGCCGCCGAGGGCGCGATCGATGCCGCCTCGATCCTCAAGCCCGCCCTCGCGCGCGGCGAGCTGCAGACGATCGGGGCCACCACCCTCGACGAGTACCGCAAGTACCTCGAGCGCGACTCCGCCCTGGAGCGCCGCTTCCAGCAGATCCGCGTGGAGGAGCCCTCGATCGACCAGACCTGCGAGATCCTCAAGGGCCTGCGCGACCGCTACGAGCAGCACCACAAGGTGCAGATCACCGACGACGCCCTGCGCGCCGCCGCCGAACTCGCCGATCGCTACATCTCCGACCGCTTCCTCCCCGACAAGGCGATCGACCTGATCGACGAGGCCGCCTCGCGGATGCGCATCAAGTCGATGACCTCCCCCCCCGCCAACAGAGAGCTCGAGGAGCAGATCGAGACCACCCGGCGCGAGAAGGAGACCGCGATCGAGGCCCAGGAGTTCGAGAAGGCCGCCGCCCTGCGCGACAAGGAGCGCAAGCTCACCAACCGCAAGCGCGAGCTCGAGGAAGAGTGGGAAGCCGGCGAGTCCGGCGACCGGCCCGCGATCGGCGAAGAGGAGATCGCCGAAATCGTCTCCATGTGGACCGGCATCCCCGTGTTCAAGCTGACCGAGGCCGAGACCCAGAAGCTGATGCGCATGGAGGACGAACTGCACAAGCGCGTGATCGGCCAGCACCCCGCGATCGAGGTCGTCTCCAAGGCCATCCGCCGCTCGCGCGCCGGGCTCAAGGACCCCAAGCGCCCGACTGGCTCGTTCATCTTCCTCGGCCCCTCCGGCGTCGGCAAGACCGAGCTCGCCCGCACCCTCGCCGAGTTCCTGTTCGGCGACGAGGACGCGCTGGTGCGGATCGACATGTCCGAGTACATGGAGAAGCACGCCGTCTCCCGCCTCGTGGGCTCCCCCCCTGGGTACATCGGCTACGACGAGGGCGGCCAGCTCACCGAGGCCGTGCGGCGCAAGCCCTACTGCGTGCTGCTGCTCGACGAGATCGAGAAGGCCCACCCCGACGTCTTCAACATCCTCCTGCAGATCCTCGAGGATGGGCGCCTCACCGACGCCCAGGGACGCACCGTGGACTTCCGCCACGCGATCGTGATCATGACGTCGAACATCGGCGCCCAGGAGATAGCGCGCAACACGCCGCTGGGGTTCGCGGTCTCCGACGACGAGACCGGGATCACCTACGACGACATGAAGAACCGGATCACCGGCGAGCTGAAGAAGGTCTTCCGGCCCGAGTTCCTCAACCGGATCGACGAGGTGATCGTCTTCCACAAGCTGACCAAGGACCAGATCAAGGAGATCGTCGAGCTGCTGCTGACGCGGATCCGCGAGTCGATGGCCGAGCGCGAGCTCCAACTCGAGCTGTCCGAGGAGGCCAAGGAGATGTTGGTCGAGAAGGGTTGGGATCCCTCCATGGGAGCGCGGCC
>DATMPY010000198.1:0-2162 GCA_035566955.1 Solirubrobacteraceae bacterium | reverse complement strand
ACGGCCCGAGCACCTAAAGCAACGGCTTGCTTGGCGTGCGGACCGTGGCGGGCCCACCGTGACGCGCGGGACGGTCAGTTGGTTGGGGCGAGGGCGTAGAGGCCGGTGTAGCCGGTGAGGTAAACCCATTTGCCGTCGCTGATCACGGGGTCGAAGGAGCCGGTGTCCATCGTGAAGGCGACGCGCCCGGTGGAGATCCCGAGGCCGTAGGTGCGGCGGGTGCCGAGGTCGGCGAGGTAGACGATGCGCCCAAGGATGGTGGCCGAGCCGGAGATCTTGCCGCCGGCGTCATAGGTCCAGTCGACGTGCCCGGTGCGGGCGTTGAGCGCGTAGAAGTTGCCGTCGTAGGAGCCGATATAGACGGTGGGGCCGAGGCCGGGGGCGTCGGTGACGGCGGGGGACGCATACACGTAGGCGCCCGTCTGGTAGGCCCAGTCGAGGCGGCCGGTGGCGGCGTCGTAGGCGTAGACGCGCCCGTCGGTGTTGCCGAGGTAGACGCGGCCATAGATGACGGCAGGGGTGGAGTAGAAGGTGCCGCTGCCGAACAGGGTGCCTTCGGAGCCGGCGAGCCAGAAGCGCCGGCCGGTGCGCTCGCTGATCGCTTGGACGTGGCCGGAGTAGTCCCCGAAGTAGAGCACCCCGTCCCTCAGCGTGGGGCTCGCCTTGACGGCGCCGGCGGCATGGTAGGTCCACACGGTGTGCCCGGTGCGGACATCGAGCGCGTAGACGGTGCCGTCTTCGGAGCCGAAGAAGATCCTGCCGTTGTCGTAGAGGGGCGAGGACTCGGCGCGGCTGGGCAGCGCCCGCGACCAGCGGACGGCTCCGGTGGCGGCGTTCACCGCGCTCACGCTTCCACCGGGGGCACCGGGTGAGCGGAGCAGCACGATCGCATACACGGTGTCCCCGGAGACCGCGGGGGAGGCGGCGGAGAGCGCGCCGAGGCGTCTGCTCCAGAGGATCTTGCCGTCCCACTTGTCGACCGCGCTGAGGGTCCCGTCGTCGGTGAGCTGGAAGATGCGGTTTTCCGAGAGCACGGGCGGGAACTCCCGTAGGGCGCTCCCGCCGTGGGCCCACACGCGCTTGAACGGCGGGTGCACGCTGGGGGAGGCGGGGTAGTAGCGGGTGTGGTCCTTGGTGTAGCCGTAGATCGGCCAGGCGAAGCGTTCGGGGCCGCGGGTGGGCAGCACGGGGTTGGCCTCGGGCACAAAACGGGCGTGGGGGTGGTAGATGGAGCCGGTGCGGTCGCGCGCATAGACATACGCGCCAAGGGCGAGGCCGGCGAGCACGCAGAGGGCGAGCAGCGCGATCCAGCGGCGCTTCACGCGGCGATCTTCGAGGACGGGGAGGCGGCGGGGGAGCCGCCGTCCTGCGCCCTACCGCGACCGTCCAGCTCCGCCGGGGAGCGGTGGGGGCGCTGACCGGCATGTGCACCGATCCGGGGGCGCTGGGCGGTGCGGGCGATGAGGTGGGCGACGGCGAGCACCAGCAGCCAGACGAGAGCGATGAGCAGCGGGATCAGGGTCATGCCGGAGACGAGCGCGACGATGTCGTGGTTGGCGCCCAACGACCAGTTCCACAGCAGGTAGTCGCCGAGGGCGAGCAACACGACGATGGCCAGGGGCAAAAAGGGCCGGCGGGGCCGATGGGGCACGGGTAAACCCTAGCGGGGAGCGGGGACGGATGTGCCCCCTGCCCCTATTATCGCGAACGTGGCGAGCGGAGCGGAGAGCGGGATCGGGGAGTCTGAGGTCTTCGCCGCGGGGCTACTGGAGGGCAGGGTGGCGCTAGTGACGGGTGGGGGCACGGGCCTGGGTATGGCGAGTGCGATCGAGCTGGCGCGCTGCGGGGCAAGGGTGGCGGTGGTGGGCCGCCGGGAGGAGCCCCTGCGGGAGGCGGTCGCGGAGATCGGGCGGGAGCGGGCAAGCTGGGCGAGAGGCGACGTGCGCGACCGCGCGCAGGCGCGGGCGCTGGTGGCCGGGGCGCTGGAGCGCTGGGGGCGCCTGGACGTGCTGGTGAACAACGCGGGGGGCCAGTACTTCACGCCCGCCGAGGGAATCGCCGCGAAGGGTTGGGGGGCGGTGTGGAGGCTCAACGTGGACGGGATGCTGAACATGGCCGAGGAGGCGTTCACGCAGACGGTTGGTGCGGGGGGAGAGGGGAGT
>DATMPY010000197.1:0-18777 GCA_035566955.1 Solirubrobacteraceae bacterium | reverse complement strand
CGCTCCCACTCGCCGAACAGCACCGCGCCGACGTTGTCGGACTCGAGGTTCAGGGCCAGGCCGGTGACTCCGTGCGGCAGCTCGAGCAGCTCGGAGGAGAGGCAATTCTCGAGGCCGTGCAGGCGCGCGATGCCGTCGGCGACCGACAGCACGGTGCCGACCTCCGTCAGCTCGGCCGCGCCAGCGCCGAGGCCCTCGATGCGGCTCTTCAGGATGCTCGTGATCTCGTCGGGGTTGATCTGCATGTCTCTCCTATGAGGCTCCTTGGGCAACGTGCCTGCGCAGCTGCTCCAGTCGGTTGCGGATTGAGGCGTCGAGGATCGAGTTGCCGACGCGCACCACGATGCCCCCGATGATGTCGGGGTCCACGCGCCTCGAAAGCGCGACCCTGCGTCCGGTGCTCTGGCCGATGCTCTCGACCATCTCGCCGGTGGTCGCGTCGTCTAGGGCGATCGCACTGGTGATCTCCACGGGCAGCACCCTGTTGTGCTCCTCCCACAGCCGCTCGTACTCGCGCCTGATACGGAAGATCACGGGCATCCGGTGGTTTTCGATCAGCAGCATCAGGAAGTTCAGGAAACGCTCGTCGGCTCCCGAGAGCATGCGCGTGAGCGCGTCCTGCTGCTCGCGGGTGGTGAAGTAGGGGGAGAAGAAGAACACCTGCAGCTCGTGGTTCTCATGTAGGGCGTCGGCGAACTGGCCGAGCTGCTCACGCAACTCGTCGAGCAGTCCGTGTTCGCGGGCCACCTCGAACAGGGAGCGTCCATATACACGGGCTAGCTCCTCCATCAGGGGCACCCTCGCGGCCTGCTCGCCCACGCCTGGGTGGGCACCAAGCTGAGGAGGCGAGTCAAGATCAGAGCGTATGTGGCGAGCGGGCCGTTCATGCCAATCTCAGTTCTGCTCCGCCCCCGCGGAGAGCGAGGAGAAGTCGAGCTCGGCCAGCGCCTCCTCCACCAGCCGCCGCTGGTCGGCAGCGTCGAGGGTCTTGCGGGTGATCTTCTCGGTGGCCATCACGGTGAGGTCGGCGACCTCCTGGCGGATCTCCTGCAGCGCGCGGCGGGTGGCGGCCTCGATGTCGCGCTCGGCGCGCTTGGCGGCCTCCGCGGCCAGCTCGCGCCCGTGCTCGCGCACCTCGCGCTCGTGCGCCTCCGCGGTCGCGCGCGCTCGCTGCATGATCTCATCGGCCTGGGAGCGGGCCTCGTGCAGGCGCTCGCGGTACTCCGCCAGCAGCTCATCGGCCTCGCGGCGGGTGCGCTCGGCGGAGTCGATCGACTCTTCGATCGCGTGCTGGCGCTTGGTCAGCGCCGCGCTGATGCGGGGGAAGGCCAGGCGTGCGAGCAGCACCATGGTGATGCCGAAGACGAGCAGCGTCCACACCATCAGGCCGACGCCGGGCTTGATCAGGAAGCTGCCGTTGGAGGCGAGCACGGTATGTGTGACGAGGGCGACCACGGGATGCAGGCGCCTAGACGATGAACGCTGCCAGCAGACCGGCGACGAGCCCGTAGAAGAAGCAGGCCTCGGTCAGGGCGAACCCGAGCCACTGGATCTGGGTGATCTCGTCGCGCATCTCCGGCTGGCGGGTGATGGCCTCGATCACCTTGCCGAAGATGATCCCGATACCGACCCCGGCGCCCACGGCGCCGAGACCGCCGCCGACACCGAGTCCGATCGACTTGCCGGCCTTGGCGGTTTCTTCGGCGACCGCCAGGATGGTGATGAGTGCGATATGCACGGTTATTGGCTCCTTTAGTGATGGTCGGCGACCGCGCCGCCGAGGTAGATAGCGGTGAGAGTGGCAAAGATGAACGCCTGCAGGGCGGCCACCAGGCCGACCTCGAACGCGAACAGGACGATGCCGAACGGAATCGTGATCCAACCCAGCGCGGCGATCCCGAGCAGCACGGCAAGCGCGCCCGACATGAACAGGATGATCAGGTGACCCGCGAGGATGTTCGCGAACAAACGAATTGAGAGCGACAGCAGGCGCATCAGGTTGGAGAGCACCTCCAGAGCGAAGATCGCCCCCGCCATCGCCCCCGTGACCCCAGCGGGAACGAGGCCTTTGAGATAGCCGATCGGTCCCTTGGCGCGGACGCCTTCGACGGTGTATGAGACGAACACCACCAGCGCGAGCGCCAAGGGGATCGAGAGATTGGCGGTGGCAGCGTAGATCGAGAACGAGGGGATGTGCCACCCGAACACGGCGATCTCGTGCTCGGTGTTGGTGGGCAGCGGGATGTAGCCGATCAGGTTGGAGAAGAGGATGAACAGGAACAGGGCACCCACGAACGGGAACCACTTGGCGGCCATCTGCTCGTCCATGCTGCTGCCGGTGATGTTCTCCTGCATCAGCCGAAAGATGACCTCCACAGCGGTCTGCACCTTGTTCGGGCGCTGCTGCATGCGCCGGGCGATGTAGATCATGCTCACGCAGGTGAGCACCGCGGCGATCACCAGGTAGAGGACGGCCTTGGTGATCGAGAAGTTGATCCCGCCGAGGTTGATGGTGACCCAGTTGTCGAGCTTGAACTCGTTCTGGGGTTCGAAGGCTTTGTTGCGCGCGGGGCTCCAGCCGTAGATGGCAACGAGCACGATCACGCCCGCGAGGTAGACGCCTCCGATCGTAAGCAGCGTGCGTTTGACGCTCCCCGGCTTGCGCGGTCCCGGCTCGACCGCCCCCCCGCCGGAGCCGGCGCTCGGGCTCGCCGCGTGTGCGACCGCGCTCATAGGGGACTCGGCCTCCCCGAGGAGGCGCTCGGGGTCGGCGTCCCCGCGAGCGGACCGTCGCGGTAGACGACCGACAGGGCGAGGTACACGGTGAACGCGCTCAGCACGAGCGCCGCGGCCATGATCCCATCCCCGCGCCCGCCGGCGTAGCGGGCGAGTATGACCGCCAGCGTGATTATCCACACGCGCCCCATCATCACCCCCACAAGCAGCCCCGCCCTGAACTTGGGGTCGCGCATGCGCGCCGCCTGCATCTGCAGGGTGGCGGCCCCCAGGCGGGTGAGCAGCCAGGCGGCGGCCCCCACGAGGTAGCCCATCAGGGGCAGGCCGGCGGCCAGCACAAAGGGCGCCGTGGCGAGCACCAGGCACACGTCGAGATAGCGCAGCAGTGTCATCTGCGACCGTTTGTAGCGTTTGGGTCTAGCATTTGAGGTGCCACCCTACAGACGCGAAAGCCAGCGCGTCCGCCCACGGCGGACTCTCGCCCCAGCCCTCCTCTGACCGTCTGCGGCAGCCGCGGCGAAGTCTACCTGGTCTGAGACTTCGTAACAAGTTTGTGACATGCGGTACGGAATCCCTTGCGGCGCCCGAGCGGGCAGACTGGGCATTTGTCAGGGCTGATCAACGGGCGGGCAAGTTACGCGGATGCCCGTAGCAGGCGCGGGGCTCGCCGCGAGCTCCAGATCCCTTCAAGGGCGCGTACGAGCAGCACTGCCAGCGCGGCGGTGGCCACGCCGGCGAGTACGTCGAGCAGGTAGTGGTTGCCAGTGGCGAGTACCGCCATGCAGGTCATACACGGGTAGAGCACCGCCAGGACGCGCACCCACATCCTCCTCGACAACGACCACATGACCAGGGAGCACCACACAGCCCACGCCATGTGCAGGGAGGGCAGCGCGGCGAACTGGTTGGCGGCCGAGGCAAGCGTGCCTGTGTGCCAGCCTCCCACCGCGCCGGTGCTCGCCACCACGTCGTCGAAGCCGCTGCCCGCGAGCAGCCGGGGGGGCGCGGTGGGGTAGAGCAAGAAGACGAGGAGGCCCAGCACGTTGATCGCCACGAGCACGTTGCGCAGCGACCGGTAGATGTCCGCGCGCCGGTACCACAGCCAGCCGAGCAGCCCGAGGGTGACGATGAAGTGGGCGTTGTCGTAGTAGTCGGAGAGGATCAGCCCGAGCGTGCGGTGGGCGGCCAGCCAGCGGTTGAGCGCCAGTTCGGGGTCGATGTGCAGCGCGCGCTCCAGGTGCAGCACACCCCAGCCGTGCGCCACCGCGGCGTGCACGCGCAGGGGGGCGAGGTTGTTGATCGCGTCGTACACCCAGCACAGCCACACCACCACCAGCGCCTCGGCCCACCAGCGCGGACGCGTGGCCGAAGCGCTGCCCGTGCTCCCCCACCGCCGCACGGCCGGAACATCCAACACCAGCCCTCCAGGTACCGTGGCATCCGGCGCCGTCACGGGCGCCCATCCACCGAGCAGGGCTGTGTCCGTCTCGACGCCCGAGGGCATCAGGCAATCCTAACGGCCGCTCAGGGTGCGACCGGCGCGAGTCCCCGCTCGCCGAGCGTGTCGAGCACGCGCGGGAGCGCCGCGGCGGTGCGCCGCCAGGAGCTGGGGGCGCTGTAGTCGTCGGCGTCGTGCAGCAACAGCACCGCGCCCTCCCCCACGCCGGCGGTAACGAGCGCGGCGATCGAGTCGGGGGTGGCCCGGGCCTCCCAGTCGCGGCCCCAGTGGCTCCACAACAGGGTGCGCCAACCGCTGCGCCGCGCGAGGGCGAGGGCCGCAGCGTTGAGGATCCCGTAGGGTGGGCGGTAGAGGGCGGGCGAGCAGCCCGCGGCCTCCTCGACGACCGCTCGCGCACGCATGATGTCCTCGCGCACCTGCCACGGGGTGAGGCGCAGCAGGTTGCGGTGGCGGTGGCAGTGAACTCCGACCACGTGGCCCGCCGCCGCGATCTCCCCGGCGAGCCCGGGGTTGCGCTGGATCTGCTCCCCCACCAGGAAGAACGTCGCCCGCACCCCCGCGCCGGCGAGGACCTCCAAGACGGCGGGGGTGCCCTGCGCGTGGGGGCCGTCGTCGAAGGTCAGCGCATACCCAGTGCCGCTCGCGGTGCGAGCCTCGACCCCCAGGGCCCCCCGCAACGCCCCCTGGGGGCGCAGCAGGGGCCAGGGACCGGTGAGCGCGGGCAGCGCGTAGCCCGCGGCGGCCACGCCGGCCAGCGCCGCGAGGGCACCCGCGCGGCGGGGGCTGCGATCATCGGGGGCGCGCATGTTTGAACTGGTGCTGGGAATCATGGCCGCTGTGGGGGCCTCCACGCTGTACAGCCTAGGTGTGGTGCTGCAGGCGATGGACGCCAAGCAGACCCCCCGCCGAGACTACCTGCGCCTGGCGCTGGCGCGGAGGCTGATCACCCGCACGCGCTGGCTGCTCGGCACGGTGCTGTCGATGTTCGGCTGGCCGCTGCAGCTGCTGGCGCTCTCGCTCGCCCCGCTGGTGCTGGTGCAGCCGGCGATGGCGGTGGGCCTGCTCGTGCTGCTGGTGCTCGGGGAGCGGATGCTGAACGAGCGGGCGGGGCGCCGCGAGCACCTGGCGGTGTGCGCGATCCTGCTGGGCGTCCTCGGCGCGGCGCTGACGGCGCCCCCGCGCAGCACCACCCACGCTCACGACATGGTGCTCACGCTGGTGCTGGGCGCACTTGCGCTGGCGAGCCTGCTGCCCTACATCTGGCATCTCTTCCGCCGCCCCCCGGCCTCGCTGACGATGATCGGCGCCGGGATGGGCTTCGCGTGGAGCGGCGTGGCCACCAAGCTCGCCTCCGATGACCTCGCCCACGGGCACGTGGGGCTGGCGATCGGCTGGGGGCTCTCCACGGCGGCGGCCTCCGCGATCGCGGCGCTCAGCGAGATGAGCGCGTTGCAGTCGCGCCCCGCGATCCAGGTGGCCCCGGTGGTGTTCGTGACCCAGACCGCGGTGCCGATCATGCTCGCCCCGATCCTCCTGAACGAACGCTTCACCGACACTCCGCTCGGCGGGGTGCCGCTGGCGCTCTCGCTCGCGGTGCTGATCGCGGGCGCCGCGGTGCTCGCCCGCTCGCCGGTGCTGCTCGCCCTGATGGAAGGGGAGGTGGGGCACCCCTCGGAGGAGGCGGGGCACTCCTCCAAGGCGGCTCACCCCGAGCGGGTCAGCGCGTAGAGCAGCTCGACGGAGAGCCGTCTAGGCGCGGCGAGCCCGCCCACGCTCAGCGCGAGCGGGTCAGCGCGGAGAGGGGCTCGGCGGAGAGGCCGTCCGCGCCGAGCCAGGAGACGAGTCGCTCGACGCCCAGCACCGAGACACCCGACCCATCCACGCCCACCACGAGGACGTCGCCCGCGCGGGTGGGCCGCTGAGGCAGGGGCCCACGGGCGCTGAGCCGCAGCGCGCCGCTCACAGGGGTCGCGCCGGCGGTGCTGGCGAGCAGGAGCTGACCCACGGTGAGACCGCCGGTGCGCCCGCCGCGGGGGGTCACGAAGTAGAAGCGGTGGCTTAGGCCCAGCGCGCGGGCCTGGGAGCGCAGCGCGCCACGGGTGCGTATCCAGCGCAGCAGACTCGAACCGGGGGGCAGTTCGGGGAGCAGTTCGTCGTCGAGCGCGCGCAGGTCGGCGATCGTGGCAGGCGCGTGCACCCCGCCGTCGGCGAAGGAGGCGTGGATGCCCCGCGCAGCGAGTTCGCGCGCCACGCGGGTGACCTCGTCCGCGGGAGCGCGCACGATCACGCCCACGTCGGGGCGGTTGGTGCGCACCTGGGAGAGCGTGTGCACGTGGAGGACGGCCGCCGCCAGGGCGCTCACCTCGTCGGTGGACATCGTCCACATCCCGAGTCCCAACACCAGCACCAGCTGCACGCAGAACGCGACCAGCCGCAGGCGCCAGAGGGGAATTGGGTTCACGCGCCGGGGGGCCCCCAGCACGATGTCCGCTGCCCGGGGATGCTCTCCGGCGTTTGTCCGCGGAGGGCTCGTCGGCGATTCGGGGGCGGCAACGGCCCCAGCGGCTCCCGGCGCTTCGGGTGGCGCCGACGACTGCACGATGGCGACACGGCCACCCTCGACCTGCGCCGCGGGATCCCGGCGGGCGTCCCGCTCCAGGGTGGGGGCATCCTCCGGGAAGCTCGCCTGCACGTGCTCGCGCAGCTCGCCGACGTCGTTGGCCAGGCGCAGGAGCTCGAGATCGGCCATCGCGCGGGTGTTCAGGCGCGCGTGGCCCACGGGCAGCCCGTAGGAGACCACGGGGGTGCCGGTGGCCCTGGCCTCCAGGCAGGTGACCCCGCCGGTGGAGTGGACCAGCACATCGGCCGCCGCGAGCAGCCCCGGCATCTGATCTGTGAATCCGTAGACGTGCACCCGGGACTCCTGCCCGAAGGTGGCGCCGAGGTGCTCGTGCAGTTGCTCGTTGCGCCCGGCGAGGCAGACGATGCTCGACACATCGGGCACCCTGCATAGCTCGCGCACGGCGCCCTCGATGTCGCCGACCCCCCAGCCCCCGCCGGAGACGACCACCATACGGCCCTCCGTGGGGAGCCCCAATGCCTGGCGCGCCTGTAGTGGACAGCGGGGCTGCAGGAACTCGGCGGAGATCAGTGGGTGCACGAGCCGGGCGCTGCCCTCCCCGGCGATGCGCTCGACGGAGGGGAGCGACTCGCCGTACATCACGAGGTGCATGTCGATCCCTGGCTGGGCCCAGAAGAAGAGGCCGGTGAGATCGGTGATCGTGGCGATCGTGGGGCAGCTCACCACGCCGGTGCGGCGCAGTCGCGCGAGCACCACGGTGACGGCGGGGTAGGTGGAGACCACCACGTCGGGGTCGTATTCGGCGATCCGCCGCGCGAGCGGCCTGGCGCCGAGCAGGCGCAACTGCCAGCGGGTGACCCAGCGCACGGGGGGAACGTGCTCGAGCAGCCAGTAGACGACGCTGTAGCTCCACGGCAGGAAGCGCAGCTGCACGCGATAGCCGTCCTGGACAACTTGGCGCAGCACGCGGCCCATCGCGGCGAGTCCGTCGATGACGACGACCTCGGCATCGTCCGCGGAGGCCTCGATCTGCTCGGCGAGCGCGCGCGCGGCCGCGGCATGACCCTCGCCGACGTCGGCAGACAGAATCAGGACCCGGCGTCGACCGGACCCCCCGGATGGAGTGGATTTGCCGCGCAACGCAGACACAGGGTACCGGCCACCGAAAATGCTTGCACGTCAGCAGGACGGCAAAGCACGACCCCAACCTGATCCCAACATTCCCGGGGGCGCCGCCGCCAGAGTACGACCCAACCAGATCCCAACATTCCCGGGGGCGCCGCCGCCGCCAGAGTACGACCCAACCAGATCCCAACCACTCCCCGTGGCGGGCCCTACAGGACCGCCCCACAGCCGATCGCACTCAGCCGCGGGCCCGGCTGGCGGTGGCGAGCAGCGCTTCGGCGGCGAGGGTGGTGGGCAACTGCCCGAGCGTGTGGAGCTCTTCCACCATCACCCAGAATGCGGGGCGGGGAGTTCCGTGGGGCCCGATCAGCGCGGAGTCCCACGGCTCGCGGCGCGCGGTGCCGGCTTCCCACTGGTAGAGGTAGACCCGTGCGATGCGCCCACTGAGGCGGGCGAGGTGGGTGAATACGAAGCGGGTGACGGCCGCGGCGTGGGCGGGGGATTCGGGAAAGTCGTGGGAGCTGTGGTTGTGGCGGGCGACCACTCCCGCGGTCTCGGTGAACCAGATCGCGCCGCGGGTGGCCCCGAGGAGGGCGCGCGTGGAGGCAGTCTGCAGGCGGTTGGCGCCGATGTAGTTGTGCAGGCCCCAGATCCCAGGTTCGCGGCCAAGGGCATGCCGGAAGCCGCGCACCCAGCGGACCATGTTGGGCACGTCGAGCAGTTCCGCGGCGAGCACGTTGCACGCCATGCAGATGCGTCGCATCTGCACGTAGTAGGCCGCCACCAGCGCGGGGCGCTGGCAGGTGGGCTGGCCGCAGTAGTTGGCCTCGTTCCAGGTGGCGAAGTCGGTGACCCACGGGTAGCGCGCGTGCAGCAGCCGGAACTGACGGGCGAGCTGGGCGGGGGTGGGAAGCTGCTTGTGGTGGCCGGGTAGCGATGACTGTTCGAAGGAGATCAGTGGATGCACCCCGTCGGCGCGGGCGTCGCTCAGCCAGGTGGCGAGTTCGCGCGCCTGGGCGCTATTGGTCAGCGCGTTCCAGCCGATGCTGAGTCGCGCGTAGTGGATGCCCAGCGCCTGGAAGTGGGGGTCGCCGAACATGTAGTGCTCCTGCTCGCCGACCCCCACGATCAGGGCACGGACGCCCGCCTGGGAGGCCCCGGCAAGGCTAGTGCCCGCCGGGGAGGCCACGGCAGACCCGCCGACCCCGGGCAGGGCCCCAGCAGACCCGCCGACCCCGGGCAGGGCCCCAGCAAACCCGCCGACCCCGGGCGGGGCCCCGGCAGAGCTGCCAGCTGCGGGCAGGGCGAGCGCGAGCAGGAGCGCGAGCAGGCTCGCGGTGGAGGTGAGGCGCTTCACGAGGAGACGATCTCGTATTCGCCGGTCTCGAAGTCCTGGGCGATGTCGTTTTCAATCTGGGCGGGGGATGCTTCGGGGCGCAGACGACGCAGGCGGATCGCGTCGAGGCGGCGAAACTTGAGGATCTCGAGCACGTATACGAGATATACGCTGGCGGCGAGCACGAGCAGCCCGATCGCGGAGATCACGAGCGTCCAGCCGAGGTAGAGGTGGCCTTTGTGGTTGCTGTAGGGAACGAAGCGCAGCGCGAGGGCGAACCCGGCGAGCATCAGGGTCCAGGTGTATAGGTAGGCGATGGTGCGCCGGCGGGAGAAGCCGATGCGGGCCATGCGGTGGTGGAAGTGCTCGCTGTCGGAGGCGTAGATCGGGCGGCGGTACTTCAAGCGCTTGAGCACCACGAAGGTGGTGTCGAGGAAGGGCACGGCGAGCAGGATAAGGGGCAGCACGAAGGAGAGCACCACCTGCGTCTTGACGGCGCCCTCGACGGTGAGGCAGCCCATCAGGAGGCCCAGGAGGTTGGCGCCGCAGTCGCCCATGAAGGAGGAGGCGGGAGGAAAGTTGTAGATCAGGAAGCCCAGGGAGGCCCCGGCGATGATCGCAGCGAGCACCCCAGGTGCCCAGCGTTCGAGGTCGAATGCGATCACGGCCAGGGCGACGGCGATGATCGCGCAGACGCCCGCGGCGAGGCCATCGATGCCGTCGGAGAAGTTGACCACGTTCATCAACGCCACGAGGCCCACAACGGTGATCGCGCCACCGGCGTTGGGGAAGTGCAGCAGGCCCACGAAGGGGAGGGCGATCTCTTCGACTTGGATGCCGAAGTGCACGACGATCAGCGCAGCGGCCACCTGCCCCAAGAGCTTCACGAAGGGCGGGAGCTCGAAGCGGTCATCGAGCGCGCCCACGAGGGTGATCACGGCGGCGGCGATCAGCATTCCGTGCCAGATCCGTTCGTCGGGCAGCCAGATGAGGCTCGCCACGAGCGCCCCCGCGAAGATCGCCAGCCCGCCGAGCAGCGGGGTGGGGCGCTCGGAGAGGCCGCGCTCGCGGGGCTGGTCGATGGCGCCCACCGCGCGCGCGAGGCGCATAGTGAGCGGCGTCAACAGCGCCGTCACCGTGGCGGCCGCCAGGAAGGCGTATAGCGCGTCGAGCTCGGTCGGGTGCATCAGCGCGCCCCACAGCATCGCAGGCGCGGGCGTCGTATGGGGACGGTGGGCAGCTACCCGCGGATCGAGGACCCGGCAGAAAATCAAAGCCGGTATAGCGAAAGTTGCTACCTCCCAAGGGGAGGGCTGGAAGTCGATATTAAAAAATCGACGGCCGTATAACGATAGTCAGACGCAAGTTTTAAAAAAGATATTCAACTCTCGACAACCCCATGCCGAGATAGACCACCCGTCCTCCATCAACTCGACCCACCCAAGGCGCGGTGGACCGCTGGTCTGACTGAAGGAGGGACCGGCTCGCCGACCTACAGCCGACCGTGGCACCCTCGCCGGACTAAAGAGGGCCCGGCTAGCCGACATACGGCCGACCGTGGCACCCTCGCCGGACTCAAGAGGGCCCGGCTCGCCGACATACGGCCGACTGCGCCACCTTTTATGCGGGCGCCCCGGCGGGGAGCTCCTCATAGAGGGGGTAGCGCTCGACGATCGCGCGCACGCGCTCGGCGAGCTCGGCGACGCGCTCCTCGAAGCCGGGGGTGAGGGCGAGGGCGATGATCTCCCCGACCTCCTCGAAGTCCTCGCGCCGCAGCCCGCGGGTGGCAAGGGCGGGGGTGCCGATGCGCAACCCGGAGGCTTCCATGGGGGGGCGGGGGTCGAAGGGGACGGCGTTGCGGTTGACGGTGATGCCGATGTCGTGCAGGCGATCCTCGGCCTGGCGGCCGGTGAGCTCGGGGCGCACGTCGCGCAGGTCGGTGAGCACGAGGTGCACGTCGGTGCCCCCGGTGAGCACGTTGACGCCGTGACCGGCGCGCAGCAGCTGCTCGGACAGTGCGCGGGCGCCCTCCAGGGTACGGCGCTGGCGCTCGCGGAAGAGCTCGCTTTTGGCGATCTTCAGACAGACGGCCTTGGCGGCGATCACGTGCTCGAGCGGCCCGCCCTGCTGGCCGGGGAACACGGCGGAGTCGATCTTCTTGGCGTGCTCCTCCTTGCAGAGGATCAACCCGGCGCGGGGCCCGCCGATGGTCTTGTGGGTGGTGGTGGTGACGACGTCGGCGCCGAGCTCGACGGGGTTGGGGTGCAGGCCGGCGGCGACGAGGCCGGCGAAGTGGGCCATGTCGACCATCAGCAGGGCGCCGATCTCGTCGGCGATCGCGCGAAAGCGGGGGAAGTCGAGCTGGCGGGGGTAGGCGGACCAGCCGGCGAGCAGCAGCTTGGGCCGGCGCTCGCGGGCAATGCGGGCGACGTCGTCCATGTCGATCCAGCCGCTCTCGCGGTCCACCTCGTAGGCAGCGATGTCGTACAGCCGCCCGGAGACGTTGATCCGCATCCCATGAGTGAGGTGCCCGCCGTGGGCGAGGGCGAGCCCCATGATCGTGTCACCGGGCTGCAGGAGGGCGTGGTACACGGCGGTGTTGGCCTGCGCCCCGGAGTGGGGCTGCACGTTGGCGTGCTCGGCCCCGAACAGCGCCTTGGCGCGGTCGATGGCGAGCTGCTCGGAGACGTCCACCCACTCGCAGCCCCCGTAGTAGCGCCGCCCGGGGTAGCCCTCGGCGTACTTGTTGGTGAGCACGGAGCCCTGGCATTCGAGCACCGCCCGCGGAACGAAATTCTCCGAGGCGATCATCTCCAGGGTGCCCTGCTGGCGCTCGAGCTCCCCGCGCAGCGCTTCGGCGACCTCGGGGTCGACCTCGGCGAGGGGGCGGTTGAAGTAGTCGGGACTCAGCTCGGACATGGGGCACTCCTCGGGACGAGAACGTGAAGGTGCCCAGGCGCGCGGCTGCTGCATCGACCCTCACTCCCCGGTGGTGCTCCACCTGATCCAGCGCCAGTTGCGAGGGCCACCTTTGAGGCTAGCAGGAGGCGGGCATCACGTGCGCGCGGGCGCGCGGTGAGTCGTGGCGCTCCTTTGCGGCGCATCCGCGCAGGTTGGGGCTCCTCCCGCGGAGCCCGCACGAGCGTGCCGGCTGCGAGGAGCGCCCTCAGACGCCGGCGGCTGCGTCGGGCGCGTAGGCGTCGCGCGACTCCGAGTTACGCGCACGACCGACGCGGCGGGCCACCTCGATACCCATCGACTCGCGGAGTTGCGCAACGTCGTCGTCGATCGCGTCGGCCGTCACCCTGAGCACGCGCACCGCGTCTGGGTCCTCGAGCCAGGCGGGAAAGATCTCGCTACGCCAACGGCTGGTCGCCACTCCCTGCCTCGTGATAACGCTCTTTGTTGCGAGCCCAAGATCTGTGAGCACGTCGAGGCTCTGCTCGCTCGTTTCCACGCGTTCCTCGAGTCGCAAATCGAGCATCAGGCGCCTGGCACCATGCGGGCTCTGTTGCTCGCCGAGGCACTCCAACAGCTCGCGTGCGCTGAGCAAATCGGGCACGTTGCGCCGCCAACTGCGATACCAGCGCACATCGTGAACGATTGCATACACCCAGTATTTTAGAGAATATAGCCAGAGAGGGGTCAGCAACACTGCGCAGCCCGCTATCAGCCACCCGACGGGAATGAGTCGGTACACCTGCCTTTCCCCCCAAAACCAATAGACAATGAAAAAAACAACGCCTGCGGCGCTCCAAACGCGCGCTTCCAAAGACAGAGCCTTTAGCCTCTCCAACGCGGCCCGAGCGCCCACCAGGGGCAGCATCGGCCACCACGCCGGATGCATGAGCCGGCCGCACACCACGGCGAAACACGCGGACGGCGACCACCACAGAGAGTATATAAGCCCCACCACCCCCGCGATCCCGGCGGGGTCGTGGGGCTTGAGAAGCCGTGTCACCCAGAGCGACAGGATGAGTCGGCTCACAATCGCGCCATACCAGCCAAAGGAGGGTCCCCGCCCGACACCGCTCATTGCCCACCGCCACGAGCCAAACGACACCGCGGCACTAATGGTGAGCCAGACCGCGGCGGTCGCGTTCACTTCGGTTGCGCTCGCCATCACGAGCGTCAGAGCGACCACGTGAGCCGCAATATCGATGTTGGGCGCCAAGAGCATGAGATTGAAGGCGCGCATCAGGTTCCGCGACCGTAAACGAGATAGCTGCGCGCGAGCCGTCAACCGGTCACGCCACAGGCTCCCAGTGGCGGCCATGCTCACAAGCATGCGACAAATCGCCGACTGGACATCGTTGGGCACCAGATCCAGCCGCGCCGTCTGCTTATATGCCGTTTCGTGCAGCCAGTCGCTGCGGCTGCGGAACGCCGCCCGGAGCATGCCTGTGACCACCTCCCGAATGACCACTCCGGCGACATCGAGCGCACGCTTCTGATCAGCAGTGTCTCCGTTGGCGAAAGCCCGCGCGACAATGATGGTGGCGTCACGTCGCAACGCCTCGGGCAACTCGCCAGGATTCCCGCCGGTGCCGCTCTGGAGAATGTCCAGCACGTGCGGGATGTGCGCAGGCCATGCGACGATAGTTGGCATCGCAAGTGCGAATTCACCCGTGGCGATGCCTGCCACCTGCTGCGGATCGAGGCTGTCCTCGCCGGCCGCCGCGCGCAGGAGCTTCGCCGCCTGCTCGATCAGCGAGGCCGCCTCGTCGCGTTGCAGCTGGAGCAAAGTGACCGCGGTCTCCCTCCAGCGCCAATCGGTCAAGAGCTCCTCCTCCGACACCGAGCCTCGTTTCGTCAGGACCGCACACGTCGCAAAATACTCTTGAAATCGTCGATGCGAAAAAGTAAACAATCGATCAGTGCTTTCAGGCCCAACGTCCTTTCCCTGCGCGAGCTTCACCCACTCGAGAGCTTGCAGGCCTGCATATGCGACTTCGCTCTCACAGAATTTGCGCTTCACGATCGCCTCGAGTATCTCTCCCCGGGTGGGTTCGAGGCCAAGCCCTGGCTCTGCAGCCATGCAGAAGGCCGCCGCCTCCGCAACAGACCGCAGGTCATTGGAGTCGATCGCAAACTTCTCGACGAGCCGGTCTTCGTCTAGGGCGAAGCGCTGCACGACGTATTCCTCGACGACCTCGTGGGTATTCGCAGGGAACGCCTTCCGCCGCTCGACAAAGGCACAGAGGAGGTTCAGAAACATCGGGTTCGACGAGAGTTTTGCCAGGTCCGAGTCCGCGGCTCGAAGTCCGGCGAGCAGGATGCCCTCCGCTTCACGATCGAGCAGCGCTCTGTGGACAAGACGTCGGCGTCGACGCTCGTCGAGCGGCACGATCCGCCAGGCGGGCCACTGCAGACCCTCGGGCGCGCGGAACTCGCGCGATGCAACGACCCCCCGACAATTGCGCATTCCGCGGAGGAATGCCGCGATGGCTTGGGAGTACGCGGCGACGGCCTCGTCGAACTCGCTCGAGCTGAGGATATCCGGGATTTCGTCGAAGGAGTCGAAGAGAAAGAAGAACGTCCCCTCCTCCACACTCGGCTGGAACTCTCGATCGAGAAAGCGTTCTACGGTAATCGTGGCGCCTTTTCGTAGCTGATCATCGACGTACTCTTCGATTGCGCGTGGCCCGATCTCTGCCGATGCTCGCCGCAGCCCCTTGAGGTTGATATAGATTGGGATGAGGCTATTGACGCGCCGCGACTTTGCGGCTTTGTCACCGATTTGGAGGGCGACGTGGCGCAGGGCGACACTCTTCCCGCTGCCCGGATTTCCCTGGAGCAGAAGCAGGGGCTCGGTGCTCGTGCGCAGGGCGCGAGTCAGCGAGCGCCGGAGGCGCAGTTCGCGCCCGAAAGTAAAGAAGCGCAACGCGGGCGATTCCAGGCGCGCTCTACGCTCAGTCTCCACACGCGCCTCGAGCTCGGCAAATTGACTATCCGACCACTGTTCTTTGACCTCGAGGTTTCTCAGCCCCCGCACAACCTCGCGCGCGAATTCACGACGCCCGGTCGCGCGCCGCGTCTCTGCTCCCGGCCGGCGACGCACGAACGGGAGACCGCGAACGGCGCGAATGAATCGCTTGAGCATGTCGACGATCTCGTGCACCGCTTCCGCGAGTCTCCCTGCCACCAAGAGGGCGACTATGACTACGATCACCCAAGCCGGTAGCGGCACTGCTGAGATTAGATCGTGCAGCACGTCCCCGGCTCCCTCCGCGGCTCACAGCGATGATGGTCACAACTCGTACCTAAATCGAGTATACGGCACGGTTGAACAGGTCGAAGTATATCTCTTACAACGCTTCCCGCTCGGTCAGCGCCCACTCCAGCTCTGCCTGCTCGACCGGCCCCTCGCGCACGATGCGCCACCGGCCATCCCGCTCGTACTCGCGCAGGTCGAGCACCGTGGAGGCGATCCCCGGGAGCTCGCCGCCGTCGAGAATCAGGTCGACACTGCCCATGATTGCGGGCGGGATGTCCGCCAGACGCCTTGCCTCGGGCTCGCCGGAGATGTTGGCGCTCGACTGCATTACGGGACGCCTGACCGTACGCAGCGTCGCCAGACGCTCGGGGAGCAACGGCACGCGTAGGCCCAGCACCCCGGTCTCCCCAACCGCCCCGCTCACCGACCCACCCGCCTCTGGAATGTGTGAGTCGGCTGCGCCTGCTCCCGGGGCGCACGCAAGGGGGTAACGGTTTGCGCGGTTGGGCAGCAACAGCGTCAGCGGTCCAGGCAGCAGGGCTCGCATCGCCGCTCGCTCCCGGGGGGCCAGCTCGGGCAACGCGCCGAAGGCCGCTTCAAGCGCGAAGAACATCACCGCCGCCGGGCGCTGCGGGGGGCGGCCCTTCAGTTCGTACAGCCGCTGCACCGCGTCCTCGCGTTCCGGGTCGCAAGCCAGGCCGTAGACCGTGTCCGCCGGGAAGATCGCCACGCCACCCGCGGCTATGCACTCCTCCAAGCGCCTGGCGTCGTCCCTCACCCGCTGCGCTCCCCCACGACCACGCGCTCGATCCCCGCGAGGTCGCGCTCGGCGCGCACTGCCTCGAAACCCGCCGAGCGCATCAGCTCGGCCACCGCGCCCGCCTGGGTGGCACCCACCTCGATCGCCGCCGTGCGCACCCGCTCGCGGGCGGCCAGCTGGGCCACGAGGGGGCGAATCGCCGCCAGACCGTCGGCGCCCGCGAACAGCGCCCCGGGGGGCTCGTGGCGCAGGATCTCCGGAGTCAGCATCGCGCGCTCTGCCTCCGCCACGTACGGGGGGTTGGAGAGCACCGCGTCGAACTCGTCGGGGGCGCCATCCAACAGGTCCGCCGTCAGCCACCGCACCTCCAGCCCCAGCCGCTCCCCGTTGGCGCGGGCCACCTGGAGCGCGGCCTCGCTCACGTCGCTGCCCGTCACCTCGAGATCGGGGCGCTCCTGCCACAGCGCCAGCGCCACCGCGCCGCTGCCCGTGCCCACGTCCAGCACCGCCGCACCCTCGGGCAGCCCGAGCGCGACCTCCACCAGCAGCTCGGTCTCCGGGCGCGGGATCAGCACCCGGGGGTCCACCCTCAGGTCGAGGTTGCGAAAGCCGCGCCAGCCCGTGATGTACGCCACCGGCTCGCGCTCCACCGCGCGGCGGCGCACGGCGTCCTGGAAGGGGCGCACCGCCGCGCCCTCCACGCTCAGCTCCCGGTCGGTGAGCAGGCGCGCGCGGTCCACCCCCAGCACGTGCGCGAGCAGCACTTCCGCGTCCAGGCGCGGGGTCTCCACCCCTGCCGCCGTGAACGCCGTGATCGCGCCCTCCAACGCCTCGCGCACCGGGACTCCCCACCGCGCGGAGGCGCGGGGAACGTGGACCTCGCCCCCGGAGCGAGCCACGAACGCCGCCCCTGCGGCCCCTCCGGGGGCCGCCCCTCCCCTCCCTGAAGACCCCACGGTCATTTGTTCACCGAGTCGTCCCCGACGCGTGCCCCAAGCGGTCCCGAGGATTCTGTCCCGCCCTCACGCCGCCGCCTGCGCCTCCAGGCGCCGGCGCTTCTCGTCGGACTGCAGCGCGTCGGTGAACTGCTGCAGCTCCCCTTCGAGGACCTCGTCGAGGTTGTAGGTGGTCAGCTTGATCCTGTGATCCGTCACCCGCCGCTCGCCGTAGTTGTAGGTGCGGATCTTCTCCGCCCTGTCCCCCGTGCCCACCTGTGCGCGGCGGTCCGCGGCCAGCTCCGCCTGCTGTTCGGCCAGCGCCCGCTCGTACAGCCGCGCGCGCAGCACCCGCAGCGCCTTCTCGCGGTTCTGCAGCTGGGACTTCTCGTCCTGCATCGCCACCACGATCCCCGTCAGGCGGTGGGTGATCCGCACGGCGGAGTCTGTCGTGTTCACCGACTGCCCCCCCGGGCCGGTCGAACGGTACACGTCGATCTGTAGGTCGTTCGGGTCGATCTCCACCTCGACCTCTGCCGCCTCCGGCAGCACCGCCACGGTCGCGGTCGAGGTGTGGATCCGCCCCTGGGACTCCGTCGCGGGGATCCGCTGCACCCGGTGGGTGCCGCCCTCGAACTTGAACACCGAGTACGCCCCCGCCCCGCCGTGGGCGGGTCCCGATCCAGGGTGGGCGGGTCCGGCTCCCCTGTGGGTGGGACCAGATCCCTTGATCGCGAACGTGTACTTGCCCTCCCCCGCCTCCAGCGGCTCCACCTGCAGGCCCCGCCGCTCGGCGTAGCGGCTCAGCATCCGGTACAGGTCCCCCGCCCACAGCCCCGCCTCGTCGCCCCCCGCGCCCCCCTGGATTTCGACGATCACGTTCTTCTCGTCGTTGGGGTCGTGCTCCACCATCGCCAGGCGGATCTCCTCCTCCAGGTCCTCGATCCGCTCCCGCGCGCCGTTCAGCAGCTCGCGCAGCTCGGGGTCCTCGCCGCTCTCGGAGAGCAGTTCCTCCGCGCCTGCCGCGTCATCCTGCGCGAGGCGCCACTCGGCGGCCAGCTTCGCCGCGGGCTCCAGCTGGCTGTAGGCGCGACCCACCTCCGCGTAGCGTTCCCGGTTCCCGATCACCGCCGGGTCGGTCAGCTGCTCCCCCAGCTCCGCGAAGCGCGCCTCGATCTGCTCCACCAGGTCTTCGATCATGAGACCCAGTCTATGGGCCTCGCCGCGTGGGGCCCCTACGCCACGACCTCCACGCCCACCAAATCCGCGGCGGTCAGCTCGCCGGGGGTCTCGTGCGCGAGCACGGCCTTGAGCGCGGCGATCGCGACGGCGAGCTGACTGAGATCGGGCTCGCGGGTGGTGAGCAGCTGGAGCTTGAGGCCCGGCCACATCAGCACGCGCACCCAGCCGCGGCGGCGGTTGCGCCCGGCGAACTTGATGATCTCGAAGGAGATCCCCGCGATGATCGGCACCCCCAGGATGCGGGTGAGCACCAGCCAGTACCACGCCGGCAGCCCGATGGGGGCGAACACGAAGATCGCCACGATCATCACGATCAGCAGGAAGCTTGTCCCGCAGCGGGGATGCAGGCGCGAGAAGCGCTGCGCGTTGGCGGGCGTCAGATCGAG
>DATMPY010000196.1:0-7069 GCA_035566955.1 Solirubrobacteraceae bacterium | reverse complement strand
GCGCGAGCGTCTCGAGGAGGAGGTCAACCGCGCGGGGCGCCACAGCACCCCGCTGAGCTGCCTGCTCGTCGTAATCGAGGACCTGCGCGAGGTGCGTCGCGCCCACGGAGAGGACCTCGCGGAGGAGATCCTCTCCTACGTCGAGCTCGCCCTGCGCCGCGAGCTGCGCCGCTTCGACCGCGTCGGGCGCCCCGCGGAGTGGGAGCTGCTCGTGGTACTCCCCGGCGCCGACGGGCCCCGCGGAGAGGTCGTCGCGCGGCGCGTGCTGGGGAGGCTGCGGGCGATCAAGCTGCAGGACCGCGGCCAGCGCCGCTCGCTGCGCGTCGCCGTCGGCCTCGCCCCCTGGCGCGAGGGCATGAGCGCCAGCGCCCTGCTGGGAGGCGCGCGCGCCGCGGCCCACCCCGAGCGGGTGATTGCCACGGCAAACGGGTGACCTTTCCCCCAAGCCAGTAGGTTTCCCAGATGCTCTCCGGCTCCGAGCTCTGGCTGCTGCGCCTGATGGCCGACCGCGGCCTTGCGCTGCTCGACGCCGACGCCCTGCTGATCGTGATCGAGGAGCGCCGCGAGCTGCGCCTGGCCGCCGCCAGCGGCGAGGGGACCCCCCGGCTGCGGGTCATGCCCGTCGAGGGCAGCGCTCTCGGCGCGATGTTCCTCGCGGGCAAGCCCGTCGCCCTCGACCGGCCCCGCGGGCAGGACGCCGCCTGGCTTCACGAACTGGGCCTCGAGGCCCGCGCCGCGCTGGTGGAGCCCCTCAGCATGGAGGGCCACGGCGGCGGCCTCGTGATCGCCCTGCGCCGCTCCGGCGGCTTCCGGGGGCCCGACCGCGAGGCGCTGCACGCGTTCGCCGCCAGCGTCGCCCAGCGGCTGGCCGCCGAGCGCTCCGTGGAGATCGAGCGGCTGCGCTTCGGGATGGAGGCCCGCGAGCGCGAGCGCACCCGCTGGGCGCGGGAGATCCACGACGAGACCGTCCAGGGTCTCGGGGCCCTGCGCCTGAAACTGGCCGACGCCCGCGACCAGCGCAACCGCGCAGAGGCCGAGGGCGGCGCCACCGTCGAAGACGGCGCCCAGGCCCTCGACGCCGCCGTGGATGCCGTCCTGGAGGGCCTCGGCGAGGAGATCGACGGGCTGCGCCACCTCATCACCGAGCTGCGCCCCGCCGCCCTCGACGACCTCGGCCTCGTGCCCGCGCTCGAGGCCCTCGCCCGCCGCGCCCAGGCGATCGACGGCCTCGACGTGCAGACCGAGATCAACCTCGACCTCAATCCCGAGCACCAGCGCCTGGACCCCGAGCTCGAGAGCACCATCTACCGCGTCGTCCAGGAGGCCCTCACCAACGTCTCCCGCCACGCCCACGCCACCTGCGCCGTCGTCTCCGTGGCCGCCCCCGGCGGAGGCTCGACCCTGCGAGTGACCGTCGCCGACGACGGCCGCGGCCTGCCCCCCGGCGGCGCCGGGATGGGCCCCCGCGGCGATGGCCTGGAGGGGGGCTTCGGGATGTCCGGCATGCGCGAGCGCGCCGAGCTCGTCGGCGGCGAGCTCGAGATCGGGGTGGGCGGGTGCGGGGAGGAGGGCGGCGGCACCACCGTGCGCCTCACCGTCCCCCTCGCCGGCCGGCCCGTCGGCCGGCCCGTCGGCGAGGCATCTTCGCTGGTTTGATGGAAAACCCAGCTACGGTATAGCTATAGTGGCTACTACTGCTGCAGGGCCTCATGCGGGATATAAAAATCTGCGTTGCGTCTGACTATTGTTATACGCAAGTTGAAAAAATATATTCACCCCGGCGGACCCCCACCAGGTCATCCATTTCCTCAACCCGCAAACCGCTCCGGGTCATCCATTCCCCAGCCCACAAACCGCTCCGGGTCATCCGCTTTCCTCAGCCCACAAACCGCTCCGGGTCATCCATTCCCCAGCCCGCAAACCGTCCCTACCGAGTACCCCTAATCCACCAGCCCGAGGCGCCGCGCGTAGGCGGTGATCTCCGCGCGGGAGGAGAACCCGAGCTTCTCGATCGCCCGTGCCCGGTAGGTCTTCACCGTACGCTCCGCCACGTGCAGCTGCTCCGCTATCTGGGGGTTCGTATGACCGAGCGCGATCAGGCGCACCACCTCGCGCTCGCGCTCTGAGAGGGCAACCCCATCCTGCTGGGACTCCCCCCCGGTGGCCATCAGCGCCCCGAGCCGGGGGTGCAGGTAGTTGCCGCCCGCGACCGCGAGCCGGAAGGCCTGCAACAGCTCCGCGGGCTCGGCCTCCTTCAGCACGTAGCTGCGCGCCCCCGCCCGCAGCGCCTGGCGGGCGTACTCCGGGTCCTCGCGCATCGTGAGGATCGCCACCGCCAGCGTCGGGTGGGCCACAAAGCATTGGGGCAGCGCCGCCAGACTCGACCCGCCGGGCATCGAGAGGTCGAGCGTGAGCAGGTCGGGCCGGTGGGCGCGAACTTCGCGGATCGTGGCCGGCACGTCCCCCGCTTCGGCCACCACCCGAAACTCCTCCGCCTCCCGCTCCAGCACCGTGCGGATGCCGTCGCGCACGACCGCGTGGTCGTCGGCGATGATCACCTCTATCGGTCTATCCACCCCAGGGGTCCCGCTCTGCATCCCGCACACCGTAGCGGTTGGGCCCCCCGCCTCAGGACTCACAGATGAAGCAACCCCTCGATCGAGCCCCGCGCGCCGTTCGCTGTCGAGCGCTGCCGGGTTCCTCCAAGCCACATCCAAGCCGCCACGAAGCCGATCGCACGCCGCCGAAGTCTCTTCGAGGGCAGGGCGCGGCCCGTTGGGACGACATAGATCGACACTTTTAGGACGACACGATCGGCACCATCCGCACGGCAGACAAACGCCCGCCCAGGGCGCATCATGTCGTGTGCAATGACCTATCCAAACGGCCCGGACATACGACTCGCACGGAACGCGAGTAAGGCCACACCAAGGAAGGCATAGGTACCGACATGCGTACGACACGGATGCAACAGGCAGGGCAAGGCGGGCGGCGATGACCATCCTGAGCGTCGTGCTCGTCTGGCTGGCGATCGCCGGGGTGGCGTTCCTGGTGCTCTCGACCCTTGCCCGCCTGATGGCGCGCGGCGAGGCGGAATCAGAGCTGGGGATCGTCGGGGACGGCGACCTGATCGACACGAGCTACATGACATGAGCCCCACCACCATCCACGCAGCGGGGCGCCCCCGCATCCCAGAGGGGGGCTCCCCCACTGAGGTCTGGCGCACAGAGGCCTGGCGCACGGAGGTCTCGCGCACAGAGGCCCCGCAAACAGAGGGGGTCTCGCGTACCGAGCGGCGCTCGCGCATCCTGGTGGCGGGCGCGGACTCCGAGCAGCGCGCCGCAGTGCTCCACGACCTCACCGTGGCGCTGCCCGCGAACACCCAACTGAGGGAGGCGTGCGCGGTCTCTGAAGTGCTCGCGCAGGCGCCCTCCAGCAGCGTGGTGATGCTCGCGGGCGACCTCGGAGAAGTCTCGGCGGAGTCGCTGATGCACGTCCTCGGCGAGCGCCACCCGAGCCTCCCGGTGGTCGCGCTGGGCCTTACCGTGGACTGCACCCCCAACCGGGACATCGCCCCACTGGGCTGGTGAGCTGCGCGCAGGCGCCGCACCGGTGCTGGCCCCAGACGCAGCCCCCGACCAGGCCGCCCACCGGCCGCTGGCGCTGCACGAAAGCTGCCAGTTGGGCCACCCAGCCCGGTCGCGTCACGTTCAACCGTTAGCGTGGCCTCGTGCTCTCACTGCCCAAGTCCCGCCAACTGCGGAGGATCCTCCTCGCGTACACGATCAACCAGGTGGGCACCTGGTTCGGGTACGTGGCGCTCTCGCTGAGCGTCTACGACCACACCCACAGCGCCCTGGCGGTGGCCGCCATGTTCATCGCGGCCCGCGGACTGCCCGCGCTGCTCGCCCCCCCGCTCGTAGCCTCCGCGGAGTTCTCCGAGCGCTACGGCAGGATCGGCCGGCTGTACCTGGCGGAGGCGATCGTGGCACTGGCCCTGGCGGCCCTGCTGTGGCACTTCTGGCTGCCCGGACTGCTCTTCCTGGTGGCGATCGACGGAACCGCGGCCCTCGCGGCGAGCGCCCTGCTGCGTGCCTCCGCGGCGCACGCCGCCGTGGAGGGTCTCGAAAGCGACAGCGACCGGGTGGCCCCGAGGACGCGCGAGCTCGACAGCGACCGAGGTGCACCAGGGATGCGCGAACTCGACAGCGACCGAGGTGCACCGGGAACGCACGAGCTCGACAGCGACCGAGGTGCACCAGGGATGCGCGAACTCGACAGCGACCGAGGTGCACCAGGGATGCGCGAACTCGACAGCGACCGAGGTGCACCGGGAACGCACGAGCTCGACAGCGACCGGGTGGCCCCGAGGACGCGCGGCTCGGGCACGAGCGATGGAGACGCGGTGGCGGTCGCCCAGCGCCAGGCCAACGCCGCGCTGAACTTCGCGTTCACTGGAACCCTGGCCATCGTCCCAGTAATTGCCGGGGGGGTGATCGCCGTCGCGGGGGCCCCCACGGCGCTGTTGGTCGACGCGGCGACATTCGCCATCGGCGCTGTCCTGCTGTGGGGACTGCGCTCCCACGTGGAGGACGCCACCGGGGCTTCCGCGCGCCAGCGACTGCTCGCCGCGTGGCGGTACCTGCGCGAAGTTCCGCAGCTGCGCAGCCTGCTCCTCACGGAGGCCTTCGCGGTCGTGTTCTTCGCCTCGGTGGAGCCCGTCGAGGTGCTCTACGCCAAGCAGACCCTCGGCGTGGGCGACCGCGGCTTCGGCATCCTGATCGATGCCTGGGGGGTCGGGATGGTGCTGGGGGGAATCGTGTTCGCCCGCGCCGTCCGCCGGCCGCTCGGACCGATGCTCGTGGTGGGCACCCTGCTCGTGGGCCTCTCCTACCTCGGCTTCGCGGCCGCCCCCACGTTGGCGCTCGCGTGCGCCGCCGCCCTGATCGGCGGAGCCGGCAACGGCGCCCAGTGGCCGTCGCTGATCAGCGCCGTCCAGCAGCTCAGCCCCAAGGCCCTCCACGGCCGCCTGATGAGCGCGGTGGAATCGATCGGATCCCTCTGCCCCGCACTCGGCTTCGCCCTGGGCGGAGCGATCACCTCGCTCACCTCCCCGCGCACCGCCATGCTCGCCGCGGGCCTCGCGGCCACCGCGATCACCGTCCTGTTCGTGCGGATCTCTCGTCTGAGCTTCCACCTCACCGGCGACACCGACCCGTCCCCGGCCTTCGCGGCGGCCGCCGGGACAGCCCCACCGGGTGCCGCATCACCCACCGTCACGCCATCCCCAACCGGCGCGGCCCCCACCGGCCCGGCATCCCCCGCCGGCCCAGCACCGCCCGCCGGCGCCACGACCCCCTCCAACGCGGGATCAGCTGCGGTCGTGGCATCACCCGCCAGCGCCGCGACCCCCGCCGGCGCGCCGTCCCCGACCAGCGGCTAGGGCCCTACCCGCGGCTCCTCAAGTACGACGCGATGTGGGTCGTTAAGAACGACATGGCCAAAAGGGCAGGCAAGCCATGACCGATACCCGTCGCGAGCGGCTCTACACGATCTTCGAGTGCCTGCTGCTCGCGGGGACGATCGCGGTCGCGATCGGGTTCTCCCACCCCGGGGAATGGAACCCGATCGACCTGTTCGCCCTGCTCTTCATCCTCGGCGTGGCCGGGGACCGGCTGGCGGTCACCGTGCGCAACCAGAACCTCTCCGCCGCCTTCGTGGCGCTCGTCCTGGCGATGACCCTGCTCGGACCGCTGCCCGCGATGGTGATCGGGCTGGTGGTGGTGGTGGTGGACGCCAAGATCCGCGGGCTTCCGGTGGCGCGCTGGATCAACAACCTGGCCACCTACGCCGTCTTTCCCGTCGCCGGGGGCCTGCTCGCGCGGTCGGTGCTGGACGTGCACGACCACACCAACCTGGGCGAAATCCGCAGCGTGAGCTTCGGGCTGCTGGTGTTCGGCGTGTTCATCGGCACCAACCTACTCAACTTCGCCATGATCGCCGCCCACCAACGGGTCTTCAGCGGCAGTGGCCTGATGAGCCAGATCCGCTACCTGCTGATGCCCATGCTCCCCGGCCAGGTGGCGGTGGGCGCCCTGGCGGCGCTGGTGGCGGTGGCCTACACCAACTTCGGCTACCCCGTGCTCCTCGGCCTGGTGCTGGTGCTCCTGATCTTCCAATACCTCGCCGTGGCCCTGCTGCGCTCCGAGGACCGGGCCGACCAACTGGAGGCGCGCTCCGTGCACCTCGCCTCCCTGCAGCTGGGCGTGCTGGTGACGCTGGTGGAGACCCTGGCGCTGCGCGACCGCGTTACCGCCCGCCACGCGGCCGCCGTGGCCCGCTACGCGCGGGCGCTCGCGCTGGAGGCGGGGTGCAGCGAGGCCGAACAAGAGACCGCGCACACCGCGGGGCTGCTGCACGACATCGGCAAGTTCGCGCTCCCCGACCGCATCCTCAACGCGGAGATCCTCTCCGACGACGATTGGGCGCTGATCCGCCGCCACCCCCAGGACGGGGCCACGCTGGTGGGGCGCCTGGACGGCTACGGCCCGGTGGCGGACGCGATCCTCTACCACCACGAGCACATCGACGGGAGCGGCTACCCCGCGGGCCTGATCGGCAACGAGATCCCCCTCGTCTCGCGGATCCTGGCGATCTGCAGCACCTATGACACCCTCACCTCGCGGGATTCCTACCGCTCCCCGATGATCCCCCGGGACGCGATCGCCGACCTGCGGCGGATGGCCGGGCGCCAGTTCGACGGGGAGCTGGTCAAGAGCTTCGTGGCGATGCTCGAGCGGGACGGCCCCGGGAAGTTCGCTCATGGCGAGGACGCAGACTTCGAGGCCGAGCTCGCGTTCGAGCGCCGCGCCCGGGCGATCGCCCAGCCAGTCTCCCAGTAGCGGGCATCCAGGGCCCCGGAGGCCGATCGATGCCCACCCGCCGAGGCCCATCGAGTGGCCCTGGAACCCGCGGCCCAATAGAGCGGCCCCGGAACCCGCGGCCCAATCCATCGACCCCGGAACCGCGGCCTAACAGAGCGGCCCCGGAACCCGCGGCCCAATCCAGC
>DATMPY010000195.1:0-10098 GCA_035566955.1 Solirubrobacteraceae bacterium | reverse complement strand
CGAGCCCGAGATCAGGGCGGGGCCGAGCACGACGCCGTCGGCGGCAACCGCGGTGCGGACCCCCCCGACGGTCAACGCCGCCACGGGGGGCTGCTCGAAAACGTGGATGTGCAGGCCGTGGGGAAAGCTGGTGCTCACGCTCAGATCGCGCACCACCGGAAAGGCGGCCACCGCGGCGCGCAGCGCGGCGACGTTCACGTCCAGCGTGGTCATCCGCCGCGCGGCGCCGCTCAGCGCGGTCTCAATGCCAGCCGCCTCGGCTCCGTGCACCCCTCTGATCTGCACCCGTTGCACGGACACGAGCGGCGAGTCGCGCAGCCACAGCCAGCCGCCGCCGAGCAGGAGCAGGGCGGCGAGAGCCATACAGAGCCTCTTCGTGAGCGCGCGGCGGGGGAGCGCGAACGACAGGGGACGGGAGAGACGGCCGATCGGAGCGCGGGCGGCGAGGGAGCGATCCACCCTTGGGTCTTCGACCTCGGCGGGCGAACCCCTACCGTCTCCTTGTGCCGTTCGGTCTCGGATGCGTTACGATGCGGACGCTAGTACGGTGATTGATGTTGCCGTCTTTTGAGGGGCTTCGGGCAACCGGGCCCCTCTTCTTTTAGTGCGTCCCGGTGGACACGGAGCCTGCCGCCCACCGGGACTGAGGTCAACCTGCTGCCTGGTCAGCCGGTCAATGACCAGCATGGCGACAAGTAGCGCGGTTGCTAGTACAGCGATCGATGTCGTCATACCATCACCCCCTTTCTCGGGACCGATTGGCCCCGCATCGGCCGGAATCCGAGTTCGGGAGGTGAAACCTCGTGGGAGAAGCTACTCAGCGCTTGGGACCCCACGGCCAGCGCACCGGCCCGAGCGCCTGGACCTCAGGCTCCAGCGCCACGCCGAAGCGCTCGAGCACGCGACCGCGGCCCTCGGCCATCAACGCGACGATCTCCGCGGTGGTGGCGGTGCCGGTGTTCTCGACGAAGTTGGCATGCTTGGGGGCAAAGCGGGCGCCGCCGACGCTCAGGCCGTTGCAGCCGGCCTCGGCGAGCAGCAGCCCGGCGGTGCGGCCCTCGGCGCGAGGATCGTCGGGGTTCTTGAAGGTGGAGCCGAAGGTCTTGATCCCCTGGGGCTGGGCCTCGTGGCGGCGAGCGCGGAGCTCGGCGAGGGCGGCCTTCACCTCCGCGGGGTCGGCGGGGGTGAGCTGGAGGGACGCGCGGGCGACCACCTCCTGCACGCCGATCTCCGAGCGGCGGTAGCCGAACCCGAGCTCCCCGGGAAGGCGACGCTCGACCCCGTGGGCGGTTGCGACCTCCACCCATTCGAGCGCGCGGGCGAGCTCGCCGCCGTAGGCGTTGGCGTTCATCCGCACAGCGCCGCCGACGGTCCCGGGGATGTTGATCCCGAACTCGATGCCGGAGAGCCCCCCGCGGGCGGCGTGGGCGGCGACGGCCGGCAGCCGGGCCCCACCGCCGCACAGCAGGCCCCGCTCCCCGGCGGGCTCGATGCGGGCGAGCTCGCGGTCGAGCTTCAAGACGAGCCCCCCCACCCCCTCGTCGGCGACGAGCAGGTTGGAGCCCGAGCCGACGACAGCCACGGCCACGGCGGCGGCGTGTGCCCAGGCGAGCAGCTCGAGCAGCTCGGCCTCCGAGCCGGCGCGCGCAAAGAGCTCGGCGGGACCACCCGTGCGCACCGTGGTGAGGCGGGCCAGGGGGAAGTCCCGCTGCATGGTCGGGGGTGCCGAGGGGGTGGTCATCTTGGGTCGGTCATTGGGGATCGTCCGCGCGGGTTGGTTGCGGGCCCAAGCGTGGTGGGCGCGGGGCTTCCGTGCCCCGCGTCGGCGCGTCGGGCGAGGTCGAAGCGCCCTCTCCTTCCCCCCCGATCAAGCGGCCCCCAAGCCCGTCGACGTCCCCGGCGCCCATCACGAGACACACATCCCCCTCGTCCAGTAGCCCCCGCAGGACGGGCTCGGCGCCGGCGAAGGTGGGTAGCCAGTAGACGGGGCGACCCCGCGCGGCGTCGGCGGCCGCCTCGGCGATCAGCAGGCCGCTGATCCCGGGGTACTCCGCGACGCGCTCGCGGGCGGGGTAGACGTCGAGCACGACCACGACGTCGGCCTGCGCGAGGGCGACCCCGAACTCGCGGGCGAGCAGGGCCGTGCGGGAGTAGAGATGCGGCTGGAATACAGCCACGAGCCGCCGGTGCGCGAGCGTGCGCGCCGCGCTGAGGGTGGCGGCCACCTCGGTGGGGTGGTGGGCGTAGTCGTCATAAACAGTCGCCCCGCGAACGGTCTCCCCGAGCAGCTGAAAGCGCCGGCCCGCACCCCGGAAGCCCTCTATGCCCGCGATCGCGCGCCGAGGATCGGCGCCGGCGAGCAGCGCGGCCTCCAGGGCGCCGGCGGCGTTGATCGCGTTGTGGGCGCCGGGAACCGAGAGGTGCACATCGCGACCGTGCCATGTGAAGGCGGAGCCACCCCCGACGAGCTGGGGGTTAGGCACGTCGTAAGGGACGACCTGGAGTGGGTCCGTGCCCGGACCTCCGGCTTGGCTGTCACCGGCTGAACTGCGGGCTGCCTCCCGAGCTTCGGCTTGGCTGTCACCGGCCGGACTGCGGGCTGCCTCCTTAGCCTCGCCGGGTGCTTCGGGGGCGGAGGACTCAGAGCCATCGAGGTGCAGCGCCTCACGCGCCAATTCGACCAACTCCGGGCGATCCCATACCACAACCCCTGCCGACACCCCCGCGAGAAACTCGCGGAAGGCGTCGCGCAGCTCGCCCAGCGAGCCGAAGGTGGCGTGGTGGTCGAGCTCGACGTTGGTGAGCACCGCGATCTCCACCACCAGCTCCAGCATCGAACGGTCGGACTCGTCGGCCTCCACCACCAGCAGATCGCCCTCGCCCCAGTGGGCGTTGCGCAGCCCCTCGCCGGGGGTGCCGCCGATCAGCCAGCTGGGCTGCTCGCCGCTGGCCCGCAGGACGTGCACGAGCATCGCCGAGGTGGTCGTCTTGCCGTGGGTGCCCGCCACGGCGATCGTGCGCTTCAACGCGGTCAGCTCGCCCAGCAGCTGGGCGCGGGGTCGATCGCGCACCCCCCGCTCGCCCGCGGCCGCCCGCGCGCGTGCCGCCACCCGCTCGGGGTTCTCGGGGGGCACGGCGCTGGAATAGACAACCTCCACCCCCTCCCCCGTGGGAACGTTGGCGGCGTCGTGGCCGATGCTCGCCTCCAGGACCCCATCGGCGCGCAGGCGCTCCAGGTAGGGGGAGTCCGCGCAATCGGAGCCGGTGACCTCGGCCCCGAGGGCGCGCGCGGCGCGCGCGTAGCCGCTCATCCCCGCCCCGCCCACGCCCACGAAGTGCAGGCGCCGCCCGCTCCACGGCCCGCTCATCTCGGGCCTATCTGAGCTGGCACGTCCGCAGGGGCACAGAGGGCAAGCTGGTCGAGGATGCAAGGAGCGTGGCGTGCTCGGCGGGCGTGCTGACCGATCGTCGCTCGGCGAGGACGCCCTGTGACAGATCCCGGATGGATGTGCGTGCTCATGCCGGATGCGCCGGTGGGGCTGGGCGTGAACCTGCAGCTGTGACAGATCCCGGAGGGATGTGCGTGCTCATGCCGCAGCCTCCAGCAACTCGTCTGCGATCTCCCGTGCCGCGTCGGGGCGGGCGAGGCGGCGGGCGGCGGCGGCCATCGCGCGCAGACGCTGGGGGTCGGCGAGCAGGGCGGCGGTCTCGCGGGCCAGGCGGGCGGCGCTCAGCTCCCCGTCGGGGATCGCCACCGCGGCGCCCCCCTGCACCATCCAGCGGGCGTTGGCGGTCTGGTGGTCGCCGGCCGCGTGGGGATAGGGGACGAGGATCGCGGGGCGGGCGTGGGCGGCGATCTCGAACACCGAGCCCCCCGCGCGGGCCACCACGAGGTCCGCGGCGGCGAGCGCGTCGGCGAAGTCCGCGAGCTCCAGGTACTCGCGCAGGTCATACCCCGCGGGACGGGGCCTGGCGGCGAGCTCTGGGAAGTCGCGCCGCCCGCAGACGTGCAGCACGTGAAAGCCCGCCTCGGCGAACGCCTCCAGGGCGGCGAGGTTGATCGAGCGCGCCCCCAGGGAGCCGCCGAAGACCAGCACGCAGGTCTCCCCCGGCGCCACCCCCAGCCGCGCACGGGCCGCAGCGCGGTCCTCCTGGGGCGGGGGGATCGGGCGGCCGGTCACGCGGTAGCGGCGCCCGGTGCGCCGTGTCGGCCGCAGGTGGGCGAGCGGCCCACGGCCAGATCGCCCTCCGGCGGCTGCCCCCGCGGCGGGGGACTCCTGCGCGCGGCGAGCCATGGCTGGCCCACCGTCGGCGGGCGCACCCCCTGCCGGGGACCCCTCGCCAGCGTGGCTGCCCTCGGGTGGAAAGGCTAGGCAGATCCGCCGCGCGAAGGGAGCGAGCACGCGGTTGGTGAGGCCGAGGTAGCTGTCGGCCTCGGTCAGCACGAGCGGAATGCGGCGGGTGATCGCGGCCAGCCCCACGGGCCCGGCGACGTAACCGCCCCCGCCCATCACCGCGTCTGGGCGCAGCCGCCCCAGCAGCGCACGGGTGCGCAGGAACGCCCGCGCTGCCCGCCCGAGGGCGCGCAGCGCGGCGAGCGGGTTGCCGCGGGGTAGGCCGGTGACGGAGATCGTGTGCAGCTCGTAGCCCGCGGCGGGCACCAGCTGCGCCTCGGCGCGCTCGCCGCCGATGAAGCTCACCTGCGCGCCCCGGGCGCGCAGGGCGTCAGCCACCGCGAGCGCCGGCACGACGTGCCCGGCGGTTCCCCCGGCGGCGATCACGATCCTCGGCGGTCCCTTGCTCACGGGCCAATCCTGCCTGTTTATCCGCTCGCGTGTCGCCCACCGCGCGCACGTGGGCGCTGGTACCGGAGGCCACGTTCAGCAGCAGGCCCATCGCGGCGAGCATCACAACCAGGCTGCTCGATCCGTAGGAGACGAACGGGAGCGGCACCCCTGTGAGCGGCGCGAGGCCGAGCACGGCGAACACGTTGAGCAGCGCCTGGGAGAGGATCAGAGAGGTCATCCCGACCGCGATCAAGGCGCTGTAGAGGCTGCGTGCCCGCTTCGCCGTGCGCAGGCCGGCATAGCCGATCAGCCCGTAGAGGAACAGCAGCGCATAGACCCCCACCACCCCCAGCTCTTCGGCGATCACGGCGAGGATGAAGTCGGTCTGGGCCTCGGGGAGGTAGAAGATCTTCTGCACCGACTGGCCCGGCCCCACCCCGAGCAGGCCGCCCGAGCCGATCGCGATCTGGCCCTGAACCGCCTGGAAGCCGCTTTCGGAGGCGTGGGCCCAGGGATCGATGAAGGAGGTCAGCCGCGCCCGCGCGTAGGGGCGGGCGAGCGCGTAGAGGGCGACCGCCGCGAGTGCGCAGCCCGCGATGATCGCCAGGTTGCGCAGCGGGATGCCCGCGGCGACGAGCAGGGCGGAGGTGGTGAGGGCAATCACCAGCGCGGTGCCGATGTCGGGCTGGGTGGCGACCAGCAGGCAGGCCCCGCCGACCACCACGAGCAGGGGCCGGGAGAGCTCGCGCAGGTTGTGCACCCGTTGGGGACGGCGCGCGAGCAGCGTGGCGGAGTACAGCACCAGCGCGAACTTCAACAGCTCCGAGGGCTGGAACTGAAGGACGCCAGGGCCGATCCAGCGCCGCGCCCCGTTGACGCTCACCCCCACGTGCGGGATGTGCACGGCGAGCACGAGCGCGAAGGAGACCACCAGCAGGGGCGCGACGAGGCTCCGCACCCGCGCGACCCCGTCGCGGGCCAGGAGGTGCATCAGCGCAAGCCCGATCCCGCCGAAGATCAGGAACTTGATCAGGTAGGCGCTGCCGTTGCCCTGGCCGAGCAGCAGCGCGCTCGTGGAGGAGGCGCTGTAGACCATCACCGCCCCGAACGCCAGCAGGCAGAGGGTGGCGGTGAGCAGGATGCGGTGCTCGAGCGGTTGCTGGCCGGCGCTTGCGATCCGGCGTTTGCGCGCGGTCTCCCCGGTGGGTCGTCGCGAGCGACGAGCGCCGCTCCGTCCCTGGGCGTTGGCTTTGGCGCCGCGCGCGGCCGATGGCATCCAAAGCCCCTTCGACGCCAGCCCGCGAAAGCCTCCCGGACGCGGACACGGCGTCCCGCGACGAATCACAGCCTCCACCCAGTCGCAACAGCGCCCCGCGGCGAAAGTGCCGCTGGCCCTCCCCTCCGGTGTGTGGGGGCTAGTGCTTGTGCTGCCCGCCCTTCGGGTGCTTCGCGGCTTTCGTGTCGTGGTGCTTGCGCTTGTGGTGCTTGCCGTGCTTGGGCTTGGGTTTCCCCACCCCCGTCATCGAGGAGGTGCCCGTGTGGCCCGCACCGCTGAGCGCCGGGGCGGCGGGGGTCCCGGTCGTTGTGTGCTGCCCACCGCTGAGCGGCACTTCAGGCTCGTTGCCGACGGGCCCAGGCAAGACCGTGGGGCCAGGCGGATCGAGCACCGGCGGCTCGAACGTCTTCCACTGCGCTTCGGTGCTGCCGTCCACATTGGTCGCTATCACCGAATAACCGTATTCCGCGCCCTGCCGCAACGTCACGCCAACGCTGTTGAGGTCGAGGCTCACACTCTGATCCAACGAGGAGGGCGTCAGCAACCCGAAGGGAAGATCAAGTTTGAAGATCGCGATATCTTCGCACTCGGCGCAGGGCGAGTACCACATCAGGAATTCGTACAACGTCGCCTCGTCCTCGGTGTTGATCTGCGCTTCGAGCGTCGCGTCGGTCGAGGTCAGGTGGGAGACCGACACCGAGTCGATCGCGGGCGCGCCGGCTGGCGGCGTCGTGAGCGTCGTGAACGTCTGCTCCCCACCGAAAGCTTCCCCGGCCTCGTTGGTGGCGACGACGCGATAGCCGTACGTCGTGTCCGGGGACAGAGCGTGTTCAACGCTCGCCAGGTTAACGCTCACCAGCTGAGGCGCGGAGCCGGCGGGAATCACACCCTTGTATACGAGCACCCCGCCCGACGCTTCGCAGAAGCCCGGCCCATGCGTGCCGCACCAGGGCGATTCCAAGAAGAATTCGTATGTGGTCGCCAGCGAAAATCCATCTTCGCCGCTGCCCGGGTTGATCCGCGCTTCGAGCGTCGCGTCCGTCGCGGTGACGTTCGCTGCGGACTCGCTTTCGACCGCAGGCTTCGGACCGTCGGCCAGCGCCACGGCCGGCAGAACGGCGACAGACAGAGTGACCCCAATGGTCGCAACCAGTATGTTAGGTGCGAGCCGCATACCCAGACCCCGCAGGCATCCTACACGATCCCCGAGACGAGCGCCGCGAACCGCTCCCCGCGCGCTTCATAGTCGGAGAACTGGTCGAAGCTCGCGCAGGCCGGCGAGAGCAACACGATCTCCCCGCTTACGGCCGCGGAGCTCGCGGCGGCGAAGGCTCCCTCCAGGTCGCCGCACTCATGTAACGGGACCTCCGCGTCCGCAAACGCCGCCGCGATCTCCGGGGCGTCCTCGCCGATCAGGTAGACCGCGCGGCAGCCGGCTGACACCGCGTCGCGCAGTGCGGCGAAGTCCTGGCCCTTGCCCTGGCCGCCGAGGATCAGATGCACACCGAGATCCGGGAATGCACGCAGCGCGACGAGTGTGCTCGCCACGTTGGTCGCCTTGGAGTCGTTGACGTACAGCACCCCCTCATGGCGCGCGACCTCCTGCAGGCGGTGCGGGACGCCCGCGAAGCTGCGCAGGCCCGTGCGCACCGCATCGGGGTCGACCCCACGCGCGAGGCAGACAGCCGCGGCGGCCATCGCGTTCTGCACGTTGTGGGCCCCGCGCAGGCGCAACTCGTCCACCGCGAGCAGCGGCTGTCCCTGCCACCACAGGCGCCCCTCGCGCAGCGCGCACTCGGCCTCGGCCTCCCCGTCCTCTCCGAAGCGCACCCGCTGGGCGCCGCCCCCGAACGGCATCTGCGCCAGCGCCAGCGGGATCACCGCGACATCCCGCTCATGCTGGCGCGCGAATATCTGGAGCTTGGCCTCCCGGTAGGCGTCGATCGTGCCGTGGCGGTCGAGGTGGTCGGGGGTTATGTTGAGCAGCACCGCGGCCTCCGGGGCGAACGCGAGCGTGTCTTCGAGCTGGAATGAGGAGGTCTCGCAGACCACGACCGTGTGCTCGTCGATCCCCCCCACCAGCCCGCTGAGCGCCGCGCCCACGTTGCCCGCCACCGCGACCGGCAGGCCGGCCTCGCGGTGGATGTGGCCGATCCACTCCACCGTCGTGGTCTTGCCGTTCGTGCCGGTCACCGCGATGAACTCGTTCGCCAACAGCCGCCACGCGAGCTCGAGCTCCCCCAGCACCGGGACCCCCCGTGCGCGCGCCGCCGCGATCACCGGCGCCTGGGCGGGCACCCCCGGGCTCTTGATGACCGCCCTCGCCCGGTCGATCTGCGCGACGCCGTCCGCGTGGAGGTGCACCTCCACTCCCAGCGCGGCAAGCTCATCCACCCCGAATGGCGCGCCATCCACCCGGGACGGCGCCTCACTCGCCCGGGACAGCGGATCACCAGCACTGGACAGCCGCTCACCAACACTGGACAGTCCCTCACCAGCCCAGGCCGGCGCCCCCGCGTCCACCCCGATCACACGCTCTCTCCGGTCGCGCAGCACCCGCGCGGCCGCCACCCCCGAGCGCGCAAGCCCCACGATCAGGTATGGGCCCTCCGGGATTGGTGGTCGGAGCCTAATCAACGAGTAGACCCGGGCGCTTCGCGAGGGGCGCGGTGAGATCGGGGCCACGCCGCGAGGGGGCGCAGAGGTTCATATGTATTTTTTTAGTTGCGTGTAACTATTGTTGTACGCAGTCGGGATTTTTGATATCAACTCTCTCAGGCGATGCTCTGGCGGTAGGTTCACGCGATGCTCTGGCGGTAGATCGTGAAGCCGATCGCGCAGCAGATCGAGGCGATGATCCAGAAGCGCAGGATGATCTTGGTCTCCGACCAGCCCCGCAGCTCGAAGTGGTGGTGGATCGGCGCCATCAGGAAGACCCGCTTGTGGCGCAGCTGGAAGTAGAGCACCTGAATCGCCACCGACAGCGCCTCGATCACGAAGATCCCCCCCAGCAGGATCAGCAGGATCTCCGTCTTGGTCATCACCGCGAGGCCCGCGATCGCCCCCCCCAACCCCAGCGCACCCGTGTCCCCCATAAAGATCGTCGCCGGGAACGCGTTGAACCACAGGAAGCCGATGCACCCACCCACGAGGCACCCCGCGAGCATCGAGAGATCCGCCGGGGTGGTGCTGAACTCAGAGGTGATGAACGTGATCCCCACGTACGCCAGCAGCACGATCGCCGCGCAGCCCGCCGCCAGCCCGTCGAGGCCGTCCGTGAGGTTGACCGCGCTCGTCGTGCCCGCCACCACCAGGTAGATCAGCAGCGGGTAGAACGGCCCCAGGTCCACCTGGTAGTCCACCACCCGCAGCCGCAGCGTCGGCTGCAGGTGCGCCGCGTGCGTCGCCACGAACCACAGCCCCAGCGAGATCGCGATCGTCACCCCCAGCTTCGTGCGCGCCCGCAGGCCCAGCGAGCGGCGCCGCACGAGCTTCGTGTAGTCGTCCGCAAACCCCAGCATCGCGCACGCCACCATCGTGCCGAACACCCCCAGCGCCCGCCATTCGTAGCCCGTCAAAATCAGGAACGGGACCGCCACCGCGATGAACACGATGATGCCCCCCATCGTCGGCGTGCCCGCCTTCTGGCGGTGCCCCTCCGGGCCCTCCTCGCGGATTTGCTGCCCGAACTCTCGCTTGCGCAGGAACTCGATGAACTTCGGGCTCAGGAAGATGCAGATCAGCAGCGCCGCCGTGCCCCCAATCAGAACGCGACCCACCGCTAGCCGCCCGTGCCCCGTTGGGGGTTGGCCTCCGCACGGGGGCCACCCTCGCTCACAAGCCCCTGCGCCACCACCTCCAGGCCCACGCCGCGCGAGCCCTTCACGAGCACCGTATCGCCCGCTCGCAGTAGGCCCGGTAGCAGCGCCGCCGCTGCCCGCGCGTCCGGGACACCGTGAACCGGCCCATCCCAATCCTCCCCCATCGCTGAAGCCAACGGTCCCACCGTCACCAGCAGCCCCACCCCCCGCGCCT
>DATMPY010000194.1:0-9013 GCA_035566955.1 Solirubrobacteraceae bacterium | reverse complement strand
TCCGCGGGGCTGTCCGCGGGCGGGGCCTCGGTCCAGGTGCGCCCGATGTCGACCCCCGCGTGGTCGTCGCTGCCGCCGATGCCGGTGCCGTCGAGCGTGGCGATATAGGTCGCCGCGGGGCGGTTGAGCTCGCGGGCGCGGGCGCCGTTGCGGACCTCCCACACGTCGAACAGGGCCGCCAGTTGGCGGCGGTGACGCGCGGTGAGGGGGGCCTCCACGGTGTAGTAGGGGTGGGCCAGCGCACACACGATCTTGCGCTCGTGCATGTACCGCGCGCACGCCTCCACGTCGCCGCGGTGGGCCTGCAGCCACTCGTGGTCGCAGGGGTCGATTCCGTAGCAGAGCACGTGCACCGCGGCCCGCGGTTCGCCGCGAAAGTGTGCTGTGAGCTCCTCCGAGACGAACACGTCGGGGCGCTCCGCGATCTCCAGGACGCCGGCGATCGTGTCGTGGTCGGTGATCGTCACAAAGTCCATCCCCCGGCGCTTGGCGAGCTCGTAGACCTCCTGCGGTGGGGTCGCGCACTCCGGCAGCCCCGCCGCGCGCTGCACCCCCAGCCGCGAAACCTCGGAGGCGGTCGAGTGACAGTGCATGTCCACCCTCGACACCGCGGCGGTCGCTGGCTCTGTTGCTGGCCTTGGCTCTGCGGCGGTCATCGGCTCCGTAGCTGTCCCCGGCTCCCGAAATGCGCGCTGCTCATCCATAGGTACAAGATTCGGCCGCAAAATGCGGGTTCTTGTAACGAGCCCGAGACCACCGTGTGAAGGAGTGGTGAACGGTGGGGCGCCGCCGCAAGCTCCCTGCCAGTTGCGGGCGCAGCGTCCCGGCCGGTCCGCGCCATAAGATTCCGCGCCGATGCACCACCTGATCTCCTACTTCCAAGCTGTCGTGCTCGGTCTCACCCAGGGGGTGGCCGAGCCGTTCCCGATCTCGAGCCTCGGGCACGCGGTCGTGATTCCGCGGCTGCTCGGCTGGAACATTCACCAGAACGCCCCCTACTTCCTCACCTTCCTCGTCGCCACCCACCTCGCCACCGCGATCGTGCTGCTCCTGTTCTTCCTGCGCGACTGGATCAAGATCGTCGCGGGGATCGTGCGCTCCCTGCGGATGCGCGAAATCCGCGAGGACGATGTCTACGCGCGGCTGGGGTGGCTGCTGATCGTGGGCACGATCCCCGCCGGGATCATCGGCCTGCTGCTGCAGGACTCCCTGCGCAAACTGTTCGCCTCCGCTGCGATCGCCGCCGCCTTCCTGGTCGTCAACGGGATCGCCCTGCTGCTCTTCGAGCGGCTGCGCCAGCGCCCCCCCCGCCCCGGCGACTACCTCGGGGACGCCGACGCCCGCATCGCCAAACGCAGCTGGCGCCAGGCGATCGCGATCGGCACCTCCCAGGCCGCTGCGCTGATCCCCGGGATCTCCCGCTCCGGCTTCGCAATGGGCGGCGGCCTGCTCACGGGGCTCTCCAACGAGGACGCCGCCCGCTACGGCTTCCTGCTCGCCACCCCCGTGATCTTCGCCGCCGCCGCGCTGAAGCTGCCCGAACTGCTCGGTCCCCAGGGCGACGGGGTGCGCGGCCCCGCGCTCGTGGCGGGCCTCTGCGCCGCGCTCACGACCTTCTTCGCCGTCAAGTTCCTCCTGCGCTTCCTGCAGACCAACCGCCTCAGCCCCTTCGGCTACTACTGCATCGGCTTCGGCCTGATCTGCACCGTGGTGTTCGCGCTGGAAGGCTAGCTGTAGCTCTCATCGTCGCGGCCCTCGTGCTGGAGGGCCAGCTCTTCCCAGCGTCTTGGCCCTCGCGCTGGAGGGCCAGCTCTTCCCAGCGTCGAGGTCTTCGCGCTGGAAGGCTAGCTCCCCGTCGCTGCGGCCTTCGCCTTGGGGCCGGTCTGGAACCAGGCGAACGCGAAGCACGCCAGCGCCACCACCAGCGCGGCGATCCCGTGCTTGGTGTGATGGTGGTTGGCTTCCGCGCTCGAGGCCGAGGCGTGGCCGGGGAAGAACGAGGGCAGCGAGTGCTCGGGGGTCACGAAGTAGATCACCGCCACCACGATCAGCACGATCCCGAGGATCACCGCGGGCACGACCAGCTTTTGCAAGGTGGAGCTG
Source organism: Solirubrobacteraceae bacterium (assembly GCA_035566955.1). Taxonomy (GTDB): domain Bacteria; phylum Actinomycetota; class Thermoleophilia; order Solirubrobacterales; family Solirubrobacteraceae; genus Palsa-744. Next base: position 6,910 of record DATMPY010000194.1, on the reverse strand, counting down.
CTCACAGCGCGGAAGGCTACACCGCGGCTGTTTCACTGGGAGGCCGGTGTCAGGTCTGTGAGAAAATTCACATGCGTGTATAGCTTTAGTAGCTACCTGCGGTGGGCAGGTAGATGTCGATATGAAAAATTTCAGTTGCGTGTAACGATTGTTATACGCAGTCCACAAAATAAACCTATACGCCCTCACGCCCCCGCCGGCTTGCCTCCTCGGCGCATACAGGGCGGACTCAACCGGTCGTCGCAACGCTTCGGTGAGAGGAGTTGTGATGGTCGCCTCCCTTGCCATCGACCCCGACGCGCTGCTGGGTCGTGCAACGCTTCGGTGAGAGGAGTTGTGATGGGAGTACGTCGGCGTGGGTCGGGTTTGGCGGGTCGGTCAGCGATGCGGTCGCCAGGTCGTCCGCCCATCACCCCGGGTGTCGGACAACCGCTTGGATAGCCTGGTGCCGGACCCCAAAAACGCCCATGCCCCGAGCTCCCCAACTCCCCAAGACCCCCTCCAAGATGTTCGAGACCCGCAGCCAGGCTTGGCAGGAGGTGGGTCTGCTACATCAGATCAGCCCCCGCGCGGCGAAGCGCGCGCGGGTGGAGGGGCTTGTGCTCGCGGTCCTGTTCGTGGCGATCGTGGTCCTCTACGACCACCGCGAAAGCCTGTTCGGCCTCGGCAAGGCAAAAATGCCGGGAGCCGACAGCGCGGTGCAGATCGCGACGGTGATCGTCCTGCTGATCCTCGGCTGGGCGATCGCACGCGATGCGGGCCAGGCGCTCGGGCCGGCGCTGTTCCGGCGCATGGACCCAGCCACCGCGGGAACCGTGGGCTTCCTGATCCGTCTGGCGACGATCGTGCTCGCGCTCCTCGTGGGACTGAGCGTCGCGGGGGTCGAAGAACGCACGCTGGCCCTCGGCGGAGCGTTCACCGCGGTGATCCTCGGCCTCGCCGCGCAGCAGACGCTGGGCAATCTGATCGCAGGGACCGTGCTGCTCTCAGCGCGCCCCTTCCGCGTGGGCGACCACATACGCCTCCAGGGCGGTCCGCTGGCGGGCCAGATCGAAGGCGTGGTGAGCTCCCTGGGGCTGCTCTACACGACGTTCGCCACCGGGGATGGCTCGGTGCTGGTGCCCAACAGCGTGGTGCTCAACGTCGCGCTCCACACCGGGAAGGGGCGACTCGGCGACCGATCGCGGATCGGCCGGCGCGTCGGGGAGGCCGGGGGCGGAGAGCCAGAGGACGGGGCGTCGGAGGGCGGAGAATCGGAGAGCGGGGCGCCGGAGGGCGGAGAGTCGGAGGACTGGGCGTTGGAGGGCGGGGAGACCGGCTATCGCGCCCCGCCGGCCCCGCCCACGCGGTAGCGCAGCAGCAGGTAGCCCTCGCTCTCGAGCACATAGAGCAGCTCCAGCTCGACGGGAGGATCGAGCTCGGGTCCGCTGAGGATGCGCAGGTGCTCGGTGGCGGGACCTCCCGGGCCGCCGCCGCCCGCAAGCTTGGGGGCGAGCGAGAGAAACAACTCATCGACGAGTCCCGCGGCGAGGAGCTGGCTGTTGAGGTGGGGGCCGCCCTCGCACAGCAGGGTGCGCACGCCGAAGCGCGTGCGCAGCTCCGCCAGCGCGGCGGCGAGGTCGAGTTGCCCTCCGCGGGCGCTGCGCACATACTCGACAGAGGCGGCGCCCCGTGGAAGCTCTGGGTCGGCGGGGGTGGCGTCCTCAGGCGTCCCCGGGTCGGTGGGGGCGGCGTCTTGAGACGTCCCCGGGTCGGCGGAGGCGGAGCTCTTAGGCGTCCCCGGGTCAGTGGTGGCGCTCCCGGACAGATCGCGGTCGGCGGGGGCGGCGTCCTCAGGCGTCCCCGGGTCGGTGGGGGCGGCGTCTTGAGACGTCTCCGAGTCGGTGGAGGCGGCGCTCTTAGGCGCCCCCGGGTCAGTGGCGGCGCTTCCCGGAAGCTCGCGATCGGGGGAGGGCGTGAGGATCGCCACCCGGGCGGCGGGGTCTGCCAGCAGGGGGATGTCGGCGGGGAGGTCGAGGCTGGCGGAGACGATGCAGGCGAGCGGTTCTTCGGCCAGCCCCCGCTCGCGCCGCAGCCGCCTGCGGGATTCATCCCGCACGAGGCGCCGGTAGCGCTCGGCGCGAACGGTGCCGGCGCCAACGAGCACGGCGTCCACGGCGGTGCGCAGCGCGTGGAAGAGCTCGCGGTCGGCGCGGTTGCCGATCGGTCCCGAGCGACCCCCCACGGTCGCGCGTCCGTCGGCGGTGCAGGCCATGTTGAGGAACACTCGAGCACGTCCGCCCGACCCGCCCGCGGGTGTCGGCTCCCACAGCCGCAGCTTCTCCACGACCTCCTCCGCGGTGAGGCTCGTGGGTGCCCGGGGGAGCACGTGGTTGAGCTCGATCGGGTTGGGGGGGTCGGTGGGCGCGCTCATCGGTTACGAACATTCAACAACTCGTGCACACGGAAGCCCCCGTACCTGCTACCGTCGTGCCGGTTGGGGCCGGCATTTAGGCCGGCGTAAAGCAGTGCAAGCTCTCGCAGGTCGAAGCTCTTAGCAGCGTCCTCCGCGTAGTAGCAGGCACGAATCGTGGAGGAATACCACATGCCGACAGGCACAGTGAAGTGGTTCAGCGACGACAAGGGATTCGGCTTCATCACCCCGGATGACGGGGACAAGGATCTGTTCGTGCACCACACAGGCATCAACGGCGAGGGCTACCGCTCGCTGCAGGAGGGGGCGAAGGTCTCCTACGACGCGGAGCAGGGCGACAAGGGGCCGAAGGCGGTCAACGTCAGCGCGATTTAGTCCGAGCGCGGGCCTCGCGGGCCCCGATCGAGTCCTAACACGAGCCTCAACGGGCTCGTGACAGATCATCACTAACCTTTGGGGACCCGGGTTTGACCGGGTCCCTTTTGGTTATGAGCGACGCGACCATCCTCCCCGGCGACGCGACCATCCTTCCCCTCCGGGACCCGCTACTGGGCGACCCGGAGATCGCCCGGCGGCGTGCGTCCCCCGCACCCGATGGGCGCCCATCGCCGCGCGGGCGTGTGGGGGCGCGGCTGGGGGGGCGCGGGGAGGCGGCGCTCGCGGTTGGGGCGGTGGCGGTGATCGTGGGGTGCTGCGCGCTGATCGTGCTCGCGGCGGCGGATCGCCCGAGCTTCCTCACGGCGCCCAGCCACTACGGCTTCTTCCCTCACTGGTTGGTGGGCCCGCTGGGGGGCCTGTGGCCGTGGTTCACGCGCAGCCCGAAGGCGATCAAGGCGCTGTTCACGGGGGCGCTGGTGCTGATGTACGTGGCCTACCTGGTGGGCTTCAAGACGCTGCCAGGATTGCGGGCGCGGTGGACGATCGCGGCGGTGGTGGGGGCGCACGCGATCCTCGTGCTCTCGCCGCCGCTGTCGCTGACGGATGTGTTCAACTACGTCAACTACGGGCGCATGGGTGTGCTGCACCACCTCAACCCGTATACGACGATCCCCGTGTTCGAGCCTCACAGCGACCCGAGCTACGATCTGAGCAACTGGCACCAGTTGCTGAGCCCATATGGGCCGCTGTTCACGCTGCTGACCTACGCGGTGGTGCCGCTGGGGATCGCGGGGTCGCTGTGGGTGCTGAAAAGCCTCCTGATGGCGGTGAGCCTGGCGACGGTCCTGCTGGTGTGGAAGTGCGCGCGTCTGCTGGGCCGCGATCCAGTGGCGGCGATTGCGCTGTTCGGCCTCAACCCGATCGTGCTCGTGTGGGGGCTGGGGGGGGACCACAACGACTTCCTCACGGTGTTCTTCATCGTGCTCGCCTTCTACCTGCTGCTGCGCGCGCGCGCGCCGGGGATCTCACCGGATGTCGGAGACGTGTGGGGCATCTCTCGCAACCCAGCCTCCCCAGGGGAGGCATCGGTGACCCAACTGCCAAAGGTCGAGAATCCCCTGGCGGCGTTGCTGGTGCAGCCCAAGCCGCCGGTGGCCGCCGACGCGGCCGGCGCCAGGCGATCGATTTTGCGCGGTGCCCCGGAGCGAATGCGGGAGTGGCTGTTTCCGCTGGCGCCTCTGGAACTGGGGGCGGGGGCGGCGTTGGCGAGTGCGATCGCGCTGAAGGCGTCGGCGGGGATCCTGGTCCCGGTGCTGCTGGCGGGCATGGCAAGGGCGCCACGGCGCCTTGTGCAGGTGATGATGGGGATGGCTGTGACGGGGATCGTGCTGGGGGCGGGCAGCGTGGCGGCGTTCGGGTTGCACCTGCCGGACCTGGGCACGCAGGGCCGCCTGGTGATCCCGATGGGCCTGCCCAACGTGCTCGGCCTGGTGTTGGGCCAGGGCGGTGAGACGACCACGATGCAGATGCTGCTCAGCATCGTGCTCGTGGTGGCGGTGCTCGGCTGCGGTGCGATGGCGTGGCGCAGACGTGATGCGCTGAGCGCGTCGGGGTGGGCGACGATCGCGCTGTTGGTGACGCTGAGCTGGGTGCTGCCGTGGTACGTGCTGTGGGTGCTGCCGATGGCGGCGCTGTCGAGCTCGCGCGCGCTACGGACCACGGCGCTGGTGCTGGGGGCGTACCTGATCCTCACGTGGATGCCGCTGGCGACGGCGATGGACAACGCCCTTGGCATCCGGCCGACCAAGACCTCCCTGGGGCAACTGCACCAACGGTATGTGAAAGAGCTGCTGAACTGATCAGTGGGCGGCCCCAGGGGGTCCCCCGGTCCACTCCTCGCCCTCGGGCAGGCGCCCGTCGCGCCCGACGTAGCCGTCCTTGCCGCCGGCGCAGAGGTAGATGGCATCGCCGTCGCCGACGTTGCGCACGCTGCGCACGGTGGCGGCGTCGACGCGAGCGAAGCCGCCCTCGTCCAGGCGGTGGGTGGAGCCGTCGCCGAACTCCATCTCGATGGCGCCGCGGTGCACGAAGTAGAGCTCCTCCTGGGTGTCGTGGAAGTGGCGCCCGCTCTTGTAGCCGGGGGGCATGACGATGGCATTGATGCCAAAGGCGGTCACGCCGAGGCCCTTGCGGACCTTGCGAAAGCCGTGGCCCTCGCCGAGGGCGTCGAGGTCGCCGACGGCGTAGCCCTCGCCGGTGATCACGTTGGGGTACTCAGTTGATGCCTCCATGGGGTTCTCCTCTGTTTGGTTTCAGGGCTGACGTATGTTGGTCATCTACAAAAAAGCTCGGTATATCTATGGTTATACGCATGCAAAAATCTCTATATCGAGGAACAGAGGCTTGGTGAGGTAGTCGGAGGTCCGGGTCGGAGGTCCGGAGGTCAGTGGTCGGCCACGCGGCCGTCCGCGGGCGATAGCGGCCTACCCTCGTCAGCCCAGCGCAGGAGGCCGCCGCGCATCGAGTGGGACTGGAAGCCGGAGGCACGGAAGGCCTGGGCGGCCATCGCGGAGCGGGCGCCGACGCGGCAGTAGAAGACGATGGGCCGCCCGCGATCGAATGTCCCGGCCTGGGCGGGGAGCTGGGCGAGCTCGATGTGAAGGCTGCCGGCGATGTGCCCAGCCTCGCGCTCGTAGGGCTCGCGCACATCGACCACCTGCAAGCCGGGGTCCTGCGCGAGCCACTCGGCGACGCGGGCGGGATCGACGTCGATCTCGGATGACTCGCCGGTGGCGCTCACGGATCAGGAGCGTAGCGCCCCGCCATCGGCGCTCACGAGAGAAGCCCGAATCGATCTCGGCGGGAAGCCTGGCTCTATTCCGCGGGGCTGGGTTTCAATGCTTATCCGCCATCGGATCGCGCGGGCGACTAGGATCAGTGGCCGACATGGAGACGGTAAGCAACGGCGTTTACACGATCCCCCAGGAGCACCTCGACCTGTGCGCGACGATTGGGCAGATCGCGCGCGAGCAGATCGCCCCCCGCGCGGCGGAGATCGACGAGCGGGCGGAGTACCCGTGGGACATCCGCAGGCTCCTGGCCGAGCAGGACATCCTGGGCCTCCCCTTCCCGACGGAGTACGGGGGCACGGGAACGGGGACGCTGATGCTGAACATGGCGGTGGAGGAGATCGCCAAGGTGGACGCGGCGTGCGCGCTGATCCTGATGGTGCAGGAGCTGGGGACGCTGCCGATCCAGCTGTTCGGCTCGGATGAGCTGAAGGAGCGCATCCTGCCGCGCTGCGCGAGCGGGGAGTGGTCCCCGGCGTTCGCGCTCTCGGAGCCGGAGGCGGGCTCCGACCCGGCGGGGATGAAGACGACGGCGGTCAAGGTCGGCGAGGAGTGGGTGATCAACGGGACGAAGAACTGGATCTCGAACCTGGGGGTGGCGGACTTCTACATCTGCTTCGCGGTGACGGACCGGGAGACGAGGCGGATCACGGCGTTCGTGGTCGAGGCGGACCGCCCGGGGTTCAGCGTGGGCAAGCTGGAGCACAAGCTGGGGATCCGGGCCTCGCCGACGGGCCAGCCGATCTTCGAGGACGTGAGGGTCCCGCAGGAGAACGTGATCGGGGAGGTGGGCCGCGGCCTGCGGGTGGCGCTCACGACGCTGGAGCGCACGCGCCTGGGGGCGGCGGCACAGGCGGTAGGGATCGCGCAGGGGGCCACGGACTACGCGGTGGGGTACGCGCGGGAGCGGGTGCAGTTCGGCCAGCCGATCATCGACTTCCAGGCGATCCAGTTCAAGCTGGCGGATATGGAAACACGGACGGCGGCTGCGCGGGAGCTGCTCTACAAGGCGTGCGCGATGGCCGATCAGGGGGATCCGCAGCGCGCTAAGTACTCCTCGATGGCGAAGGTGTTCTGCTCGGACACGGCGATGGCGGTGACAATCGAGGCGGTGCAGGTGCTGGGGGGGTACGGTTACGTGAAGGAGTACCCGGTGGAGCGAATGATGAGGGACGCGAAGATAACCCAGATCTACGAGGGCACGAACGAGATCCAGCGGCTCGTGATCGCCCGCACGCTCAAGTAGGACGGTGCGGTGCGCCGGTCGTTC
>DATMPY010000193.1:0-16864 GCA_035566955.1 Solirubrobacteraceae bacterium | reverse complement strand
ACGCGTACTCGGCCGTCGCGAGCGTCTTCGCTGGCTCGCCCGGGGGGATCGCGATCGCGTGCGCCGGCTCGCCGGAGGGCATCGTCGTCAGCCCGGCCAGCTCACCCGGCCCCTCCAAGTACAGCTCTTCGACGTCGGCGTCGGTCACGCAGAAGGGGCGCGAGGCGGCGCGGTCGAAGGGCCACACGGCCGCGAGGCGCTCGCTGGCCGAAACGGGGATTCGCGCCGCAGGCGCGTGTCTCCCGGCTTCGGTCGAAACGGGGACCGATTGGGGAGACACTCGCTCCGCTCGCATCCCCAAATCGGCCAGCGCCGCAGGCGCGTGTCTCCCGGCTTCGGTCGAAGGCGAGCGTCTCCCGGCTTCGGTCAGCAGGCCCGTGCCGACGAACACTGGGTAGTCGCCCGAGGCCGACTCGGCCCACAGCAGGTGGGCGTCGGCGACCTCTTCGTAGAGCCCGCGCCGCTGCGCGTACAACGCCTCGAACGCGTCGCGGTCGCGCGCCAGCGGACGCTCGGAGCCGTCGTCGCGGTGCACGCGCTCCCATGCGACCTCCGGCGCGACCTCGATCAGCGCGGTGGTGTGGCCGCCAAGCGCCGCGCGCACGCGCGCGGAGAGCACGCTGCCGCCGCCCAGCGCGACCACGTCGCGAGCGTCGACGCCCTCCAGCAGCCCGCACACGACCTCCTCCTCCGCGGCGCGAAACGCCTGCTCCCCGTGCAGCTCGAACTCGCGGGCCACCGAGTGCCCGAAGCGCTCCACCAGCAGCATGTCGCCGTCGATCGGCGCGCGCCCGCGCCGCTTCGCCAACCGGCTGGCGAGCGTCGACTTGCCCGCACCCATGAAGCCGATCAGGACGAGCGCCACGTCACACCGCCCTCGTCGGCGATGCCTCGCCCGCGCGCGTGGCCGGCGCTCAGCGGCGCCAATCGATCCGCTCCTCGTAGGCGCGCAGCGCGGCGCGTACGTCGTCGATGTGGTCGCCGCCGAACTTGCGCCGGTAGGCGTCGGCGAGCACGAGCGCGACCATCGCCTCGGCGACGACGCCGGCGGCGGGGACGGTGCAGGAGTCGGTGCGCTCGCGCAGCGCCTCGGCGGGCTGGTGGGTGGCGATGTCGACGGAGCGCAGCGGCTTGGTGAGCGTCGGCAGGGGCTTCATGGCGCCGCGCACGATCAGCGGCTCGCCGTTGCTCATCCCGCCCTCGAGGCCCCCGGCGCGGTTGGTCTCGCGGTACCAGCCGCGCTCGGGGGAGAAGAAGATCTCGTCGTGCGCCTGAGAGCCGGGGAGGCCGGCGACGTGGAAGCCGTCGCCGATCGAGACGCCCTTGAGCGCCTGGATCGAGAGGATCGCCTGCGCGAGGCGCCCGTCGAGGCGCTCCTCCCAGGAGACGTGCGAGCCGAGGCCGGGCGTGAGCCCGAAGGCCTGCACCTCGAACACCCCCCCGAGCGACTCGTTGGCCTTGCGCAGGGCGTCGATCTCGGCGACCATCGCGCGCGAGGCCTCCGCGTCCAGGCAGCGCACGGGCGAGCTGTCGACCTCGGCGAAGTCCGCGAGGCGCAGCGGCGCCGCCGGCGCGGGGGCGCGCACGGAGGCGATCTGCACGACGTGCGAGCGGACCTCCACGCCGAGCGCGCGCAGGAAGGCCTTGGCGAGCGCCCCGCCGGCGACCCGGGCGGCGGTCTCGCGCGCGGAGGCGCGCTCGAGGATGTTGCGCACGTCGCTCTGCTTGTACTTCCACGTCCCGACCAGGTCGGCGTGGCCGGGGCGGGGGAGGTGGACCTCGGGGATCTCCTCGCCCACCGGCCAGGGGTTCATCCGCTCCTCCCAGTTGGCGTAGTCGCGGTTGGCGACCTGCAGCGCCACGGGACCCCCCAGCGTGCGGCCGTGGCGAACCCCGCCGGTGACGAGCGCGGCGTCGCGCTCGATCTTCATCCGCCCGCCGCGCCCGTGGCCGAGCTGGCGGCGGGCGAGGTCGGCGTCGATCTCCTCCGCGCGCAGCTCCAGGCCCGCGGGCAGGCCCTCGAGGATCGCGGTGAGGCCAGGCCCGTGGGACTCGCCGGCGGTGCTGAGGCGAATGATCATTCCGGCTAGCTTATGCGTCGTGCGGTGCAGCCGCGCGCTCATGCATGGTCATGAGGAGGTCTTTTGGGATCGTCCACGCGGGCCCGTTCGGGGCACGGGGGGGTGCGCGCGGGGCTTCCCTGCCCCGCGTCGGAGGCATGGACAAGGATCGACGGGATGCTCTCAGGCGCCGCCGTGGGCGAGCTGGACCAGGGCGCCCTTGGCGGAGGAGAAGCGCAGATGGCCGAGCACCGTGAGACCGAGGCGGCGCAGCAGATCGCGGCCCGCCCGGCCGGCGCGATCGAGGCTCGCCGCCCGCGCGGCGGTGGCTTCCTTCTTGGCGATGCTCACAAGCTTCAGCTCATAGGGCACGCTCTGCCCGTCCGGTTCGAGGTAGTCGAGTTCCTCGGTCTGTTCGACGGCGAGGTCGATCGCTTCGCACTGGGTGGCGCTGGGCAGGCATTTCGCCTGGCCTTTGACGATCGCTTCGCGGCCGAGTGCGAAGACAACGTCCTTGCCGTTGGCGCGGGCGCCGGCGAAGACGAGCCGGGGGTCCGTGGTCGAGGGCAGCGGCTGCAGGCGCTTGAGGTCGGAGTACGGGGTCAGCTGGGAGAGCTCCCCGCTGGTGGCGGGGACGGGCCCGAACTGCACCGTCACCAGGTAGACGGGCTTCGGCTTGGCCACCGGCTTGGGAGGAGCGGCGGGCGTCGGAGTCTGCGCGGGGGTCGTGCCACCGCCGCTCGAGCCGCCGGAGGGGACCGCTTTGCTTTCGGAGGCAGTGGACGAGGAGGGGGACGGGGAGCTCGACGCGGAGGCTTTGCCGGTGGCGGTCGCTTCGCTCGACGCCTTCGGCGAGACCAGCGGGGTGAAGGGATTGTGCGAACCAGCCTTGTGCTGGTAGCGCGCTCCGTCGGTCGTCTCCGCGGCCACCGCGTTGGGGTTGATGGGCGCCTGGGTGACCGGCAGCGTTGTGCCCTTTCCCAGCGTCGGCGGCGCGGTCGGGGTGACGGCGGCGACCGGGGTCGCGGAGGAACCGCCACCGCCAAGGGCGGTGTAGGCGACGGCGCCGGCGAGCGCCGCGACGAGCAGCAGCAGGATCGGCAGCATCCGCCGGTCGAGCAGGTCGGCCTTCAGCGATCGCAGGGCGTTGCTCATGGCGCCACCCTGACGACGGCGGGAGTGGTCGTCGAGCCGGCGGAGCCGCCGGCCACGGTGGAGGGGGCGCCGCTCGGGCCGATCGGGGTCGCGCCGCCGGTCAGCCCCTGGCTCGCGGGCAGCACGTAGGCGGTGGCCGTGATCGTCGCGGTGAGCGGCACATTGCTCGAGGCCGCGCTGGAGGCGCCCGCTCCCTTGGCGCCCGCGCCCGCGCCGCCGGCGCTGACGCCACCCCCGCTTTCCAGGGCGATGTCGACGCCCTGGATGCTCAACAGGCGACCGCTGACGAGCAGGCCGCCGGTGGTGGTGCGCACCGCGAAGCCCTGGATCTCCCCGAGCAGGTGGGCGAGGCCCTTGAAGGTTCCCTTGAAGACGAACGTGAACGGCATCTGCGTGAAGCCGGCGGGCGCAGCCGCCGCGGCGGCGGAGCCGGCCTTGGCGGCACCCACGCCAGCCGCGCCGCCTGACGCGCCGGTGGTGATCGAGTTGAAGTTGACGTTGCGCTGGTGGGAGGCCTGGTTGAGCTCGTAGATCAGCGAGGGCACTTCCTCCGAGGGCGGCACCGCCTTGCCGAGGCTCACCACCGTGCTGTAGGCGGCGGTGTAGCGCAGCTTGGCGGCGCGCGCGGTCGCGGCCTGCGTCTGCGCGCTTTGCAGTTGCTGGTTGGCGCTTTCCATCTGCGCCTGCTCCGCCACCGCCTGCTTGCGCTCGGGCGAGACGACCAGCAGCCAGCCACCCGCGAGCACCGCGAGCAGGACGATGCCGATCAGCACCAAGCGGTCGCGGCGGGTCATCGTCCGCCTCCCGCGGTCGTGCTCGCCACGGCGCTGTAGGCGCCCTGGCCCGCGGATGTGGCGACGGTCGACTCGAGCTTTTCGGTGCTGGTGGCCAGCGGGGTCGGCAGCGGCTGGAAGCTCGCCTGCACCGTGAAGACGGGATCGCCGCCGGGACAGGAGCCGCTGCCTCCGCCACCACCGCCCGAGCCGGACTCAGTTGAGCTCTGCAGGGTGACGTCGCTGACGCCGCTGATCAGGCGCAGACGCACGAGCGTCTGGGCGACCACGGCCTGGCTCGCGGCGCAGCCGCTGAGCGTGAAGCTGGGCGCGGCGCCGGGGGGAGTGGCTGAGCTGATCGGCGTGGCCGCGGCCGCCGCGGAGGAGGCGGAGGACGACGTGGCCGCGGCGCGGGCGGAGGAGGAGAAAGAAGAAGAACTGCTGCTCGTGCCGGCGGTAGTGGAGCCTACCGTCCCCGCCAGTGTGCTGAGCGCAACGTCGCTGGGCAGCACGCGGCTCAATTCGCCCAGCGACCCGGCCCAGTCGAAGCGCGAGCCGATCAGCTGCGCGATCGCCTGCAAACGCTGTTCGCGCAGCGCCACGAAGCTCGTGTAGGGGGCCAGCGCGGCCGCCTGCTCCTGGACCTGCTGGGCACGGGCGCTGAGCGTCGCCGCTTCGGCGCGACGGCTGGAGAGCTGGTGGTGGGCGACCCCGTAGAGCAGCGTCAGGACCGCCAGGCCCGCGAGCAGCCCAAGCACGGCGAACACCGCGCCCTCGGAGCGGGCGCCGACGCTGCCGCCCGAGCGCTGCTCGGGGGGGATCAGGTTGACGGCCTTCACCGCGGCGACTCCTCGGTCGCAAGGCCGGTGGCGATCGCCAGGCGGTGGGCAGAGACTGTCGCGACCTGCCCGTCGGCAAAGCGCACCGAGTCGCGGCGCACCGCCATCCCAAATTCGCTTTCCAGCGCCTCGGGGAAGCCGCGCAGCTCGAGCGCGGGGCCGCTGAGCACGACGTTCTGCACCTCGACCCCGCTCTCCTGGGAGCGGTGGAAATCGAGCGAGTTGCGCACCTCCCCCACGATTTCGCGGATGCCGTTCTCGAGCACGAGGCGCACCTGCGGGTCCGGGTCGAGCGACCGCGCCGGCTGTTGGGCGATCTCCGGTCGCTCGGAGGCCGCCGGCGCCGGCGTAACCGACGCGCCGGCGGGGTCCTGGGCAAGCGCCCAGGTCTCGACCGCCTCGGGGTCCGCAGGCACAGGCACGTCCTGCGCCGGCTCGGCCACGGGCACGGGCGCGCGCGGCAGCGGTTCGGCCGTGGCCATGGCGACGGGCGCTGCCTTCAGGTCATACGCGGCGATCCTCGCGCGGGCCTCGACGAGCGGGATTCCGAGCCGCTCGGCGACCTCGCTGGCCATCGCCTCCAGGCCCCCACCGACGACGCGGGTGAAGCGGCAGACGGTGCCCTCGGCGATCGCCATGTTCGTCAGCCCGCCGACGTTCAGGTAGAGCACGCGCTCGGCGGTGGCCTCCTCGCCGGCGCTCGCGGCGCCGGGCGCGTAGAGCGAGCGGATCAGCGCGAACGCGGAGAGGTCCACGCCCTCGGCCTGCAGGCCGGCGTGGCGCACCGCGCGCAGCAGGCGCTCGACCATCTCGCGCTGGGCGGCAACCACGATCACGCGCTGGCGCGGTCCGGCCGGAGTCTCGAAGATGCCGAGCGAGTGGAAGTCGAGCACCGCCCCGGCGAGCGGCATCGGCACCTGGTCCTCGGCCTGGAAGCGCACGGCGGCGGCCAGTTCCTTACGGTCGGTCACCGGCGGCAGCTCCAGCGTGCGCAGCACCGTGCGCTGGTTGGCGAGGCCGACCCGCACGCGCTTGCCGAGCCGGCCGTCCTGAAAGAGCTCGCGCAGCGCGTCGCCGAGCGCGCCCTCGTCGAGCACCTCGCCCTCGCGCACCGCGTCGGGCGGCAGCGAGGCCCCGGCCGCTTGCTCGACGACGATCCCACCGTTGACGTGCGCCTGCACGGCCGCTACGTAGCCGGGCTGTATATCCAGGCCGACGACATCGGGCCCGCGGCGGCGGCCGAGCGGGATGTTGAGGTTGAAGTTGGGCTTCAGAGCGCTGAGTGAGGGCATTGGCCTGCTACCTGCATCCCGGGGGCGGGGCCCCGGGGAGACGCCCCGCACGGGGACGGTGGACCTGGACACAACCCGTCATCGACTGCAACGGCGTTTCGCTAAAGGGGCCGCAAGACCGCGTGCCCATTCGTCCAGGGCGCGTGCCGATCGCGGACGAGCGTGCTAGCGGGCCAGTCATCGAGACCGGTGGATGCAGGGCGCAGGTCATCCGGGATGGAAGGCAGCTCATCGGATCAGTGGACGAAGGTGTGCAGGTACCAGTGGACGATCGGCTGCCCCGCGAAGACCGCGACAACCCCCCCGAGGGCAAGGAAGGGACCAAAGGGCACAGCGGTCTTGCGCCCAGCGCGCGCGCCCTTGCGGGCGACGATCACGGCCCCGACGAGCACCCCGGCGAGCAGCGCGATCATGATCGCCGGCGCGACGGCCGCGCCGAGGAACAGCCCCATCACCCCGGCGAGCTTGACGTCGCCCATCCCCATCCCCCCCGGGTAGGCGAGCGCGGCGAGCAGCAGGAAGCCGCCGGCGGCGGCCCCCGCGATCAGCCGCGTGGGCTCGCCCGCGGGGTCGAGCGCGGTGCCCAATGCAAGCGCGAGCAATGCCCCCGCCCCCGTCAGCCTGTTGGGGATGATGCGATGTTCGAGGTCGATCACCGCCGCGGGCACGAGCAGCAGCACGAGCGTCACCGACAACGCGATCCCCGCCGCCGTGTCGTGCGCGAGCACAGCGCCCGCGCACAGCAGCGCGGCGCCCGCCTCGACCAGCGGGTAGCTGGGAGAGATCCGCACCGAGCAGTTGCGGCAGCGCCCCCGCAGCAGCAGCCACGAGAGCACCGGCACATTGTCATAGGGCCGCACGTGCTCCCCGCAGGAGGGACACCGCGAGCGGGGCTTGATGAGCGACTCGTGCCGGGGAAGGCGGTAGACGACCACGTTCAAGAACGAGCCGAAGACGGCGCCGATCACTCCGGCAAAGGCTGCCTGCATGAGTTGATGATCGGCCGCCGCGGAGTGGGGCTTGAGCGCCGCTGGCAGTTGCGAACCGGACTCGAGCGCTGGCGGCCGTTGCAAGCCGGGCGCGAGCGCCGCTGGTCGTTGCGAGCCCAGTTGAGCGCGCCGCTGGTCCTTTTGCGAGCGGGCTCGAGTACCGCCGATGGCAGAACCCTCCCTCTGTCCGATGGACCATCCGAACGACGGACGGGGGCGGCAAATGCCGCCCCCGTCGTCAGATCACGCGATGCCGGTCAAGCTCGTGGGCATCTGCGTTCTTTCCGCGATTACTCGCTTACGAGGACCACGTTCCGCTCACGCAGCCGCCGTGGGTTTCTTCGGCCTTTTTGTTGCAGGTGCGTACCAGTTCTCCGGTCGTGGTCCGTTCGATCGAGAACGTTGCCGTGTTCGGAGCTTCCGCGGTGACCTTGTACGACGTTGCGGTTGCTTCCACTTTCGCCAGGCAGGCTTCTGGCGCCCCGGTACCGCATTTTTTCGTGTTGATCGACGGTTCGTATTTTTCGATTTCTTTGATTTCCAGGCCCGTATATTCGCCATTGTGATCGGACGAATACGTTTCCGCGGTCGTCTCCGCGGTGCTGGCCAGGGTCTTGGCCCCGGAGTCCACAGCCTTGCTCTTCTGGCTGAGGAACGCAGGGATCGCAATCGCGGCAAGGATGCCGATGATCAAGATAACAACCAGCAATTCGATAAGAGTGAAACCACCCTCATCCTGAGTGCGCTGGCGCAGTCGAGACAGCATTTGAATCCTCCTAGGATCCGTTGTGGCGCCAGCCCTTAACCCCATCGCCCTCTGGCGATGCGGCCCCCCCGGTCGATTTTCAATTCTTCGATCGGCGTTTGCGGAGGCCGCCGGCTTTGCTACGCGCTTTCAACGCTCTGCCTTGGCGCCTCGGAACTGGCTCTTGTAGGCGCTACATCGGAACGCGCGAGAGATGCTTGAATCGCGCAAGCACGTGTGGACACATGACGCCAGCAGGCCCCCATGCAGTGTCCGCGGGCAGGCCCCACACCATGCCGGAGTTGCTGCAACTCGCGTCGAGAGCTCCTACAACAGACGGGGGGGGCGGCATATGCCGCCCCCCCCGTCAATCATCCGATGCCGGTCAGATCGTGGGCATCCGTGTACTGCACCTACCAGCTCGCTACGAGCTCCATGTTCCGCTCACGCAGCCGCCGTGGGTTTCTTCCGCCTTTTTGTTGCACGTGCGCACCAGTTCTCCGGTCGTGGTCCGTTCGATCGAGAACGTCGCCGTGTTTGGAGCTTCCGCGGTGACCTTGTACGACGATGCGGTTGCTTCAACTGCCGACAGGCAGGCTTCTGGCGCCCCGGAACCGCATTTTTTCGTGTTGATCGACGGTTCGTATTTTTCGATTTCTTTGACTTCTAGACCAGTATATTCGCCATTGTGATCGCTCGCATACGTTTCCGCGGTCGTCTCCGCGGTGCTGGCCAGGGTCTTGGCCCCAGAGTCCACAGCCTTGCTCTTCTGGCTGAGGAACGCAGGGATCGCAATCGCGGCAAGGATGCCTATGATCAAGATAACAACCAGCAATTCGATGAGGGTGAAACCACCCTCATCCTGGGTGCGCTGGCGCAGTCGATACAGCATTGAATCCTCCTAGGATCCGTTATTGGGCGCCAGCCCTCGGCCCACCGCCCTACGACGATGCGTCCCCCGGTCGATTTTTTTCTGCCTTCGATCGACTTCATGGAGGCCACCGGCTTTGCCACGCGCTTTCAGCGCTCTGCCCTGGCGCCTCGAAACTGGCTCTTATAGGCGCTGGATCGGTCGGCGCGCGAAATGCTTGAATCGCGCAAGCGCCCCTGGACGCATGGGGCGGGCGAGTCCACTCACGGGCCGTCGGCCGATCTCACCCGCAGGCCGCGCGCAGACCCTACGCCACCGCGTCCGCGTGCTATCCCGCGCCGCCGGCGCCCGCGGCCGCGCCCTCCACCCATTTCGCCTGGGCGTCGACGTTCGGCTGGCGCTCGCCGCTACCCTCGCACCACGGGCAGGCGAGCTCCTGCGGGGTCCCGCCGAGGTTCGAGATCACCTTGCCGGTGCCCCGGCAGGGCATGCACTCGTGGGGCTCGCGTTTGGCCATCGGCACGCCACATTAGCGTTAGCGGTATGAGGACGATCGCGCGAGGAGCGAATTGGGCCGGCTGGGCGGCGCTTGGCACGATCGTGCTCGGCGCCGCCGCGCTGCGCTTCGCGCACCTCGGGCAGATGGTCGGCGACCCCTTCTACGACGGCGCGGTCAGGAGCATGGGGCTCTCCTGGCACAACTTCTTCTTCGGCGCGGTCGAGCCCTCGGGGGCGGTTGCGATCGACAAGCCGCCGGTCGACCTGTGGCTGCAGGTGGCGAGCGTCAAGCTCCTTGGCTTCCGCCCGAGCGCGCTGAAGCTGCCCGAGGCGCTGGCGGGCACGCTCGCGGTGGGGCTGCTGTTCGCGGCGGTGCGGCCCGTGTTCGGCATGCGCGCCGCGCTTGCCGCGGCGCTCGCGCTCGCGGTGCTGCCGATCGCGGTGATCACTGCGCGCAGCGACACGATGGACGCGGTGATGATGGCGCTCACCGTGCTTGCGCTGGCGCTCGCCGTGCAGGCCACGCGGACGGGGCGCACCGCCTGGCTGCTCGCCGCGGGCGTCGCGCTCGGCGTGGCCTTCGACGTCAAGCTGCTGGAGTCGCTCGTCGCGCTCCCCGGCCTCGCGCTGCTCGCGTGGCTCGGCCTGCCCGGCGCCCGGCGCAGGCGCGCCGCACAGCTCGCACTCGCGGGGCTCGTGTTCCTCGCCGTCGCGCTCTCGTGGCTGGGGGCCACGCTGCTCTTCCCCGCGCACGAGCGTCCCTGGGCGTACGGCTCCACCGAAGGCAGCGCGTGGAACGCCGCGTTCGTGTTCAACGGCCTCGACCGCATCGAAGGCAAGGCCGTGGAAGGCGCCCAGACCAGCTACCAGCCCGGGCACCGCTATCCCGAGGCGACCCAGGCCGAGCGCGACGCGATCCCAATCGTCCCCCCCTCCCCCACGCGCCTGCTGAGCCGCATCGGCCCCCTCTCCGGCGAGCGCCTCGGCCTGGAGGTGCTCGCGGGGCTGCTGCTAGGGGGGGCGCTGCTGGGCTCGCTGCTGTGGGAACGGCGCGTAGCCCGACGGGAGTCGAAGGATGGCGTGGGCACCGGGGAGCGAGGGGCGCGGGAGGTGGGAGCGGCGAGAATAGAGCAGGAGGGAGCGCGGGAGGGACCGCGGGAGGGACCGCAGGAGGGACCGCAGGAGGGACCGCAGGAGGGAGCGCAGGAGGGAGCGCAGGAGGGAGCGCGGGGCGACAGCGAGCGGCTGCGCCTTGCGCTGGCAGCGGGCCTGATGCTGTGGCTGCTCACCGGCATCGCGTTGTTCAGCGATATGGGCCGGCTGCACCCCCGCTACACCGAGGCCTTCACCCCCGCGGTCGCGGGAACCCTCGGGATCGGGGTCGCGTGGGCGACCGAGCGATCGCGGACCGGCTGGCGCGGCAACGCGCGGTTGATCGCGCTCATCGTGACGCTGCTCGCGGTCACGATCTACGCCGAGGCACTGCTGTTCGGGACCACCTCCGTCTGGTGGGTCACCGCCGCGGGGGCCGCCGGGGCGCTGGCGCTCGCCTGGGTGGGCCGGCTGGGCAGAGGCGATCCGCAGACTCCCGCCGCGACCGACACGGAGCCCCCGTCGCAGCCTGGGCCGGGCGCGGATGACTCGAGCGCAGACGGGTCGCGGAGCGAGCGGTTGCGCGCGGCGAGCGTGCTCGTGCTCGCGCTGCTCTGCCTGCTGGCGATCCCCCTGTGGACCTCGCTGCGCGTCGTGCGCGAGAACGTCTCGGACACCAACCCGCTCGGCCTGCTGCACCACGGCGAGCTTCAGCCGCTCAGCGCCTACCTGCGCGCGCATCAGGGCTCCGCCCACTACGAGGCCGCGTTCGACTCCGGGACCAAGATGGGCGAACTGGTCGAGCGCGATGCCCGCCCGATCCTCGTGCTCACCACGCTGAACGGCCAGGTCTTCACGCCCGTCGCCCGCCTGCGCGCGCTCGCGGCGGCCGGGAGGGTCCGCTATGCCTTCCTCGACAACCTCTGCGGGCGCCACTCGCCCCCCACCGCCACCGATTGCTCCGCGCCGGCCCGCTGGGTGCACGCGCACGGCACCGACGTCTCCGCGCAGGCAGGGATGCCCCGTCCCGGGATGCTCTGGCGGTTGCCTTGATATATCCCTTTCCCCCCCTACGGGGAGGAGGTCCGAGAGGCTATGGCGGTTGCCCTGACGTGTAGCGTGCGGGGGAGCATACGTGGACAGACGCACCACCCACAGTCGCCGGGCAGGGAGGCCCGGCGCCTACACGCCCCGTTATGAGACAGACCCACGTGGACGATCTCAAAGGACGATCTCAAATGAGCAATGCGATCGAGGCCCCCCTGTCGCTGCGGATCCTCGTGGTTGACGACGAGGAGAACCTGCGGGAGACCCTGACGAGCTCGTTCTCGCGCGAGGGCCATACCGTGGAGGCGGTCGCCTCCGGCACCGACGCGATCGAGCGGGCCTCGGGGGAGCAGTTCGACGTGATCCTGCTCGACGTGGCCCTCGGCCCGGGGCCCAGCGGCTACGAGGTCTGCCGGACTCTGCGCGAGCGGCGCAACGTGGTGCCGATCATCATGCTCACCGCGCTGGACACGGAGGCCGACGCCGTGCAGGGGCTGGAGGCGGGCGCCGACGACTACGTCACCAAGCCCTTCGGCCTCGCCGAGCTGCGCAGCCGCGTGCGCGCCGTGCTGCGCCGCTCCGGCCCCCGTGCGCTCGGGCACGAGCTGCTCGCTGTCGGCCCCGTCACACTCGACCGCGCCCGGCGCGATGTCAGCGCCCACGGCCAGCCCGTGCGCCTCACGTTCTCCGAGTTCGAGCTGCTCGCCCAGCTGATGTCCGAGCCCGGCCGGCTGTTCAACCGCCAGGAGCTGCTGCGCGCGATCTGGGGGGACTCCGCCTACCGCGACCCCCGCGCGATCGACGTCCATATCCGCCACCTGCGCGAGAAGCTCGAGGAGCGCCCCGAGGAGCCCCGGCTGATCCTCACGGTGCGCGGGGCCGGCTACCGCTTCCAGGAGTGATCGTGGCCCCGCGGTTGGCAGCTATCGGCCGGCGGCGATGGTGGTGCGAGTGGCGCTGACTGGCGCACGGGCCACGCCGGTAGGCAGGCGGCGATGACGGGCCTGCGCCCCCGGCTGTTCCTGGCGTTGCTGTTGACGAGTGTGGTGACGCTCGCGGTGGCCGCGCTCGCGCTGCTCTCACCGCTGGAGCAGCGGCTGCGCGAAGACGGCGAATCGACGGTGACCACCGCGCTCGGCGCCGCGCGCCCGGAGCTCACCGAGCTTCCCCTCGACCCCGCCACCGGGCGGCTGAGCGAAGGGGAAGTAAAAAAGGTCGCCCTCCTGCTGCGCCGCCGCTCGCAGGCGACGTTGACGATCCTCGACAGCGACCTGGACGTCGTCTACGCGGCCGCGACGCCCACGCTCGACGTGCCCGACTACTACGGGACGGCCCGCCTTGCGCTGCGCAGCCCGGGGCCGGTGCGCGCAGTGCAGGACGAACAGCTGATCGTCGCCCAGCGGATCAAGATCGCGGGCAGCCGCTACGTCGCGGTGCTGACCAGGCGCCTGGACTACGTCTCCCCGGCGGTCACCACGGTGCGCAACGCCTTCCTGGAGGCCGCCGGCGTCGGCCTGCTCGTCGCGCTGCTGCTCGGGCTCGGGCTCGCCAGCACGCTGCTGCGGCGCCTGGAGCGACTGCGCGACGCCGCCCGCGAGCTCGAGCGCCGCGGACCGGACGCCGACCCCCTGCCCGCGGACCACAGCCGCGACGAGATCGGCGAACTCGCCCGCGCGTTCGCGGGCATGCGGAAGCGGCTGCGAACCCAGGAGGCCGCGCGGCGCGCGTTCGTGGCGACAGCCTCCCACGAGCTGCGCACCCCACTCACCTCACTCGACGGGATGCTCGAGCTGCTCGAGGATGACATCAGCTCCGAGCAGCCCGATCTGCGCGACGCCCGCGAGCGCGTCGCCCGCGCCCGCCAGCAGTCGCGTAGGCTCTCCCGCCTGGCCTCCGACCTGCTCGACCTCAGCCGCCTCGATGCGGACGTGCAGATGCGCAGCGAGCCCCTGGAGCTCGGCGAGCTCTGCCGCGCGGTGGCCGCCGAGTTCGAGCTCGGCGCCCACGAGCGCGACATCGCGCTGCACACCCCCACACCGCCCCAGCCGTGCTGGGCGCAGGGCGACCCCGGCGCGGTCGCGCGGATCGTCCGCATCCTGCTCGACAACGCCCTGCACACCGCCCCCGCACGCTCCACCATCGATCTGGAGCCATCGGCCGCCGCGCCCTGGGCGCAGATCGACGTCCGCGACCGCGGCCCCGGCGTGCCGCCCGCCGAGCGCGACTTGATCTTCGAGCGCTTCAAGCGCGGCTCCACCACTGGGGGGCAGGGGGGCTTCGGCCTCGGCCTGGCGATCGGGCGCGAGCTCGCCGTGCGCATGGGCGGCTCGCTGGAGCTGCTGGATGGGGATGGCAGCGGGGCCCGCGGGGAGGGTGGGGCTCGGTTCCGGCTGCGGCTGCCAGCCGCAAATGGGCTCGACGAGGAGCGACTGCCGGCGTGAGCAGCCGCAAAGGCCACCCATGAGCGACGGGCGCGGCGAGGGGCCCCCTGACATGAGCACCCGCGGGAGCTCACCCAAGGACGGCGGGCGCGCCGGGGAGCGCGCGGGGCGGCGCGGCGCGATGCACGAGTGGGCGGACGCGCTCGACTCCAGCGCCGTGCTCGCCGAGGTGGCCGCGCAGGCGCGGCACAGCGGGTGGCTCGCGCTCGACACCGAGTTCATGGGCGAGGGCCGCTACCGCACGCTGCTGTGCCTGGTGCAGCTCGCGGTCCCCGACCATACGGCGGGCCTGCGGATCGAGCTGATCGACCCCCTCCGCGAGGACCTCGACGGCGGGCCGCTGGCCGAGGTGCTCGCGGACCCCGCGATCGAGCTGGTGCTGCACGCGGGCCGTCAGGACATCGCGCTGCTGCGCCGCCGCTTCCAGACCCCGGTCCGCAATGTCTTCGACACCCAGCTCGCCGCGGGCTTCGCCGGGCTGCCCGCCCAGACCTCATACGAGACCCTGCTCGCCGAGCTGCTCGGCGTGCGGGTCTCCAAGAGCGCGAGCTTCACCCGCTGGGACAGCCGCCCACTCTCGCACGAGCAGCTCGCCTACGCCCGCGAGGACGTGGTGCACCTGCTCGAGCTCGCCCGCGAGCTGCAGCGGCGCCTGGGCGCGCTGGGGCGGTTACAGTGGGCGCGCGAGGAGTGCGCGGCCCTGGAGCACTCGAGCGACGAGCGTGACGAGGACGCGATCTACGCGCGTCTGCCTCGCATCCGCGGCCTCTCCGGGGTCTCGCAGGCCATCGCCCGCGAGCTGGTCGCCTGGCGCGAGCGCACGGCCGCCACCCAGAACCGCAACGTCCAGAGCGTGCTCCCCGACGCGGCACTCGTCGAGCTCGCCAAGCGCCGCCCCACGGACGAGCGCGAGCTGGCGCAGATTCGCGGTCTCGCCCAGGGCAACCTGCGCCGCCGCGGCGCCGAGCTGATCGACGTCGTGCGCAGCGGCGCCGAGCGCCCCGTCCCCAAGCTCCCCCCAACCGAGCGCGGTGGCCCCCCCGACCCCGACGACGCGCCGCTGGTCGCCCTCTGCGAAGCCCTGGTCCGCGCCCGCGCCCGCGAGGCCGGCCTCGCCTACGAGCTGATCGCCGCCCGCGCCGACCTGCAGGCGATAGTCGCCGCCGCCCGCGCCGGCCGTGCGACGGGCGCTCCACACGAGCCCGACGTCCGCACCCTGCGCGGCTGGCGCCGCGAGCTCGTCGGCGGCGAGCTGTTGGAGCTGCTCGACGGCCGCGTCTCGCTGTCGGTGCGCGGCGAGCGGCTCGAGATCGGGCCGCGCTGAGTGTTTACGATCTGACGCAGAGGGCCAACGTTTGATCGTCGTGGCCTATTGAATATGGTTGTAAACGGTGAACAGGGGCATGTACATGGAGATCACGATGAAGCCGACGATGGCGCCGATGACAATGATCATGATGGGCTCCATGATGGAGGTGAGGGCCTTGACGGAGGCGTCGACGCGGTCTTCGTAGAAGTCGGCGATCTTGTCGAGCATCGCGTCGAGGGCGCCGGTCTCCTCGCCGACGCCGACCATGTGGGTGACCATGGTGGGGAAGACGGGGATCTTGGCGAGGGGGGCGGAAATTGTGCCGCCGCGCTTGACGGAGGCGATGACGCTCTCCATGGCCTCCTCGACGACGATGTTTCCTCCTGTCTTGCCAGTGATCTCGAGCGCCTGCAGGAGGGGGACGCCAGCGCTGGTGAGCGCGGCGAGCGTGCGCGACCAGCGCGCGACGGCGACCTCCTGCACGATCGTGCCGATCTTCATGGGGACGCGCAGGCGGAAGCGGTCCCACTGCTTGCGCCCGCGGGTGCTGCTCTTCCACTTCAGGAAGATGAACACGACGGCGCCGAAGGTTCCGAACATGAGCCACCAGTCGTGGGTGACGATGTGGGAGAGCATCACGGAGAACTGGGTGATCTTGGGCAGTTCGCCGCCGAATTCCTTGAAGACGTTGACGAACACAGGCACGAGGAACGCGACGAGCGCGAGCATCACGCCGACGGCGAACACGATCACGAGCGTGGGGTAGATCATCGCGGATTTGATCTGGCGGCGCAGAGAGGCGTCCTTCTCGAGCTGGTTGGCGACGCGCATGAGGGAGCCTTCGAGCATCCCGCCGGTCTCCCCGGCGCGGGTCATGGAGACGAACAGGGGGTTGAAGACCTTGGGGTGGCGCTCCATCGCGTCGCTCAGCGAGAGGCCGGCCTCGACGTCCTTGCGGACGGCGACGATCGTCTCCTTGAGGAACTTGTTCTCGGTCTGCTCCTCGAGCACGTAGAGAGCGCGCAGGATGCTCATCCCGGAGGAGGTCATGGTGGCCAGCTGGCGCGAGAAGACGGCGAGGTCCTGGGCGCTGACGCTCTTGAGGAAGTTGATCTCGATCTCGCGGGAGGCGTGCTTGTCGGCGATGTCGAGGACGATCAGCCCGCGCGCCTTCAGCTGATCGGAGACGGCCTGCTTGGACTCGGCCTCGACCTCCCCGCGCGCCTTGGCGCCGGCGAGATCCATGGCCTTGAAGACGTAGGTGCTCATGCCGCCAGCGAGCCGACGCCGAGCAGGCGGCGGAGCTCTTCGGGGGTGGAGGAGCGGGATTCGGCGAGCTTCTGGGAGATCTTGCCGCCGCGCACGAGGGTGGCGAGGGATGCGTCCATCGTCTGCATGCCCTGGGCGGAGCCGGTCTGCAGGGTGGAGTAGATCTGGTGGGTCTTGCCCTCGCGGATCAGGTTGCGCACGGCAGGGGTGGGGACGAGCACCTCGCAGGCGGCGACGCGGCCGGAGCCGTCGGCGAGCGGGATCAGCTGCTGGGTGACGATCCCCTGGAGGGCGACGGAGAGCTGCACGCGCACCTGGCCCTGCTGGTGGGAGGGGAACACGTCAATGATGCGGTCGATCGTCTGGGCGCTGTCCTGGGTGTGGAGGGTAGCGAACACGAGGTGGCCGGTCTCGGCGGCGGTCAGGGCGGTGGAGATCGTCTCCAGGTCGCGCATCTCCCCGACCAGGATCACGTCGGGATCCT
>DATMPY010000192.1:0-4196 GCA_035566955.1 Solirubrobacteraceae bacterium | reverse complement strand
TGGGTGGCTCGCCCGCAGGCAGGCACGCTCACGCTCGTGAGCCCCGCTGGCGGTCGGGTCATGCACGTCGGGGGCGCCCCGGTCAGCCTGGCGGTCGGGTTCGGGAAGCTCTGGGTCGCCGAGCGCGACGCCGGGCGGATTGCGAGGATCGACCTGAGCACGCTCGCGCTGAGCGACGCGGCTGGAATGCCGGTGCCCGTCAGCGTAGTCGCGGGGCAGTGGGGCGTGTGGGCCTTGAGCCTCGACACAGGCGCGGTCTATCCGCTCAACCCAGCCAACGGGGGGGCGGGCGAACTGATCTACGCGCCGGTGGCGGACCCAAGCGAGATGACGCTGGCGGGCGAAGACCTGTGGATCCTCGGAGCCGGCGACAACGGTCTCTCGCCGGTGAACGCAAAGCTCGGGCGGATCGTCCGCGCCGGCTTCGCGCTCCCGGGCCGCCCGCTCAGCGGCCTGAGTGCCGCCGCTGGCACGATCTGGCTCGCGGAGCCCGCCAGGCGCTCGCTGCTGCGCGTCGATGCGGCCACCGGCGCCGTGCAGGAGCTGCCGGCCCCCGATCGCATCCAGCCGATCGCCACCGCGGCGGGCGCCTGTGGAATTTGGGTCACCACCGCCACAGGTGAGGTGGCGCTCGTCGATCCGCGGACCGCCGCGCCGCTGGGGCCGCCGATCCGCGTAGGGCATGCGATCGCCGCACTCGCCCCCGCGGGCGCTGGGGTGTGGGTGACCGATCCGGCGGATGGCACCCTGGTGCGCGTGGAAGCGCGGCCGGCAGGCCGGGGGAGCGCCGCGAACTGAACAAGGGCGCAACGAGTCGTCGGCCTAGCGCGCGCTCCCCCCGGTTGCGCCCCCACCAGCCACTCTCTCCCCGGCCGCGCTCAGCGCCGCCCGCAACCCCGCCTCGACCTGCACGGCAGCGCTCTTCCACGTGCGTGCGGACATCAGCTCGAGACCCGCGCGGGAGACGCGCGCGCGGCGCTCGGGGTCATCAAGCAGCCGCTCGAGCGCGGCGCACAGCGCGAGGGGGTCGGGCTCGACCAGCGTGAGCGGCCCGTCGCTGGCGAAGGTGGCCAGCATCGACTCGCTCGCCAGCTCGACGCAGGGCAGGCCACAGGCCATCATCTCCAGGCCGATCAGCGAGGGGTTGGTGAGCGAGAGCACCATGCCAACGCTCGCACGGCCGTACAGCTCGGCCAGGCGGCGGCTGTCCAGCACACCCAGATTGGAGTGGCTGAACGGGACGGCGAGCGAGCGGTCTTCGCCGTACAGGGCGATCTCCACATCCGGCCTGCGCCGGGCGAGCTCGGCAAGCGCCGCGAGACCGAGGGGCACGGCTCGACGCGGGGTGACCGCGCGAGCGTAAAAGGCGACGATCTCCTTGGCGTCCCCACTCCCCAGGCTCCGTCGTGGGCCTGGGCTCTGCGTTCGGCTCGGGGGGCGGTAGAGCGCGTGGTCGACCCCCAGGTCGAAGTGCGTGGCGCGCGCGCCGTAGCGGGTGCGCAGCAACTCGTCCAGCCAGGGGCTCGCGGCGATGCAGTACAGCCCCCGCCGATAGGTCTCCGCCGCCCACATGCGCTCCGCCGAGACGGCGTAGAAGTCTGGCTCGTGGTCCTGCACGAGATACGCATGCCCGCGGACGCCGGGAAGCTCGAGCACGCGCGCGACGGTCTGCCACCCCGTGGCGAGCGCGACGTCCGCGCCCTGCCACGCGCGTAGATCGGTGTGCAGCTCCACACCGTCGGCGGCGAAGAACTTGCGGAAGCTGCGTCTCGTCGCCGACGCGCGCTCGCGGGCGTGGCGACCTTCGTTGTCCTCCAGCCACACGGAGACCTCGTGCCCGCGGGCGCGCAGCCCTTCCAGAATGTGCACGATCGTCGCGTGCCCGCCGCTGCCGCGCCGGAACGAGGGGATCAGCGCGGCGACGCTCAGCCGCGTCTCGTTCACGACGACAGAAGCCGCCGCACGCGGCGGGTGAGAGGGCGCACGGGTCGGGCGAGCAGCCGCGCGAGGCGATAGCGGCGCAGGGCCAGCAGGCGCTGCAACAGGGCGCTTTCGCGCACCCGCACGACACGGCGCTCGAAGCGCAGCGCGCGGCGCGCAAAGTCGGCGCGCTCGCGCAGGTGCCCATTGTAGATCTCGAGCCCCCCGCGCAGATCCGCGAGCAGGCGCGCGCTCGCCGCGGCGGTGGTGGGCGGGGGCTCGCGCAGGATCGCCTCCAGGGCGCTCGCCATGAGCGGGCTGGTCTGCTCCCAGGAGGGCCAGGCGCGGGCGGTCTCGAGGGCGTTTGCGCGCAGCCGCCCCAGCAGCTCGCGGTCGCGGGCGAGCAGGTCGAGCTGGCGGGCGGTGCCAAGCAGGTCGTCCCAATCCGTGATGAGCCCGTTGACGCCATGTTCGACGTATTCCTCGTGACCGGTCACGGGCGTGACCACGCAGGTGGCGCCGCGGTGAAAGCCCTCCAGGGGCGGTCCGAACATGCCCTCGACGCACGAAAGCTTGAGCACCACGTCGGTGCGCCCGTAGAGCTCGGCCATCTCGGAGTGGTCGAGCGGGCCGACGATCTCATCCGCCACCACCTCCCCGAGCGCGGCGCGGTCGCCGCACACGACCGTCACGTGGCGTGGTTCGCGCATCGCGGCGGCTGCGTCGATCGCGCTGTGCACGTGCTTGAACCACGCCCCGGGCGAGCCCTCGATCAGCACCCGCAGCGGAGCCGAGGTCGGGGCAGGCGCCTGGGCGAGGGGCGCGAACACGTCCTTGTCGATGCCGTTGGGCACGAGGTAGCAGGGCGCGTCGGGGCGCAGACCGGCGAGCGTGTCGGCGATCCACCGGGCCTCGGTGATGAACGCCACGGGCAGATCCAGGGTCAGGCCGGCGCCGAGCCGCTCGGCCTGATCGGGGAGGTAGAAGCGGTCCTCGAGGCTCTGCACGAAGTACGCGTAGCGCTCCGCGGCGAGCTCGAACAGGGTGAACGCGGTTTCCCACCACGTGCCGGTCACAACGTGAAAGCGTTCCTGGAGAGCCTGCTCGCGCGAGCGCACGTGCAGGTGGGGGAGGTGCTCGTAGCCGTGCCAGCTGGGGCCCTCCTGATCGCGCACCAGCACGAGCGTGACGTCCCACCCGTCGAGCGCGCTGAGCCAGCGGGCATGCTGCACGATGACGCCCACCCCGCCGGAGAGCTGCAGGTCGTTGACGAGGAAGGCGACCCTCACGGATGCGCCGTCTGGCGGATGGCTCGTACTTGTGGTGCGGGCATGCGAAAAAATGAGGGGACGAGGTGCGCCGCTATCGTACCGGTGCCCATGAGCGAGGCCGCCATCGGCGCACACTGTCCACGCACCCGCGCACACCATCCGCGCACCGAGCGAGCATGAGCGACAGCCCGGTTGTCGCCCACCCGCCCCTCCCGGCCGGCACGGGCGGCAGTCCCGCGTCCGGCATGGGAAGCAGTCCGGCGGCCGGCACACCGAGCGCCGCACGCCCCTCCGGGACGCCGCTGCGCCTCGCCTTCCTGGGTCCGGCGGTGTGGCTCGATTGCTGCGCTCCGGAGAGGCCCGCGGGGGGGCTCGAATGCCAGCGCTTCGACCTCGGCGCGGGCGCGGATGTCGAGCGGGCGCTGGCGGGCACGCGCGCGTTTGGCCCCGACGCGACGGTGGTCTTCGACCCCCCCGCGGTGCTTGGGGGGGTGTCCCTCTCCGCGGAGGCGCTGCGCGCGGTGGGCGGCGCGACGCTCGGCGTGCTCGTCGGCGGCGTCCCGGAGGGCGAGGGCGCGCACCTGGCCGGCGCGTTGGACCGCCTGGTGTCGTTCGATCCGGCGCTCACAGGCGCACCCGTCGGAGGTGGGGTGGTGTGGCGCGCGGTCCCCCCGTCGCTGGGGGAACGGTACTTCCAGGAGGTGCGCCCCCTGCGCCGTGCGCCGCGGGGGATGTCGATCGGGCGCTCTACGGAGCACCGCGAGGCGATGCTGATGCCGGCCAAGCACCACCACGACCTGCTCCAGGTGATCCACGGGGTGAGCGGGGCGCGGCTGGGGGAGCTGCTGGGCGAATACGACGTGGGCGTCTACATTCCCCGCGAGCCGGGAGGCGGGTTTGGATGGCAGGTGGGGGCGCACCTGGCGGCCGGGCAGCTGCTGCTCACGGAGACGCTCCGACCAGGGCATGGCCTCGAGTGCGACATCGACTACCTGAAGATCGACT
>DATMPY010000191.1:0-4221 GCA_035566955.1 Solirubrobacteraceae bacterium | reverse complement strand
CACTTGCCGAACCAGAACGTGTCGTAGTGGTGGTCGCGCAGCATCGTGCCCCAGGTCGGGAACCGGGGCGCCAGCGTCGACTCGGTGGGGCCTTCGCCGGTGTACAGGCAGCCGGTCTGGTGGGAGTAGAGCCCGGTGAGCAGTGCGCCGCGGGAGGGGGAGCAGTCGTTGGCGACGGTGTAGTGGCGTTCGAAGCTGACCGAGTGGGAGCGCAGGGCGAGGATATTCGGAGTGAGCGCCCCCAACTGGGTGGCAGCCGGCAGCCACACGGGGGCGCGCAGCTGGTCGACGAGGATCACCAGGATGTTGGGAGGACGGCGGACGCTCCGCGAGCGGTGCCCCC
The DNA here is from genome assembly GCA_035566955.1 of Solirubrobacteraceae bacterium. Taxonomy (GTDB): domain Bacteria; phylum Actinomycetota; class Thermoleophilia; order Solirubrobacterales; family Solirubrobacteraceae; genus Palsa-744. The sequence continues at coordinate 3,878 of DATMPY010000191.1, read as the reverse complement.
CGCGGCCCCCGTGTGGCTGCGGGTCCCGTCGGCCGTGGGCGCCGGCGGAGGATCGAGCTGAGGATCCGAGTACCACCGAGCCTGCGGCGAGCAGCCCCTGCTTGATGAAGGTCCGGCGGTCGCTACTCCCCCAAGCCTCGCCGGTAGGGTCCGGCGCGCGCAGCGAGGTGCGGGAGTCGCCACCTCCCCAATCGTCACTGGCGGGTGCTGGCGCGCGCAGCGAGGTGCGGGAGTCGCCGCCCCCCCAATCCTCCCCCGCTGGGGCCATCGCACGAAGCGAGGTGCGGCGCTCGCTGTCCCTCGGGGTATCAGGCATGCTTTGCCATCGGGAACACCGCTCGTCCCTTGTCGGTGCGCTCTCCGGGGGTGAAACGCGGCAGATCGAGCTCCATGCGCGCGCCGCCCCCCTCCGCGGCGGTGGCCGCCACCCGGCCCCCGTGGGCCTCGGCGATCGCGCGCACGATGGCCAGACCCAGACCGGTCCCCCCGGAGGCTCGGTCGCGGGCGGCGTCAGTGCGGTGGAAGCGGTCGAAGACCCGCTCGCGCTGCTCGGGGGAAATGCCGGGACCGTCATCGCGCACGACGAAGCGCACCCAGCCGGGCCCCAACTCCCCCGGCCGCTCGACCTCCAGGTGCACCAGCCCAGATCCTCGGCCCCCACCGCCCGTGTGGGCGATCGCGTTGGCGAGCAGGTTGCGCAGCGCCTGGGCGAGGCGATCGGGGTCGGCCACCAGCGTCCCCGAAGGCGGCGGCGCCAGCTCAAAGCGGCGGGGCGCGAGGGGTACGACCCCCTCCCACAAATCTTCCAGGAAGGCAGGCAGGTCGAGCGGCTCCAGGCGCAGGAAGTTGGTCTGCTCGGCCTTCGCGAGCAGCAGCAGATCATCGACCAGACGGGTGATCCGGGTGATCTCCGCCTGCACGAGGCGCTCCACCCGCCGCACCTCCGCGGGCGCGGGCTCCTCCTGGGCGGCGAGCACCTCGAGCTGCCCGCGGATCACCGTCAGCGGGGTGCGCAGCTCGTGCGAGGCGTCGGCCACGAACGCCCGCTGGCCCGCAAACGCGTCGGTGAGGCGATCGAGCATGCGGTTGAACGCGTCGGCCAGCACTCGCACCTCCGCCCCCTCGCGGTGAACGTCTTGAATGCGGGGGTGCAGGTCCCCCGCGTCGATGAGCGCGGCGACCCCCGCCATCCGCCGCAGGGGCCGGGAGAAGCGGGTGCCGATCAACAGCGAGGCGATCAGCGCCCCCGCGAGGGTGAGCAGCCCTGCAAGGACGAACGCTCGGGCGACCCCCCGCTGGGCGTGGGCGACGTTCGCCAGGGTCTCCCCCACACCGATCGTGACCTGCCGGACGGCCCCCGATCCGCTACCGGTACTAGATTCCCCGCTCGCCCCCGATTTGCCGCCCGCCACGAAACCCTCGGCGGGCAGTGGCACCGTGCGCTTGACCACGCGCATGTCACCCACGTCCGGAAGGTCGAGAGTGGAGTATCCCAAGGGAGCCGTGAGGAGCCTTTGAGAGAGCCGGTTCTCGCTTTCCTGCACCACCGCGCTCTCGCCGTCGTCGGGGCCAGGGGAGCCGAACAGCTCCGGGGTGTTCGTGGCGATCCCCGCGCGGGGGACGAGCGCGAAGAGTACGGTGGAGCTTGCGTCGAAGGGCTGGCCGCGAACGTAGCTTCTCGCGGTCGCCAGCGCCTGACGCGGAGTGCGCAGGTGGGTGGAGACGAGGGCGCTTTCGAGCTCGTCCGCGTCGCCTGCGATCTCCTGGTCGATCTGGCGGCGCAGCTGGGTGCCCGTCCCACGATACACCGCGAAGAACGCGATCCCCGTGGAGAGGAGCACCACCAGCACCACCCACCCCGCCAGCCGCCAGCGCAAGCTGGCGGCTGCCCACCCTCGCCGCCTCCGCTCGACCGAACCACCCCCCCGGCGCGCGGGGGGGTCAGGGCGCATGGCCGAGGCGATAGCCCACCGCGCGCACCGTGTGGATCGGAGCGGGGCTGTCGGGACGGCGCAACTTGCGACGCAAGTAACCCACATAGACGTCCACGATGTTGGTGGCCGGGTCGTGCTGGTAGCCCCACACCGCGCTCAGGATCTGCTCGCGCGAGAGCACCCTGCCACGGTGGCGCAAGAGGTATACGAGCAGCTCGAACTCCGTGGTGGAGAGTGTCACCGTCTCCCCCGCGCGTTGTACCCTGCGGCTGAGCAGATCCACCTCGATGTCCTGCACCCGCAGCGTGGTCGAGGAGCCCTGCGCGGCGACCCGCAGCTGCGCGCGCACCCGCGCGAGTAGCTCGGCGAGGGAGAACGGCTTCACGAGATAGTCCGCCGCCCCCGCGTCCAGGCCCGCGACGCGGTCCTCCACCTCGCCGCGGGCCGTGAGCACGATCACCGGTAGCCCCGGCTTGGCGCGGCGCAAGGAGGCGAGCACCTCCATTCCACCACGGCCCGGAAGCATCAGGTCGAGCACCACCGCGTCGAAGCTCTCCCGCAGCGCGCGACGCTCCCCCTCCTCCCCGTCGTGCTCGGTGTGCACCCGAAATCCCTCCGCCTCCATTCCCCGTCGCACGAAGTCCACGATCCCCGGCTCGTCCTCGATCAGCAGAATCGTCGGGAGCATCGTGCGCTCGGGGGCGGAGGCGGCGCTCTCCATCGTGGATACCGTGCTGGGCTTGGTTGACGCCATATTCCGGGTTGGGTGACGCGGCGTTCCCGCGAGCGGGTCGGCGGGGCGTTGCGTCCACAGGCCAGGATAGAGCCGCGTGCGGCCTCCGCCCGCGAACGGGGAGTCGATGAGGTTTCTCATCGTTCGATTACCAGTCTCTTACCGCCCGTGCTCACCCTCGTGCGTATGCCAAGTGGCCAGCACGCGACCGCGCGGCGTAGCCCGGGACGTCTCACCGCGGGTGGAAGCGACGGCAACGAGCGGCTCACCGCCATCACCGGCGCCATTCTGATCGTGCCGCTCGCCGTGATCGGCGTGACCCTCCTGCGCCTGCGCCCGCTGCTCTCGGTGCACCTGTTCGTCGGACTGTTGCTGATCGGCCCCATCCTCCTGAAGCTCGGGAGCACCGGCTACCGCTTCGTGCGCTACTACACCCGCAACCCCACCTACCTCCGCAAGGGTCCGCCCCCCACCTACCTGCGCCTGATTGCCCCCCTGGTGGTGCTCACCACCGTGATCGTGTTCGCCAGCGGAGTCGCCCTGCTGCTGATCGGTCCGAGCTCCCGCGGGACCCTACTGCCGGTCCACAAAATCAGCTTCATCGTCTGGGTCGCCCTCACCGCGATCCACGTGCTCGGCCACCTCCCCGAGGTCCAGCGCGCCTTGTTCGGCGGGCGGGACCTTCGGGGGGCCGTATTTGCCGGCGCCACCGGCACCAAGCACGATGCCCGTGAGGGTCGCGCGGGGCGCGCCCTCTCGCTCGCCGCCGCGCTCGTCGGGGGGCTCGTGCTTGCCGTGCTGCTGATCCCCCAGTTCGAGCCCTGGCTGAATGCACAGCCATCCTTCCTCCACCACTGATCCAAGCCACCGAGGGTCCCGGAGCTCTATGTAACTTCTCACACAGCCTTTAGTCGAAGCTTGGGCTCTGTGACCACACTGATCTTCAAGCTTCGCCACCCAACCCTTCAATCGACAGATGCCCCCACCCCCCCATACCACCCGCTCCCGCGACGTCGCCCTGCGCCGGCTCGCCCATTGCAACCGCTGGCTGATCGCCGCCAGCGCCGCCCTCACCGGTGTGCTCACCGCGGTCGCCGCCAGCGCCTTCCCCGGCAAAACGCTCAAAACCGCCGCTGGGACAGGTCTCGCCGGTTCCCATCGCGCCACTCGCTCCCAGCCGAGCTCGGGCGAATCCAGCGGGAGCTCTAGCA
>DATMPY010000190.1:0-14574 GCA_035566955.1 Solirubrobacteraceae bacterium | reverse complement strand
TCCGCCTCCGCCCTGACCCGCTCCGATATCGCCCGCCGCGCCCCCCGGCTCGTCGTCGCGCGCGCCACCGGCCACCAGCCCGGGATGATCTACGACCTCGACGGCGACCTCGTCCTCGGCCGCGGCGAGCAGGCCGAGATCCGCCTCGAGGACCCCTTCGCCTCCTCCCGCCACGCCCGCATCTACGAGCAGGCCGGCACCCTCGTGCTCGAGGACCTCCGCTCCACCAACGGCACCTATCTCAACGAGGAGCTCCTCGACACCCCCCGCCCCCTGCACCCCGGCGATCATCTGCGCATCGGCGAGAGCGAATTCGTCTTCGAGGCCGACTGATGGAGTGGCATCCCGCGAGGCAATCCCACCCAGCGTCCAGGCCGCCGGCAAGGCGCTACCTGGCGAGGTCCCCCGCGTGATGCTCCGCGTAGCCGAACAGTACGCCGGCACCGACACCGGTCTGCAGCGCCGGGCCAACGAGGATTCGCTGCTCGCCCGCGCCCCCCTGTTCGTCGTCGCCGACGGCATGGGTGGCGCGCAGGCCGGCGAGGTTGCCTCCAGGATTGCCGTCGAGTCCTTCCACCACGGGCTCTCCGACGACTCGAATCCCGAGCAGGGTCTCGCCGTCAACGCCCTCGCCGCCAACGCCCGCATCCACGAGCTCTCCCGCGAGAACGCCGAGCACGCCGGCATGGGCACCACCCTCACCGCCGTCTACGTCGGCGAGCGCGAGGTCGCCATCGCCCACGTCGGCGACAGCCGCGCCTACTGCCTGCGCGACGGCGAGCTGTTGCGCCTCACCGACGACCACTCCCTCGTCGACGAGCTCATCCGCGAAGGACGCCTCACGCCCGAGGAAGCCGAGGAGCACCCCCAGCGCTCGATCATCACCCGCGCCCTCGGACCCGAGGAGACCGTCGAGGTCGACACCCGCTCATTCGTTGGGCGCGCAGGCGATCTCTACCTGCTGTGCAGCGACGGCCTCACCTCGATGGTCCCCGAGGCCCGCATCGCCGAGGTCCTCCGCGGCCATGCCCACCTCCCCCTGCGCGCCGCCGGCGAGGCCCTGATCGCCGAGGCCAACCACGCCGGTGGGCGCGACAACATCACCGTCATCCTCCTGCGCCTCGAGGAGGTCCAGATCGGCCGCGGAGCCCTCGCCGACCACGTCGGCGTTGCGGACCACGACGGCGACCACCACGCCACCCTCGTCGGAGCCCCCGTCGTGGTCGCCCCGATCGCCCTCGCCCCCACGGCCGAGGCGCCCAAGCCCGTGGTCCCCCGTCGCCCCCGCGTGCCCGCCCCGGGAGCCACCGCAGGCGGGAGCGCGCCCTCATCCCGCCGGCGCCTGCGCCGCGCCCTGCCCGCCCTGGTCGTGCTCGCCGTGCTCGGAGTGCTCGCCGCGGGCGCCTACATCGCCAGCCAATCCGTCTACTTCCTCGCCACCAACTCCCGCGGGCTGGTGACCATGTATCAGGGGTTCCCCTACCAGCTTCCCGGCGCGGTCAAGCTGTACAGCCCCTACTACACCTCCGGCGTCGCCGCCTCCACCCTGACCCCTGCCCGCCGCCGCGAACTGCGCGCACACACCCTCCGCTCCGAAGCCGACGCCGGCTCGCTCGTGCACAGCCTCGAACTGGAAGAGCTCAGCGAATGAACCGGCCGATCCTGCGGCTGTACGCACTTGTCGTCCTGCTCTTTGCGCTGCTCGTCGCCTTCACCTCGCGCTGGACCATCTTCGACGCCGCCTCGCTGCGCGAAAACCATCTCAACAAACGCTCCCTGCTGGAGCAGGAGCGCATCCAACGCGGCGCCATCTTCGCCGCCGACGGAACCGTGCTCGCCCGCAGCGTGCGCACCCGCGAAGGGACCTACGAACGCACCTATCCCTCAGGCGAACTGTTCGCCGCCCCGATCGGCTACTCCTACGTCGATCCCGGGAGCACCGGCCTGGAGCGCTACCGCAACTCCGTCCTCACCGGTGCCGAAAAGGAAAACCTGCAGGGCCTCCTCGACCAGCTCCAGGGGCGCTCGAACCGCGGCGATCGGGTTCTCAGCACGCTCGTCCCCAGCGCCCAGCGGGTCGCGATGCAGGCACTCGCCGGGCACCACGGCGCCATTGTGGCGCTCGACCCCCGCAGTGGCGCCGTCGAGGTGATGGCCTCCAGCCCCAGCTACAACCCCAATGCGCTGCGCTCCCCCGCCACCGCCGCCCACGTCGTGCGAAACAGCGAAGAACCCCTCGACAACCGCGCCACCCAGTACGGCTACCCCCCCGGCTCCACCTTCAAGGTCGTCACCGCCGCCGCCGCCATCGACTCGGGCGCCTTCACCCCCACCTCCACGCTCAGCGGGCGCAACGGCATCACCGTCTCCGGCGTTCCCCTCGACAACGACAACCACTCGAGCTACGGACAGATCACCCTCACCCAGGCGCTCGCCGAATCCGTCAACACTGTCTGGGCCCAGGTCGCCGAAAAAGTCGGCAAGCGCACCCTCGCCCGCTACATGAACCGCTTCGGCTTCAACGCCCTGCCCCAGCTCGACTACCCCGCCGGACAGATGACCCCCAGCGGCGAGTACCGTCGCGGGCGGCTGATCGCGCCCACCAGCCCGTTCGTCGACGTCGGGCGCATGGGCATCGGGCAGGACAAACTCCAGGTTACCCCCCTGCAGATGGCCCAGGTCGCCGCCGCCGTCGCCAACCGCGGGCGCCTCATGGTCCCCCACATGACCAGCCGCATCGTCGACCCCGAAGGACGCACCGTCGAACACATCGACCCCCGCGTGCAAGCCGTCGTGATGAAGCCCTCCACGGCTGCCGCCGTCACCTCGATGATGGAGGCCGTCGTTAACTCCGGCACCGGCACCGCCGCCCAGATCCCCGGCGTGCAGGTCGCAGGCAAGACCGGCACCGCCGAGACCCAGATCGGGACCGCGGTCAACAACGTGTGGTTCATCGCCTTCGCCCCCGCCGCCGACCCCCGCGTGGCGATCGCCGTGACGCTCGAACACGTGCCCGGCTTCGGCGGCGTGTTCGCCGCCCCCGTCGCCAGGCGCGTGATGGAAGCCCTGCTCCATGGTTGAAGGCCCAGCCTTGCGCCGGGCCGTCCGCCTGGAGGCGGCTCGACTGACGACCCCGGCGGCCCGGCGATGATCGAATCCGGAACCGTGATCGACGGCCGCTACGAGGTGCTCTCCCGCATCGGCACCGGCGGGATGGCCGACGTCTACCTCGCCCGCGACCAGCTCCTCGGCCGCCAGGTCGCCGTCAAGCTGCTGCACCACCGCTTCGCCGAGGACCAGGAGTTCGTCGAGCGCTTCCGCCGCGAGGCCTCCAGCGCCGCCAGCCTCTCCCACCCCAACGTGGTGGCGATCTTCGACCGCGGCGAGTGGGACGGCACCTACTACATCGCCATGGAGCACCTCCCCGGCCGCTCCCTGAAGGCCGTCGTGCGCGAGCAGGGCCCATTCGACCCCGCCGCCGCGATCGAGATCGTCATCCAGATCCTCACCGCCGCCCGCTTCGCCCACCGCCGTGGGGTGATCCACCGCGACCTCAAGCCCCACAACGTGATCCTCGACGAGGAGGGCCGCGCGAAGGTCACCGACTTCGGCATCGCCCGCGCGGGGGCCTCCGACATGACGCTCACCGGCTCGATCATGGGCACCGCCCAGTACCTCTCCCCCGAGCAGGCCCAAGGCCACGCAGTGAGCGCCGCCTCGGACATCTACGCCGTGGGCATCGTGCTCTACGAGCTGCTCACCGGCGCCGTCCCCTTCGACGGGGAGACCGCCGTGACGATCGCCCTCAAGCAGGTCTCCCTCGCCCCCCCGCCCCCGAGCGCGCTCAATCCAGTCGTGGGCCCCGAGCTTGACGCCGTCGTGCTGCGCGCGCTCGCCAAGGAGCCCGCCGAGCGCTTCGCCGACGCCGACGAGTTCATCGCCGCGCTCGAGCACGTGCGCCACGGCCTGCCCGGCGAGGGGGAGCAGCCATTGGCGCCTGCTGGCAACGGGCCCGTGGCCTACACCACCGCCACCTCCGCCCTGCTGCTGCCGCTCGCCGTCGAGGGCGAGCGAGCGCCGCTGACGCCGGGGGACGAGGACGCCGCCCGCCGGCGCAGGCGCCGCTGGTGGTGGATCGGCGGCGCCGTCGTGCTCGCGCTGGTGGCCGCCGGGGTGGCTCTGGCACTGCTGCTGCCCTCCTCCACGCAGGAGGTGACCGTGCCCGACGTCACCGGCCGTGTCGCCAACCTTGCCGAAGCCACCCTCAAAGCGCAAGGGCTCACACCCGTCTCCCTGCAGGCCGCGAGCACCGCCGTTCCCGCGGGCCAAGTGATCGGCGAGCAGCCGCCGGCGGGAACCGTCGTGCGGCGGGGCTCTCGTGTGGCGATCTCCGTCTCGACCGGCCCCGGCACCGTAGAGGTGCCCAACGTCAAAGGCCAGACCAGCGCGCAGGCCCTCCGCAAGCTCACCCAGGCGGGCTTCAAGCCCACCACCCAGAGCCGCTCCAGCGCAAGTGTCCCCACCGGCAACGCGATCTCCACCGAACCCTCCCAGGGAACCGTCGTGCAGGCGGGCAGCCCCATCACCGTGTTCGTCTCCAGCGGCCCCGCCCAGGTGAGCGTCCCCGAAGTCACCGGCCAGAGTGAAGCCGAAGCCCGCGCCTCGCTGCGCGCCGCCGGCCTGCACGCCGGCACCGTGACCAAGCAGGAAGCCCCCGAACAGGAACCCGGCACCGTGCTCTCCCAGTCGCCCGCCGCCGGCGGCTCCGTGAACAGTGGCGCCGCCGTGAACCTCGTGGTCGTCAAGGCTCCCCAGGAAGTCACCGTCCCCTCCGTCGTGGGGAGAAAGCAGGAACGCGCCGAAGGCGAACTGTTCGGGGCCGGCTTCAAGGCCAAGTCCACCAAGCGCACCGTGACCAGCGAAGCCGAAGTCGGGATCGTGCTCCATCAGAACCCCCCCGGTGGCATCAAGGCCAAGCGCGGCGCCACCATCACGCTCACCGTCGGTGTGCTCGGCGCCCAGACAACCCCCAGCACCACCACCACCACCACACCGCCTCCCACAACTACCCCCGGCGCCACCGCCCCCGCCGCGAGCCCCACCCCATGACGAGCACCGGGGTCGCCAACACAGGATCGCGGTGAGCGACGCGGTCCTGAATGCCCGCCCCCCGGCGGACCCTCCCGCGGACCCCCCCGCGGCGCTTACCGTCGCGCTGCTCGCCGGCGGACGCTCCTCCGAGCACGACGTCTCGCTCGCCTCCGGTCGCGCCGTGCGTGCGGGCCTGGAGCGAGCCGGCCACCATGTGCGCTGGGTGGAGCTCGCCCGCGACGGTGCCTGGTGTCACGATGGGGAGCCGCTCAGCCTGCGCCCCGGAGAGGGGCTGCTCGACGCCGACGTCGCCTTCCCCGTGCTCCACGGCCCGTTCGGCGAGGACGGCATCGTCCAGGGGGTGCTCGAGACCCTCGACGTGGCCTATGTCGGCGCCGGCGTCGCCGCCTCCGCCCTGTGCATGGACAAGGTGCTCTTCAAGGAGCTCATGTCAGCCGTCGGCGTGCCCCAGGTGCCGTACGCCGGCGTGCGCGTCGAGCGTTGGCGCCGGGCGCCCGCGGAGGTGCTCGCGGACCTCGAGTGCCTCGGGCTGCCCGTGTTCGTCAAGCCCGCCAACATGGGCTCCTCCGTGGGAATCGTCAAGGTCGCCCGCGCCGAGGAGCTGGGGGAGGCGCTGGCGCGGGCCTTCGTCCACGATCCCCACGCGATCGTCGAGGGCATGGCGAGCGGGATCGAGGTCGAGTGCGGAGTGCTCGGGCTGCCGTGTGCGTACCGCGCTTACGGCGAGCAGCCCCAGACCAAGACCGGGCCCCCCGCCGGCGAGCAGGACACCGTCGCCGCACTCGCCTCCGAGCCCGGCGAGATCGCCTTCGCCGGCGAGTGGTACGACTACGCCGCCAAGTACGAGGTCGGGGGGATGGAGCTTGTGGTCCCCGCCCGTATCTCCCCCGCGGTCCGCGTCCGCGTGCAGGAGCTAGCGCTCGCCGTGTTCGCCCACACCGGCTGCGAGGGCCTCGCCCGCGTCGATTTCTTCGTGGACGGGGAGGCCGTGCTGGTCAACGAGCAGAACACCATGCCCGGTTTCACCCCCACCAGCGTCTACGCCAAGTTGATGGAGGCCTCCGGGGTTCCCTATCCAGAGCTCGTGGACCGCCTTTGCCGGTTGGGGATCGAGCGCCGGGAGGCGCGGCGCGCCCATCAATACTGAACGGTCTCGCCCCGATGCACAGTGCTGGAGCCATAATCGCGGTGAACAGGTCCGTGTGGGCTTCATCGGTATAGTCTCTGCGGCTCGCCAAGCCCAAAGCCCGAACAGGGGGGGGAAGTTGTCTACCCAAGCTCTGTCGCCCATCTCGGAGAAGCTCGCGTTCTATCGGCGCGCGGCCAACTACATCGCGGTGGCGATGATCTACCTCCAGGACAACCACCTGCTGGAGGAGCCGCTGAAGCCCGAGCACGTCAAGCATCGCCTGCTCGGCCACTGGGGGACGGTGCCGGGCATCAATCTCATGTATGCGGGCCTGAACCGCTTGATCCTCGATAACGACGCCAGCGTCCTACTGGTGACCGGTCCGGGCCATGGCGCGCCGGCGAACCTTGCCAACCTGTGGATCGACGGGTGCCTGGAAGATGTCAAGCCCGAGATGAGCCGGGATCGTGAGGGCCTCTCGAAGCTTGTGCGTCTCTTCTCCTGGCCGGGCGGCTTTCCCAGCCACATCGCCCCGATCGTGCCGGGCACGATCCACGAGGGCGGCGAGCTCGGCTATGCGCTGGCGACCGCGTTTGGCGCCGCCCTCGACAACCCCGATCTGATCGTCGCCTGCATCGTCGGCGACGGTGAGGCGGAGACCGGGCCGACCGCCGGGGCGTGGCATTCGAACAAGTTCCTCGACCCCGCCACCTGCGGCGCCGTGCTGCCGATGCTGCACCTCAACGGGTACAAGATCGCCAACCCCACGATCTTCAGCTCGATGAGCGACACCGAGCTCACCAAGCTGTTCGAGGGCTACGGCTGGCACCCGCTGATCGTTCAGGGAGAGGACCTCGACGGCGAGCTCGCCAGCGCGCTCGACACCGCCTACGGCGAGATTCGCGAGCTGCAGAGCGCCGCCCGCGAGGGGTGCCGGCCCGTGCGGCCAATCTGGCCGATGCTGATCGTGCGCTCGCCCAAGGGCTGGACCGGCGTCCGCGAGCTCGACGGTATCCGCGTGGAGGGCACCTCCAAGTCCCATCAGGTGCCCGCTATGCAGGCCCGTACCAACCCCGAGCACCTGCAGGCGCTGGAGGATTGGCTGCGCTCCTACGGTCCCGAGGAGCTGTTCGACGCGGGCGGTGGCCCGGCCCCCGAGATCGCCGCGATGTGCCCGACCGGCGAGCGGCGCATGGGCGCCAACCCCCACGTCAACGGGGGGCGCATGCGCGTCGCCCTGCAGCTGCCCGAGCTGCAGGCCCACGCCGTCGCGCTCGATCGGCCCGGCGGCGTCACCGAGAGCTCACTCGGGGCGGTGGGCAAATACCTCGCCCAGGTCTTCGAGCTCAACCACGCCCAGCGCAACTTCCGGGTCGTGTGCCCCGACGAGGTCGCCTCCAACCGGCTCGGGGCGCTGTTCGAGGTCGAGAACCACGCCTACGAGTGGCCGGTCGACCCCGACATCAACCCCGACTACAAGCCCGACGGGCGCATCATGGAGGTCCTCTCCGAGCACAACTGCCAGGGCTGGCTGCAGGGCTACGTGCTCACCGGCCGCCACGGCATCTTCCCCTGCTACGAGGCCTTCATCCCGATCGTCGACGGGATGGTCAACCAGTACGGCAAGTTCCTGAAGATGTCCCGCGAGGAGGCCCCCTGGCGCGAGCCGGTCGCGTCGCTGAACTACCTGCTCACATCGGAGGGCTGGCGCCAGGACCACAACGGCTACTCCCACCAGATGCCCGGCTTCATCAACTCGATGCTCAACCGCCGCGAGGAGCACGCCCGCGTGTACGTGCCGCCGGATGCCAACACCCTGTTGGCCACCATGGAGCGCTGCCTGGAGGCGACGAACTGCATCAACCTGATCATCGGCTCCAAGCTGCCCCTGCCGCAGTGGCTCTCGATGGGGGAGGCGCAGGAGCACGTCCGCGTGGGAGCCTCCGCGTGGCAGTGGGCCAGCAGCAACGACGACGGCGACCCCGACCTGGTGCTGGCCAGCTGCGGCACGATCCCCACGATCGAGCTGCTCGCCGCCGCCTGCCTGCTGAGAGAGGACGTGCCCGATCTGAAGGTGCGCTTCGTCAACGTCACCAACCTGTTCGCGCTGGCAGCGCCCGGCAAGCACCCCGACGCTATGCCCGCGGGCGCATTCGGCGAGCTGTTCACCAAGGCAAGGCCGGTGATCTTCAACTTCCACGGCTACCCCTCGGCCGTTCACCAGCTGATCCACCGGCGCCCCAACCAGGAGCGCTTCCACGTGCGCGGCTACGCCGAGGAGGGCACCACCACCACGCCCTTCGACCTGCTCGCGATGAACGGCGTGGACCGCTACCAGCTGGCCATCGAGGCGCTGAGCCGCGTCGACGTGGCCATCAGCGACAACATCGGCGGGATGTCCGGCGCGTTCGCCGTGCGCAGCATCGGCGGCGCCCAGGAGGCGATCACGAAGTACCGTGAGCAGCTCGCCGAGCACAGGCGCTACGTCCGCGAGTTTGGCAACGATCCGCCCGAGCTGACCAACTGGGTGTGGCCGGGATCCAAAGCGTGAGGGGATCAAGGGATCGATGAGCACAGACACCGCGCAGCGGGCGGAGGCCCACCTGCAGGCGGGTGAGTTTCGCGAGAGCCGTGACGCGGCTCTCGCCGGTCTCGCCGCCGCGCCGGAGGATGTTGAGCTGCTGGTGCTCGCCGGGCGCGCCGGCGTGGAGCTCGACGCGGACGATGCCACCGACCAGTTGCGGCGTGCCACCGAGCTCGCTCCCGAGAATGCCCAAGCCTGGCATTACCTGGGTGAGGCGCTCGCGACCGAGGGCCGCATGGACGAGGCGCGCGACGCCTTTGGCCGAGCGGTCGAGCTCAACCCAGCCGACCAGGTGGCGCTCAGCCATCTCGGCCACACCGCCGCCGCGACCGGTCGCGAGGAAGAGGCCGTGGGCTACCTCAGCCAGGCGGCCCAGAGCATGCGCGGAGCCTCCACCGCGGCAATCAGCCTGGTCGACATGCACCGGATGCTCGGCCACCACGAGGAGGCATTGGCCCAGGCTCAGCTGATCGCCGAGGCCGAGCCCGAGGACCTCGTGGCCGTGCTCGACGTGGCCGAGCTCAGCCTCGCCGTCGGTCAGCTCGACGAGGCGGTGGCCGCGTTCCAGCGCCTGCGCGAGCTCGACGACGTGCCCGGGCACGAGACTTATCCGCTGCACGGGACGATCCAGGCCGAGCTCCAGCGCGAGGACTGGCAGCGCGCACTGCAGCTCGCCCGTGAGGCGCCCCTCGGCGACTCGCAGGGGCGGGCGGTCAACCTGATCGCCTTCCTCCAGGAGAAGCTCGGCGAACCGGCCGAGCAGGCGCCTGCGCGCGAGGAGGTCGACTCCGCCCTGAGCGCATCGCTGCTCGAGTACCGACGCATGCACGCCGACGATCGCCGTCTCGCTTCGGAAGATCTCCTTGGCTGAGGTGGCGACAGCCAACCGCACGGATGTGGTGGAGTGGTTTCGCTGTCCCTCGTGCGCGGCGTTCGTCTATCACAAGCGCCTGCGCCGCAACCTCGGCGTCTGTCCCGACTGCAACCACCACTTCCGGCTGCGCATCCGCGAGCGCCTCGGCCAGTTGCTGGACGAGGGCAGCTTCGAGGAGCTCAGCGGGGACCTCGAGATCGTGGACGCGCTCTCCTTCGCGGACTCCAAGCCATACGTCGAGCGGATCGCGCAGGCCCAGAAGAAGAGCGAGACCAGGACGGGTGCGCTGCACGGAACCGGCACCATCGACGGCCTGCCGATCGTGTTGGCGGGCATCGACTTCTCGTTCATCGGCGGCAGCATGGGCGGCGCGGTGGGCGAGTCGATCACCCGCGCCGCCGAGCTCGCATTGCAGACGCGCACTCCGCTGCTGGTGATCTCCGCCTCCGGCGGCGCCCGCATGCAGGAGGGCTGCGTCTCGCTGATGCAGATGGTCAAGACCAGCCAGGCAATGGCGCGGCTGGCCGAGGAGGGCGTGCTCTTCATCTCGCTGCTCACAGATCCCACCTACGGCGGCGTCAGCGCCTCCTATGCGACGCTCGGCGACATCCTGATCGCCGAGCCCAACGCCCACATCGGCTTCGCCGGACCCACCGTGATCGAGCAGACGATCCGCCAGAAGCTGCCCGAGGAGTTCCAGACCGCCGGCTTCCTGCTCGAACACGGGATGCTCGATCTCGTCGAGCCCCGCGAGGGCCTGCGCCGCACGATCCGCAACCTGCTCGAGCTTCACGCCCAGGCCGAGACTGCCCGCGGCGAGGACGCCCCGGCGCGGCAGGAGCGCCTACCCGCCGTCGAGGGGACCGCGCCGATCACCGATCCCGAGCAGCTGCCCGCACGCGATCCCTGGGAGATCGTTCAGCTCGCCCGCCACATCGATCGGCCGCGGATGCTCGATCTCGTCGGCTTCGTGTTCGACGGCTTCCAGGAGCTGCACGGCGACCGCCTGTTCGAGGAGGACCCCGCGATCGTCGCCGGTCTCGCCCGCCTGGGCGGGCTGACGGTGATGGTGATCGGGCAGCAGAAGGGCCACACCACAAGCGAGCTGGTCGAGCACAACTTCGGCATGCCCGAGCCCGAGGGCTACCGCAAGGGCATGCGGCTGATGCGCTACGCCGCCCGCTTCGGGCTGCCGCTGGTGACGCTCGTCGACACCCCCGGGGCCTATCCCGGGCTGGGGGCCGAGGAGCGGGGGCAGTCCAATGCGATCGCCGAATCGATCATGCTGATGGCGCGCCTGCCCGTGCCCGCCGTGACGGTGGTCACCGGTGAGGGCGGCAGCGGCGGCGCGCTCGCCATCGCCGTAGGCGACAGGGTGTTGATGATGGAGAACGCCTACTACTCCGTGATCAGCCCCGAGGGCTGCTCGACGATCCTCTTCAAGGACGCCAGCGCCGCCCCGCGCGCCGCCGAGGCGCTGCGTATCACCAGTCCCGAGCTGCTGCGCCTGGGCGTGATGGACGCCGTAGTGCCCGAGCCCGAGGGCGGCGCGCAGGTCGACCCCGCCGCCGCGGGGGCGAACCTCAAGGCCGCTCTCGTGGCCAGCCTCGGCGAACTGCTCCCGCTGAGCGCCGACGAGCTGATCGCCCAGCGCTACGAGCGCTTTCGCAAGTTCGGCACCCCCGGACGCCAGCCCACACTTCCGCCAATATCACAGGGGGAGACATCATGAGCGACAACGAGAACACCCAGGCCACCCCCGACCGCGATCTGATCGAGTCAGTCTGGGCCGAGGCCCGCGATCTGATCAAGCGGCTGGAGGGCAGCACCGTGCAGCGCTTCGCGGTCGCCGCCGGCGACTACAAGATCGAGATCGAGCGCGGCTCCCCGCCGGCGGCGCAGGGCATGCCGGGAACAGCCCCCCATCCTCCTCCTCCCCATCTTTCTCCCAGCGGACCTGTCGCCACCGGGGCGGGCCCCGGCATGAGTATCGCTCCCGGCGCGCGCATGGCCTCGGGCGTCTTCACGATCGGCGATCTCGAGGCGGACAACAGGGTGCCGGTGCTCGCGCCCCTGGTGGGCACCTTCTACAGCGCCGCCCAGCCTGGCGCCAAGCCGTTCGTCGAGGTCGGCTCGAGCGTCGAGCCCGGCCAGGCCGTCTGCATCGTCGAGGCGATGAAGATGATGAACGAGGTCGCCGCCGGCGAGGGCGGCAAGGTCGCCGAGATCCTCGTGGAGAACGGCGAGTGGGTCGAGTTCGAGCAGGTGCTGATGTACCTCGAGCCGGCGGATGACTAGGGCAAGGGCGAGCGAAGGTTCCGTGCGTCCGGCGACCCCGGGGAGCTGATCCCGTGTTCGAGAAGGTTCTGATCGCTAACCGGGGTGAGATCGCGCTGCGAGTGGCGCGCGCTTGCCGCGAGCTCGGCATCAAGTCGGTCGCCATCTATTCGACCGCCGACGCGGAGTCCGCGGTCGTGCGCTTCGCCGACGAGGCCGTGCACGTCGGGCCGCACCATCCCGGCAAGAGCTACCTGCACATCCCCAACGTGATCGGCGCCGCCCAGAAGACCGGCGCCGACGCGATCCACCCCGGCTACGGGTTCCTCTCCGAGGACCCGTTCTTCGCCGAGATCTGCTCCGACAACGGCATCACCTTCATCGGGCCCCGCCCCGACGTGATGGAGAAGGTGGGCGACAAGGCGATCGCGCGCGATCTGATGCAGAAGGCCGGACTGCCGCTGCTGCCCGGCACGATCGAGCCCGTGCAGACCGCGGAGGAGGCGCAGGAGATCGCCGACGGGATCGGCTATCCCGTGATCATCAAGGCGGTCGCCGGCGGCGGCGGGCGGGGCATGAACGTCGTGCGCCGCGCCGAGGACCTCGTGCGCCTCTACCAGACCACCCGCGCGACCGCGCAGGCCGTGTTCAAGGACAGCGCCGTCTACATCGAGCGCTACCTCGAAGCGCCCCGCCATACCGAGGTGCAGCTGGTCTGCGACAGCCACGGCAAGGGCGTGTACTTCTTCGAACGCGACTGCTCCGTGCAGCGCCGCCACCAGAAGCTGATCGAGGAGGCCCCCTCGATCCACCTCACCGACGAGCAGCGCCGCGACATCGGCGAGCGTGCCGTCGCCGGTGCCCTCGCGGTCGGCTACACCGGGGCCGGCACGATGGAGTTCCTGCTCGACCACCAGGGCAACCTCAGCTTCATGGAGATGAACGCCCGCATCCAGGTGGAGCACCCCGTGAGCGAGATGGTCACCAGCGTCGATTTGATCCAGGAGCAGATCCGCGTCGCCGCCGGCGAGCCGCTGTCGGTCTCCCAGGAGGACATCGTGCTGCGCGGTCACGCGATCGAGTGCCGCGTCAACGCCGAGGACCCCGATCGGGACTTCGCCCCCGCCGCCGGCCGTCTGGACGTCTACGTCCCGCCCGGCGGGCCGTGGACGCGCGTGGACTCCCACTGCTATCCCGGCTGGAACATCGCCCCGTTCTACGACTCCCTGATCGCCAAGCTGATCGTCTGGGCGCCCACCCGCCTGGAGGCGATCGAGCGGATGGACCGTGCGCTGTCGGAGTTCCAGATCGAGGGTCGCGGGGTGAAGACGACGATCCCCTTCCACCGCCGCGTGCTCGCCGACGAGCAGTTCCGCTCCGGCGACGTGACGACCGACTTCGTCGAGCATTTCCTGGCGGCCGAGGCGCTGGCGGCGACATGAATGGCCAGAGCCTCTCGCACGCCTGTGACCGACCCAGAGCAAGGAGACCCCAATGAGCAGCGGTGAAGCC
Organism: Solirubrobacteraceae bacterium; assembly: GCA_035566955.1. Taxonomy (GTDB): domain Bacteria; phylum Actinomycetota; class Thermoleophilia; order Solirubrobacterales; family Solirubrobacteraceae; genus Palsa-744. The sequence goes on along the minus strand of DATMPY010000190.1, from coordinate 1,086 downwards.
GCAGTTGAGATGTTGCCCGAGGTGCTGGACTATCTGGGCGAGCAGCGCACGCTCACGCTTGCGACCGCGAGCCCGAGCGGGGTTCCCCACGCCGGCACCTTCCTCTACGTGCACGACGGCCCCGAGCTGTACTTCTGGACGAAGGCGCACACCACGACCGCCCGCCACATCGAGCAGAACCCGCTCGTGTCCTTCACGATCGACGACTCTTCCGAGGACCTGGAGAAGATTCGCGGGCTGCAGGGCATGGGGGAGTGCCGCGTGATCCTCTCCGGTGAGCAGATCGCGCGTGTTGCCGACCTCTTCGGGCAGAAGTTCCCGGCGCTGTCGCCCGGCACCACGATGACGATCTCGTTCTTCCGGATCGTGGCGAGCGAGCTGCAGTTCACCGACAACACCGACGCGTCGATCCACCATCAGGAGGGAACCTTCGGCGTGGAGTTCCACCGCGAGCGGGCCTACTCGGTGTTCAGCGACCTGCCGTTGCAGAGCGTCTCCAGCCTCGCGGGCGAGTTGCAGATCCTCGACTTCCCCGCGGGCGATGTGATCGCCCGCGCCGGCGGTCCGGCGGACAAGTTCTTCATCGTCGTCGACGGCGAGGTCGAGGTCGACCGCGAAGGCGTCGGCGGGGACGCCCCAGTGTCGCTCGGCCCCGGGCAGTTCTTCGGCGAGCTCGCGATCCTGCGCGACCGGCCGCGGACGGCCACCCTGAAGGCGCTTGTGCCCTCACGGCTGCTGGCGATGGAGCGCGACACGTTCCGCGACATCGTCGCCGAGTCCCTGGGGACGACCAAGGACTTCGACGAGATCGTCCGTGCCCGGCTGCGGAGCCTCGACTGACGAGCGCTGCGCGAGTAGGCGCCCTGCTCATGCCGGCCTTCAGCAGCAAGGATTTCCGCGACACCGTCGGCGCGTTCGCCACGGGCGTCACGGTGATCACCACGCGCGGGGGGGAGCACGCTTACGGCATGACCGCCAACGCCTTCTCTTCCGTATCGCTCGATCCGCCGCTGGTGCTGGTGTGCACGATCGCGCGCTCAGAGGGAAGCGAGCACCTGCGGCGCAATGGGGTGTTCGCCGTGAACA
>DATMPY010000189.1:0-19395 GCA_035566955.1 Solirubrobacteraceae bacterium | reverse complement strand
ATGCGGCAGGCTGCTGCCGCATCTCTCTACGCCCCCCTCACGGGGCGCGAGAACCCTCATCACGTCTGTCCCTCCAGAACTCACGCGTAGACAACTCCCTCGAGCAATTCGACCCAGGCTCCCTCTCCCAAGGGCTCCCATTTACAAGCGCTACGTGGGCCGGCCACGAGGGCCCGGACCCAAACCTGATCTATGTTGAAAAACACCCAGCGATCCAAAAGACCACCGTGTGTTGCCCATCATATACACGTTCGTAGGCCCGCGTCAAGCCCCCTGCGGGAAACCGGTCCCGGGAGCGGGCCAACATCCGGATGCTGGGCGTCAGCTACACCCGCACAATCGCCAGCCCGCTGACCCCCTCGACCGGGCCGAAGTCCTCGTCCTGAGTCACGACCGGGATCCGGTGCGCGAGCGCGGTGGCGGCGATCCACAGGTCGTTGACATTCAGGCGCCGTTCGGCTGTGGCGAGGTGGACGCGCAGCAGCGCCCACGAAGCGGCTACGGTCTCGTCGACCACGAGCACCTCGATATCTGCGAGCGACTCGAGCGTCGCCAGGCGACGAGCGCGAGTATCGAGGTCCGCGGCCGCCAGCACGCCGACGTGCAGCTCCGCGATCGTGACCGCCGAGACCGCGAGCTCCTCTGGCAACAGCCGCTCATCAAGCGCGCGCTCGACCTCCCTGGCGATGAAGACGCTCGTGTCGAGCAGGCCGCGAGTGGCCTGCTCGCTCACCGCAACGGGCCCAGGTCGTCCGTGGTCTCCCCCGCGAGCCGCGCGAGATCCTCGCGCAGCCCCGGGTCGGCGCGGACGAGCGCAAGCCGCTTGACGAGCTCGGCACGCGGCAGCCACCGTCGGCGCGTTGGCTCGAGCGGAACCAGCGACGCGACGGGCTTCCCGCGCGTGGTGAGGACGACCCGCTCGCCCGCCTGCACCCGTCGCAGCAGACCGGCCACGTTGTTGCGAAGCTCCCTCGACGCCACCTCGACTGTCATGCGACAAATGTAGCACGTTCGTAGGTATCGGGCACGGGGTCGCGAGCCGCTTCGGCTATCTATAGACAGGCAACCTCCACCCACGACCCAAAGGAGCCCACGAGCCATGAGCAGCGAGACCACCACGCCCTCCGCCGAGCAACCCGTCTTCCTGATCACCGGCGCCTCGACAGGGATCGGGGCGGCCACGGCCCGCCTCGCGGCGGACGCGGGCTACCGACTGGTGCTGGCGGCTCGCTCCGGGGACCGTCTACAGGCGCTGGCCGCGGAACTGGGCGGCCCCGAGCGCGCGCTGGCCATGGCCTGTGACGTCACCGAGTGGGAACAGCAGGAGCGGATGGTGGCGCGGACACTGGAGACCTTCGGGCGCATCGACGTGGCGTTCGCCAACGCCGGGTTCGGCGCGCCGCGGGGCTTTCTCGAGGACACGCCCGAGCACTGGCGGGAGATGGTACTCACCAACGTGTACGGCGCCGCGCTGACCCTGCGCGCGACGATCCCCGCGCTCACCGAGTCTCGCGGGCACCTGCTGCTGACCTCGAGCGTCGCCGGGCGCCGCGTGCTCCCCGGCTCGCTGTATTCGTGCACCAAGCACGCGGTCACTGCGATGGGCGAGGCCGCGCGGCAAGAGCTGCACGGCAGCGGCATCCGCGTCACGGTGATCGAGCCTGGTATGACCGACACCCCGTTCTTCGAGAACCGCCCCACGAACCCGCTGGAGGCGGAAGACATTGCCCGCGGCGTCCTCTACGCCGTCTCCCAGCCCCCACACGTCAACGTCAACGAGGTCCTGATCCGCCCCACCGCGCAGCAGGGGTGACGCTGAGGCGGGGTGCCCGAACAGAACAGTCGCGCTGGCGTTCCATCCCAAGCCCAGCGGAGCTGATCGGGCCGACCTACCACGATTCGGCGGGATCCAGCTCCAGCGCCACCCCGGCGATCTGCAGCTCGTCTCCCGGCTGAAAGCCCTCGGCCTCCAAGGCCCGTAGGACACCGAGGCGGCGCAGGCGGCCCTCGACGTGGGCCATCGCGTCCTCGTTCTCGACGTCGAAGCGCGCGAGCAGGCGTTCCACCGCGCGACCGCGGACCGCGAAGACTCCGGGGCCCACCTGCTCGACCTTGAAGCCGGTCCGCTCGGCGGGGCGGAAGACCATGTGCTCGGCCAGGTCCTCGGGCCCTGGGATGGCCTGCGGGGCACGCTGCTGCTCAGCCGGCAGGGTCATGGCCGGCACCCGCCGCATCAGTTCCCCCGCCAGCTCCGCGAGGCCCGCGCGCGTGGCGCTCGAGGTGGCGATCACCGGGACATCGGGACCGAGGCGCTCTGACCATTCCACGACCGCGGCCCGCACGCGCTCCGGCGGGACGAGGTCGGCCTTGGAGAGCGCGAGTACGCGCGGCAGGCTCGCCAAGCGCGGATCGTGGGCGGCGAGCTCCTGCTCGATCGTGGCGTGATTGGCCACCGCGTCGGCGCCGTCGGCGGCGGTGAGCTCGGGGGCGACGTCGAGCACGTGCACCAGCAGGCGCGTGCGCTCCACGTGCGCGAGGAACTCGTGGCCCAGGCCCGCGCCCTCACTCGCGCCCTCGATCAGGCCGGGGATATCCGCCACCACGAGCTGGCGCTCGTCGTTTTCGAGCACTCCCAGCACAGGCTCCAGGGTCGTGAACGGGTATGAGGCCACCTTCGGCGCCGCGCGCGTGAGGCGAGCCAAAAGCGAGGACTTGCCCGCGTTCGGCAGGCCCACCAAGCCCACGTCCGCGAGCAGCTTCAGGCGCAGCTCCAGCCAACCCTGCTCGCCCGCCAGGCCGCGCTCGGCGAAGCGCGGGGCCTGGCGGGTGGGGGTGGTGAAGCGCTTGTTGCCGCGCCCCCCCCCGCCCCCGCGGGCCACAGGCGCGCGCTGGCTGTGGCGCAACAGCTCCCAGCGGCGGCCCACGAGGTCATCTTCCCGGTCACCCGCGGGTTCGCCCTCCCCAGCCGAACGCCTGCCCTGACCCTCCCCAGCCGAACGCCTGCCCTGACCCTCCCCGGCGGCACCTCCGCCGCGGCCGCCCGTGAGGCTCCCGACCCCGCCGCTCACCTGCGTCCCCGGAGGCACCCGCAGCACCAGCTCATGGCCGTCCGCCCCGTGGCGCAGCGCCCCTTCCCCGTTGCCCCCGCGCGGGGCGCGGTAGTTGGTGCGGCGCGTGAAGCTCTGCAGGTCGCGCAGCGAGTCATCGCACAGCAGCACCACCTCCCCCCCACACCCCCCATCGCCCCCGTCGGGGCCGCCGCGCGGGACGTTCGCTTCGCGGCGAAAGCTCGCGCAGCCGTCGCCGCCAGCGCCGGCCTGGACGTAGATTCGCGCACGATCGTGGAGCATCACCGCATCCTGACACGTGAGTAGGCCAGCTCTGCAGCGCGTCGCCTCGCTTCGCCCGTCCCTGTGGCAGATGCCAGCCGGCGCCGCTTAGCATGCGACCGGCAGCGACGCTGCGCGAGGCGGGAGGGCTCTAGGACTGCTCGCCCGGGAGCACGTTCACCACGCGGCCCCGTCTGCCGGTGGTGAACTGCACGGTGCCTGCCGCGCGGGCGTAGAGGGTGTCGTCCTTGCCGATCCCCACCCCGTCGCCCGGCTTGAAGCGGGTGCCGCGCTGGCGCACGATGATCTCTCCACCGGTGACCGTCTGGCCCGCGAAGGTCTTCACGCCGAGGCGTTTGGCGTTGGAGTCGCGGCCGTTGCGGCTCGACCCCAAGCCCTTCTTATGCGCCATCCTCGCTCGCCTCCTTCGCGGCCGCGGCCGGTTTCGCGGGTTTGCGCGCCGCCTCCGGCTTGGCGGCGCTCTCCGGCGCCGCGGGCGCGCCCGCGGCCACCGGCTCGGGAGGGCTGGCCGCAGCCGGTTTCGCCGCTTTGCGCGCCGCCTTGGCCTCGCCCATCCCGATCTCGACGATCTGGATCCGCGTCAGCTCCTGGCGGTGGCCGGTGCGGCGTTTGTATCCGCGCTTGGGCTTGAACTTGACGATCCGCAGCTTCTCCCCGCGCTCGTGGCCGAGGATCTTCGCGGTGACGTGCACCTGCTCGAGGCCCTTGGCGTCGAACACCGCCTCGTCGGAGCGGTACATCAGGGGCTTCAGCGCCACGCTCGCCCCCACCTCCTCGGGCAGGCGCTCGACCAGCAGGTACTGGCCGCGCTCCACGCGGTACTGCTTGCCACCTGTCTTCACGATCGCGTACATGTGTCTCTCGCCTCGGTCCAGTCTTCGCTCAAGACCCGCTCGCGCGGGTCGCTACTCCGTGCTCGCCGGCTCCTTGGCAGTCGAACGGCGCCGTCCGCCCCTGCGGCCTCGGCGCCGAGGTTTGGATTGTACGCCATCCTCCTCCGCGACCTCTACCGGCGGCTCCGAGCGCTCGGAGGACCCGTTCACCGACGGCTCCGCCACCGCGAGCTCGACCGGGACGGGCTTGGGCGTCGAACGCGGTTTGCGTGGGGCGCGGCGCCGTGGCGGGGCCGCCGCCCGGCGGGATGGGGGCCCGCCCACCCGCACCACCTCGCCGTGCTCGTCGAGCAGCAGCGCGCTCGCCGCGGTGCGCCCGACCTGCTCGATGCGCACCATCCGCTTCTCCCCCACGTGCGGGGAGGCGCCCGCGATCGAGATTATGTAGCCATCGATCTTCGCCACCGCGTCGTCCACGTCGTACATGTGGGGCTCCACGATCTCCACCAGCACCTCGTCGCCCACGTGGAAGGGCAGCGCGCGCTCCTCCACCTCCTCGCGGGTCCCCTGGAAGGTGATCGCAAAATGATCCAGTGACAGCCCTTCGGAGCCCTCGAAGTGGAAGGAGCGGCCCGTCTGGTGCTCCAGCGCGTGCAGCACCCGTGAGTGCTGGCCCGTGAACTGGGCGGTCACGCGCGGGTTGATTTGCACCAGGAACGCCTCCACGTCGGGGTGGGTCGCCGCGATCTCCCGCAGGCGGCGCTCGAAGTCGATCGCGAACGTCTCCTCCGAGCGGATCACCCCGTCCCCATCGCATGTGGGGCAGGGGCGGCTCATGATCTCGCGCACCCCCTCGGTCACGTTCTGGCGGGTCATCTCCACCAGGCCGAGCTTCGAGATCTCCGCCGTGAACGTCTTCGTGCGGTCTTCGTCGAGGGACTTTCTCAGCGTCTTCATCACCGCGTCGCGGTTGCGCGCCCGCGCCATGTCGATGAAGTCGATCACGATGATCCCCCCGATGTCGCGCAGGCGCAGCTGGTTGACCACCGCCTCCGCCGCCTCCAGGTTGGTGCGCGTGATCGTCTCCTCCAGGCCCGCGCTGCGCCCGCGGCCGGTGAAGCTGCCGGAGTTCACGTCGATCACCGTCAGCGCCTCCGCGTAGTCGATCATCAGGTAGCCCCCGCTGAGCAGGTCCACGCGCCGGGACATCACCCCCTCGATCGCCTGCTCCACCCCGTAGACCTCGAACAGGGGGCGCTCCTCCTCCCACAGCTCCACCCGCTCCACGAGCTCCGGCGCGGTGCGCGTGAAGAACGACACCAGCCGGTGGTACTGCTGCTCGTCGTCCACGATCGCGCGCTCGAAGTGTTCGGAGAAGATGTCCCGAACGACCCGCACCGAGAGGTCCGCCTCCTGGAAGACCATCTCCGGCGCCTGCGTCTCCTCCACGCGTTTGACCAGCACCTCGTGGAGCTTGTGCAGGTAGAGCAGCTCCCGCTCGAAATCCTCGCGCTTGGCCCCGTGGGCCGCGGTGCGGATGATCGCCCCACCGCTGCCCAGGTCGAGCTTCGCCGTCTGCTTGCGCAGGCGCTCGCGCTCCCTGTCCTCCAGGCGCCGGGAGACGCCCACGCCCTCACCCGTCGGTTGGTAGACCATGTAGCGGCCCGCGATCGTCAGATCCATCGAGAGGCGCGCCCCCTTCGTCTTCAGGGGATCCTTGATCACCTGCACCACCACCTCCTGACCCGGTTTCAGGAGCTCTGAGATCTTGCGCCCCCCCCCGCGCCCGCGGCGTGGCGCCTCGACCCCCGGGAGCACGATCTCATCGACGTGCAGGAAGCCGTTCTTCTCGAGGCCGATGTCCACGAACGCCGCCTCCAGGCCCGGCAGCACGTTGTCGACCTTGCCCTTGTAGATGTTGCCAACGATCGACCGCGCCCCGCGGCGCTCGATGTAGAGCTCAGCGATCCGGTAGCCGGCGCCCGGGGGAGCGCTCCCGCGCCTGCGCCGCCGGCCGGAGGGTGTGCGCGCGGCGGCCGGCGTGCCGGTCGCCTCCATGAGCGCCACGCGCGTCTCCGCGCGCTCGACGCTGACAAGTACTTGCTTTTTCAAGGTGATCCAATCTTTCGGTATGGGTTTTGGCCGAGGCCCAGGGGGCTGTCCCGCAGCGCAACCCGGTGGAGCGGCCAATGGGCGGCCGACGCACGGGCGGCGGGGACCCCTCGTCCGCGGAGGCACCTGGCGGTGCGAGGTTCACGCGGGCATCTCGTCTGGGGGTCTCGGTGAGCATTGCTTCTGGACTTCCTGGTTCTCTCTCTGTCTCTTCTCGGAGAACGTCGGCTCTCCTGTACGAATCTTTCCTACTAGGGCCGCAAAACGCGGCCCTTCAACGCCTCTGCGGCGCGCGCCTGAACGTAGATCGACTGCAGCAGGCCCACGGCCAGCAGCGTTGCGATCACCGACGAGCCGCCATAGCTCATGAGCGGCAGCGTAACGCCGGTCACGGGCATGATGCCAATGCTCACGCCCACGTTGACGAACACCTGAAACATAAGCATAGCCGCCACCCCCCCGGCAACCAGCGCGCCGAACAGATCCTTGGAGAGCGTGAGGATGCGCAGGGTGCGCCAGATCAACAGCGCGTACAGCGAGAGCACCAGCGCCGCCCCGGCGAAGCCGTAGCGCGAGCCGATCGACGCGAACACGAAGTCGGTGTTGTTCTCGGGCACGTAGTTGCCCTTGATCTGGGTGTCGTTCGCGCCGGTGCCCGTCTTCTGCCCCGCCCCGATCGCGATCTTCGACTCCTGCTGCTGGTAGCCCGCCTGTTCGGAGTTGTAGTCCTTCGAGGGGTCCAGGAAGGCGGTGAGGCGTTCCACCTCGTAGTGCTTGAGCACGTGCACCCCCACCGCCGGTGCCGCGCCGAGCACCAGCGCCAGCGCCACCGCCCCCAGCGCAACCAGGCCCGCCAGGTGGCGCCACGGGACGCCCGCCACGAACAGCACCGTCACCGCGATCGCCACGTAGACCAGTCCCGAGCCGAGATCCGGCTGGGCGATCACGAACATCGCCGGCACCAGCGCCGCCAGCATCACGCGGGCCGTCGTCTCGCGCTCCCCCAGGTGGCGCGAACGGTCCACCACCAGCGCCGCCAGCGCGAGGATCAGGAACACCTTGCCGAGCTCTGAGCCCTGGAAGGAGAACAGCGGGAAGCTGATCGCCCGCACCGACCCATTGGCCCCGTGCCCCAGGCCCAGCACCGCCACGATGCTCAGGAGCAGCGCCCCGTAGATCCAGTATTTGAATTGGCGCAGGCGCGCGTAGTCGATCCGCGCCACCACCAGCATCAGCGCCGCGCCGATCACCAGATAGATTCCCTGGCGCTCGGAGTAGTAATTCGGCTGGCCCGCCACCGCTTCGGAGGTCACCGACCCCAGGATCTTCACCGAGCAGAGCCCCAGTCCCAGCACCGCCAGCGTCAGCAGCGGGTCCAGCATCAGGCGCGGGCCCGTGCGCGGCTCCGGCTGGCCAGCCTGCGCGCGGCGGCTCGGCTCGGGGGCGGTGATCGGGCTCAGCGGAGCGGGCATCGCGAACTCGGCATCGTAGGTTCAGCGGCAGGCGCATCGGCGCGCGGCGAGGGGTGCACAGAGACGGTGATCGGACCCAGCGGCGCCATCAGTGATCCGCGTTCGATCCGCTCATCAGTTTCAGCGGCTGGTTGAACCACTTCGAGGCGATCAGCCGCGCCACCGGGGCCGCCGCCTGGTCGCCGAAGCCCCCCTGTTCGACCGTCACCGCGATCACGATCGGCCGGTTGGCGTCCGGCAGGATGCACATGTACCACGCCTGTTCGACCTGGCCCGCGCGTTCGGCCGTGCCGGTCTTGCCATAGACCGGGTACTTCGCCTGGTTCCACCCCGACCACACATCCGCCGAGGTGCCCCCCCGCTCGAAGGTCGCGTCGTGGATGCCTTCCATCACGAGGTTCAGGTTGGCGTCGTTGAATTTCACCTTGCGCCGTGGAGGGAAATTCAGCGTCTGCACGATCCCCCCGCTGGGGTTTTCGATCGCCATCCCCACGTGCGGAGTGGGAACCGTGCCTTCGCCGCCGCCCATGAACGCGTTCGCCAGCGTCGAGTAGGCCACCGCCATCTGCAGCGGGTCGGTCTGCAGGTCGCCCTGTCCGACGGCCAGGTCCATGTTGTCCCCCGGCTCCCACGGGCGGATTTCGGCCACGTAGCCACATCCCACACGGGGGGGATGGCGCAGGCATTTGGCCTGCTTGCGGTTCTGGTCTTCGCGCCACGCCGGCGAGGGCAGCACGCCTTCGGATTCGTTGGGCAGGTCGATCCCCGTCGGGCGTCCGATCCCCAGCTTGTGGGCCATCGCCTGAATCGCCGGGGGGTTATGGCCGTTGTCGTGCTCGCCCACTTCGAAGAAATACGTGTCCGAGGAGACCTTGAGCGCCGCCACCAGCCCCACCGCGCCGTAGTCGTTGTTGCCGGCGTTGCAGAATTTCTGGCCGCCCGCCGCCACGATGCAGCTGCCCGCCCCCATCCCCACGTTGGGGTCCAGCAGCCCCGCTTCGAGGCTGCCGATCGCGGTGATCGGCTTGAACGTCGAGCCCGTCGGGTAATGACCTTCGGTCGCCCGGTCGAGCAACGGATCGGGTTCCCGCGCGCCTTCGACGCCCTTGCCGATCTGCTCGACTTCCTTCAGTTCGCTTTCCGTCAGCGGTTTGACGAAGCGATTGGGGTCGAAGCTCGGGTAGGAGCCCGACGCGAGGATCTGCCCGCTGCGCGGTTCCATCGCCAGGAACGCCGCTCCATTTCCCGGGTGCCCGAGTGCGCGAGCAAGTTCCATACCCTTGCGCAGCGCGACTTCGCCCTCCCTCTGCAGGGGCAGGTCGAGCGTCAGGCGCAGGCTGTAGCCCACGCGCGGCTTGGTGACCGGCTTGTTGGCCACCACCTGGTTTTCGGAGTTGACCTCCACCGGTCGCACCCCCGGGGTGCCGCGCAGATAGCGGTCGTACTGGTACTCCAGGCCCTCCTGGCCAACCATCGTCCCGGTTTCGACGCCCTTGAAGTGGGGATACAGGGCAGTGCCCGGTTCCTTCTCTTCTTTGGTCACCTGGCTCACGTAGCCGAACATCTGGGCGGCCATTTCGCCATCCGGATAGCGGCGCACCGAGACCTGTTCCTGCTTGACCCCGGGGTATTCGTCCTGGCGCTCCCCCAGCACCGTTAGCACGCCCCGACCCGCGTCGGTCTTGATCGTCACCGGAGCGTAGGACACTTCTTTGTGACCCTTTTCCTCGATTTCCACGATCCGCCTTGGGCTCATCCCGAGCAGCCCGCCCAGGCGCCTGTACAGCGCCCTGCGGCCGGGACCCGCGGGCGGCAGTTCGGAGGGGACGATCTGAACCGCGTTGGTGACCCTGCTCGTGACCAACACGTTGCCTTCGCGGTCGAGGATCTGCCCGCGCGGAGCGACGATCGGCAGGTCGCGCAGCGTATTCGCCGCCGCCTGCTGCACATACTGTTCACCGCTCAAGATCTGCAGATACCAGAGGCGGAAGAAGATGATCCCGAACATGATCAGCGCCACCCCCCCCAGGATCGCCACCCGCAGCCCCAGCTGCGAGGCGCCCGGCGGCGGCACCCGCTGGCCGAACCGGGGATGCTCGTGAAGCGAGTGTCCCCCTGTTCGGTCCGGGGTGCGTACGCGTTCCAGTGAGTTCATGCTCTGGAGAGGGGGCTCAGACCCCCCGTTGTGTACGCCCGCCGCCGGCGGCGGCGGGGGTCGTCGGGAAGGCTCGGCTCGAGCCAGCGGCGCGTGAGCGCCCACACCGGCAGCGCCACCACGGTCTCCAGCACCACACCCACCAGGATCTGGCGCAGCAGCTGGAAGCTAACCGGGGCGTCCACCCCGAGCATGAACTCCATCAGCGAGTAGCCCACCAGGTATGCCGTGGCGGCGCCCGCACCCACCAGCAGCGGGGTGATCATCGCCTGCGGGTCGCGCAGCTCCCGTAGGCGCCCCGCCGCGTAGCCGATCACGGTGAAGATCAGCGACGTCAGGCCGAGCGTCTGCACCAGCGTCAGGTCCACCAGCAGCCCGATCCCGAAGCCCGCGCACGCCCCCGCCGTCGAGCCGCACAGCAGGCCCACGAAGGCCACCACCAACGGCGAGAGATCGATCGCCACCCCGAACACCGGCACCTCCGAGACCACCCCCGTCTGCAGGAACACCACCACCACCGCCAGCGCCGCCACCCGCGCCACCAGCGCGCCCGGGATCCCGCTCCCGTCCATCAGCCCCCGCTCCCCGTCGACGCCAGCTGGGCTTCGGAAGATCCGCCCCCCGAAGCCGCCGAGCGCCCCGCGGGCAGGCTTTCGGCGATGCTGCTCGCCCGGGCCTGCGCCGAGCCCGTGGTGTAGGTGAGCACCTGCACCGTTTCCAGGCCGTGCAGGTTCGCCAGGGGGGTCACTTCCACCGCTTTGTTCGGGCCTTCTTCGCTCACCGAGCTTACCTGGCCGATGCCGATGCCCCGCGGGTAGAGCGATTCCCCGGGGCTGCCGATCGTGCCCGACGTGACCACGTAGTCGCCCACGTTCACCGACGTGTTTGCCGGCAGATACTCCATCACCAGCGTATTCGGGTCGCCCACCTTCGGAAACACCATCCCCGGCGCGCCCGTGCGATCGATCATCGCCGTGACCGCCATCGAGCTGTCGGTGATCAGGCTCACCTGCGCCCCGTCCGGGTACGCGGTCGTGACCCTGCCCACCAGGCCTTCCCCGTCGATCACCGGGTCGTTGACCCGCACCCCCGCCCCCGTCCCCCTGTCGATGTCCACCGTCGAGTACCAAAGGCTTGGGATCTGCGAGATCACCGTCGCATTCACCGGGTGGTAGGCCGCCACGCCCAGGCCGCGATCGAGGTTCTCCAGCTGCAGCATCCGTTTCTGGGTCCGTTCTTCGCCTTCCCGGGCGATCAGGTCCGCCTGCAGGCGGTCATAGCGCTTGCGCAGCGCCCCGAGCTGGCTTTTCGCGTGCAGCGTGTTCCCAAACCACCCAAACAGGTTGCGCACCGGCTTCAGCGCCGCGTTCGCCCCCTCCTGGATCGGCGAGACGACCGTCAGGAAGCCGCGCTGCACCGCGTGCAGGCGCCCACCCTGGGCCTCGCCGAAGTAGGCCGTCAGCAGAATCAGTGAGAGCGCCACGAGGGCGACGAGCACCGCTCGTCGCCGCCTGGCTGTCTTGTCGGACACGCGGGGAAACCTTCCGGAGCTTTGTCAAAGAGTACGCGCCGCCCCCCCGCCACGGCGCCGCCGTCACTCACTGCCATTATCGCCTGCGCCGGTTGCGCGCGTTGCGGTTCGAGCGGTGGATCGCCTCGAACTCCTCCAGCGAGCGCCCCGAGCCCACCGCCACACACGTCAACGGCGACTCCGCGAGGTGCGCGGGCATCTGCGTCTCCTCGCGCAGGCGCTCGTCCAGGCCCTGCAGCAGCGAGCCCCCGCCCGCCAGCATGATCCCCCGGTCCATGATGTCCGACGCCAGCTCCGGCGGGGTGCGGTCCAGGGTCTCCTTGACCGCATCCACGATCTGCACCACCGGTTCCTCCAGCGCCTGGCGGATCTCCTCGCTGGTGAGCACCACCGTCTTGGGCAGTCCCGACACCATGTCCCGGCCGCGGATCTCCGCCTGCAGCTCCTCGGGCATCGGGCACGCCGAGCCGATCTCGAGCTTCAACTCCTCCGCCGTCTGCTGGCCGATCAGCAGCTTGTACTCCTTCTTCGCGTAGTTGATGATCGCCTCGTCCATCTCGTCGCCGCCCACGCGGATCGACTGCGAGACCACGATTCCCCCCAGCGAGATCACCGCCACCTCCGAGGTGCCCCCGCCGATGTCCACCACCATCGAGCCCGTCGGCTCTCCCACCGGCAGGCCCGCCCCGATCGCCGCCGCCATTGGCTCCTCGATCAGATACGCCGTGCGCGCCCCCGCCGACAGGCACGCCTCCTCCACCGCCCGCTTCTCCACCCCCGTCACCCCCGAGGGCACGCACACCACCACCCGCGGATGCGCGAAGCGACTCTGGTGGACCTTCTGGATGAAGTGGCGCAGCATCTCCTCGGTCACGTCGAAGTCCGCGATCACCCCATCCTTCAGGGGTCGGATCGCCTGAATCGTCCCCGGGGTGCGGCCCAGCATGCGCTTGGCCTCGATCCCCACCGCGTGCACCTCCCCCGTGCGCGAGTCGATCGCCACCACGCTCGGCTCCGACAGCACGATCCCCCGGCCTCGCACATACACCAGCGTGTTCGCCGTTCCCAGATCGACCGCCATGTCGCGGCCGCCGAACCCTGTCAGGTAGCTGAAGATGCCCATGTATAGATCGAGGGTGCCCGGCGCCCGCAAAGGGCGGCAGCGAGTCCGCGCGCAGTCTAGCGGACACCCCTCGGCGCACACGAGCCCTGCCAGCTTATTTGCAGGACAAATGCACCCTCGAGGACTCTCCGGAGGCTACCCAGGCAACTGCCCGCGCCCATCACCGCACACGAACGCCGCGGGCGCCGAAGGCGCCTATCCTCAACCTCCAAGCAGCTGTGGGCACATGTCCAGCAGGGTCGCCAACGGCAGCCCGACGACATTCTCGTAGTCGCCCCGTACCTCCCGCACCAGCGCCGCCCCCGCGCCCTGGATCGCGTAGCCGCCGGCCCGCCCGCGCCACTCCCCGGTGGCGAGGTACCAATCGATCAACCACTCGTCGAGCGCGCGGAAGACGACCTCCGTGGCGGCCAGCGCCGTGCGCTCAGGTGGGTGGGCCTCCGAGGACAGCAGCGCCACGCCGCTGAGGACCGTATGCGTCGCGCCGCCCAGCGCGCCCAGCGTCGCGCGCGCGTGGCGCTCGTCCACCGGCTTGCCGTAGATCCTGCCCCCCAGCGTCACCAGGGTGTCCACCCCCAGCACCGCCGCCGGGGCGCCGGCCGCCGTGGCCGACCCAGCATCCGGCCGGGGGCCGGCGGCGAGCACCGCGCGGGCCTTGCGCAGCGCGTTCTCCACCGCCACCTCCCCCGGGTCGCCCTCTCCGAGCTCCGCGATCTCCGCGGGACGCACCGTGAACGCCACCCCCACCCGTTCGAGGATCGCCCGCCGCTGGGGCGAGCTCGAGGCGAGCACCAGCGGTAGGGTCAGCTCAGCTCCCCGAAGAACAGCGCCGTCTCGCGCGCCGCCGACTCGGGCGAGTCCGAGCCGTGCACCAGGTTCTTGCCCGTCTCGATCGCCAGGTCCCCCCGGATCGAGCCCGGCGCCGCCTCCAGCGGGTTGGTCGCCCCGATCGCCTGGCGCGCCGCGCGCACCGCGTCGCAGCCCTCCAGCACCATCGCCACCAGCGGGCCCGAGGTGATGAACTCCACCAGTTCCCCGAAGAACGGCCGCTCCGCGTGCTCCGCGTAGTGGCGCTCCGCCAGCTCGCTGCTCATCGTCATCTGGCGCAGCGCCGCGATGCGCAGGCCCTTGCGCTCGAAGCGAGCGATGATCTCGCCCGTCAACGAGCGGGCGAAGGCGTCCGGCTTCACGAGGATCAGCGTGCGGTCCATGGGTTCCTTTACAGTCGGGGAGCTTTACTGGGAACTTTGCGTCGGGAGGATACGGTCGGCGTGGCGATCCCGCGGGCCGACCTCTACACCAGGTCTTCGGTGCGTTCGCTGCTGGGACGCGGACGGCTTGCCCGGCCTGGTCCGCGCGGGCGCGACGCCGGCTCCGGGGCCACGCCCGCCGCACGGGCGTCCTCGGAGGCGACCACCGTCACCTCCTCGACCTCGCTCTCCCCCGTCGGGGCCTCGCGCCGACCGACCGCGGAGCGGCTCGAGCGACGACGTTTGGGGGCCATCTCCGGGGGAACATCCGTCTCGCAGTACGGGCAGATCGTCCACGCCCTGTCCAGCGGCTTGCCGCAGCTCCCGCAGCGCTCCTTCAGCTTGCGCAGACAGCTAGGGCAGCGGACGAACTCCCGCTCGATCGGGTAGTCGCAGTGCGGGCACAGGCTCTGCTCGATGCCCTGCAGCCGCACTTCCGCCGCCCGCATCTCCAGTTCGCGCTCGTGCACGTCCTCCAGGTACTCCGGCGGGCGCAGGATGATGTAAACCAGCGTGCCCACGAACGGGATCATCGACGCCACCATCGCGCACCCCACCAGCATCGGATCCAGGATCCGCCGCCGCGCGTCCGCGTAAGTCCAATAGATCAGCGATAGGTACAGAACCACCGCGAACACGATCACCAGGTCCACCGCCAGGTTGAACGCGTTGCTTTCGATTCCGAAGTAGGCAAGGGGCGCCATCGCGCGCCTCACACGGATCCCAGAGCGGGCATAGGGGGGCGGAGTTTAGACACTCTCGCGGGAGAACCCGCAATTTGCACGCGAAACGTCACAGGACCAGCCTCCCGACGGCGTAGCCGGCCGCGAAGAAGATCAGGATCACGAGCGCCACGATCAGCGCCACCGCGCCGATCATCGCCAGCACCGACGGGCCCTCCTCGTTCACGCTTCCCTCCTTGACGCCTGCACGGGCGCCGCCGTCCCCAGCAGGTCGCCGACCAGGTAGATCGAGCCGGTCGCCAGCACCGCCTGCGGGCAGGTGTCCGGCGCTTGGCTGCGCGCCCACTCCTGCGCCAGCTGCAACGCCCGCCGCGGCTGGGGCTCGCACGCAGTCTCCGTGAAGCCCAACTGGCGCGCCAGCGACTGCAGCGCCGCCGGGGAAAGCGCCCGACTGCTCGGCGGAGCGGTGAACCACGCGCGCGTGCACAGCGGTAGCAGCGCCGAGAGCATGCTCGCCGCGTCCTTGTCCTCCAACACGCCCATCACTAGCGCCAGCCGCCGGGCAGGAGCAGCGGGTGGGTCGCCAAGCAGTGGCGCCGGCCGGGTGGGTGGGTCATCGGTCGACGGCGCCGACGGCCAATCGTCGAGCAACCGCGGCAGCGACTCCACCAGCGCCCGCACCGCGTCGGGGTTGTGGGCGCCGTCGAGCACCGTGAGGGGATCCTCGGCCACCACCTGCATGCGACCCTGGATGGTCGTTGTGAGCGCCGCCTCCCGCGTCGCGTCCTCGCGCAGTGCGATCCCCGCGCTCGCCAAGTAGGCCTCCGCCGCCGCTCGCGCGAGAGCGAAGTTGCGCCGTTGGTAGGCCACCGGCAGGGACACCGCCGCGACGTCCTCGGGGGTGACCGCCACGATCTGCGCCCCCCGCTCAGCCGCCACCGTGTGGGCCACCGCCAGCGCCCCCGGATCGAGGTCCGCGCCGAGCACCAGCGTGGTCCCCGGGCACAGCACCGCCAGCTTCTCCCCCGCGATGTCCCGCACCGTGGGGCCCAGCCAGCGGGTGTGCTCGAGGCCCACGTTGGTGAGCGCCGTCACCTGCGACTCCACCACCGCCGTCGCGTCGTAGCGGCCTCCGAGGCCCGCCTCCACCGCCGCCACCTCCACCCCCCGCTCCGCCAGCACCCACAGCGCCGCCGCCGTGAGCAGCTCGAACTGGGTCACGTGGTCATCCTCCGCGAGCGTGCGGTTCACCCGCTCCGCCGCCCCCGCCGCGCGAGCGACCGCCGCCGCGAAGGCCGAGTCCGAGAGGTCGCGCTCCCGCACCTGCACCCTTTCCGAGTAGGACACCAGATGGGGCGAGAGGTAGGCGCCCGTACGCAGGCCATGGCGCTCGAGGATCGCCGCGACCATGCGCGTCGTCGAGGTCTTCCCATTCGTGCCCACCACGTGCACCGTGCGCAGCCGCCGCTGCGGCGAGCCCAGCGCCGTCATCATCCGCCGCATCCGGTCCAGGCCAAAGCGCATCCCGAACAGCTCCAGCGAGCGCAGGTGGCGCTCCGCCCGCTCACCGCTCCAGGAACGCTCGCCGCCGCGCCGGGCGTTCACAACGCCTCCGCTTCCGCGAGCGGGCGCGGGGCGCCTGCTCTGCATCCGCGATGGGCTCGCGGCTCGCTCACAGCGCCTCCGCTTCCGTGCGCAGACGGGTGAGCTTCTCGCGCTCCCCTTCCACGATCTCCGCCGGGGCCTTCGCCACGAAGCTCGCGTTCGCCAGCTTGCCCTCCACCCGGGCGATCTCGCCTTCGAGCTTCGCCCGCGCCGCCGCCCGCCGCTGCTCGGCCGCCGCGAGGTCGAGGCCCTCCGCCGATAGCACATCGATCGTCCCTCCCGGCACTGAGATCGACGCCACCGGGTCACCCGTGGGCGCCGCGAGGTCGAGCTGCCCAAGGTGGGCGATCGCCGCCGCCGCCGACTCGTAGCCGTGGGCGTTGATGCTTGCCCGCAGGACCAGCGCCCGCGGCGCGTTGACGCTGTCCCGCCAACCCCTGACGATCGTCACAGCCTCGATCGCGCACTCCATCGCCACCTCCGCCTCGAGGTCGATCAGGGCCTCGTCCGTTCGTGGATAGGGACCGGCCGCGAGCAGCTCGCCCGAGCTCTCCAGATAGGACCACAGCTCCTCCGTCACGAACGGGATCACCGGGTGGCACAGCGCCACCGTCTCGCGCAGCACGTGCAGGAGGGTCTTCGACAGCGCTTCGAGCTCCCCCCGGGGCACGTCGGGCGATAACCGCGGCTTGACCAGCTCCAAGTACCAGTCGCACAGCTCCCCGTACACGAAGTCGTACAGCCCCAGCGCCGCGTGGGAGAAGTCGTAGTCCTCGATCCGCGCCGCCGTGTCCGCCTTCATTTGCTGCAACCGCGAGAGGATCCAGCGGTCCTCCACCGTGCGCGGCACCGGGGCCGGCTGGAGCGCCGCGAGCTCGATCGGGTGGGTGGGATCCAAATCAATGCCCGCGATTCGCAACAGTGAGAAGCGCGCCGCGTTGAACAGCTTGTTCGCCAGCGCCTGGCCCTGCTGGATCTTCTCCGCCGAGTAGCGCACGTCCTGGGAGGAGGACATCGCCAACAGGCCGAAGCGCACCGCGTCCGCCCCATGGCGCTCGATCTCCTGCAGCGGGTCGATCCCCGTACCCAGCGACTTCGACATCCGCCGCCCGTCCGGGGCCTGGATAACCGAGTGGATGTAGACGTCCGCAAAGGGAACCTCTCCGGTGAAGCGCAAGCCCATCATGATCATCCGCGCCACCCACAGGAACAGGATGTCCCGCGCCGTTGAGAGCACATCCGTGGGGTAGAACGCCCGCAGCTGCGGGGTTTGCTCCGGCCAGCCCAGCGTGGCGAAGGGCCACAGCGCCGAGGAGAACCACGTGTCCAGCACGTCCTCCTCCTGGCGCAGCTCCCCACCGCACGCCTCGCAGGCCCGTGGCAGGCCCGCCACCACATGGACGTGGCCGCACGTCTCGCAGTAGTACACCGGCAGGCGGTGTCCCCACCACAGCTGGCGTGAGATGCACCACGGACGGATGCTCCCCATCCAGTCGAGGTACACCCGGCGGTGGTTCTCCGGGACGATCCGCACGCGCCCCTCCAGCACCGCCTCGATCGCCGGCCCGGCCAACTCCTCCATGCGCATGAACCACTGCAGCGAGATCAGCGGCTCGATCCGCTCGCCCGAGCGGTGCGAGTAGGGGACCTCGTGCTCGTAGGGCTCCCGCGCCACGATCCGCCCTTCCTCCTCCAGTGCCGCGACCACCGCCGCGCGCGCCTCCATCACCGTTAGCCCCGCGAAGTGCTCCCCCGCCTCCGAGGTCATGCGCCCGTCCTCGCCGATCACCGACACCTGGTCCAGTTCGTGGCGGCGGCCGATCTCGAAGTCGTTGGGGTCGTGCGCCGGGGTGACCTTCAACTGGCCCGTGCCGAAGTCCATCTTCACGTACTCGTCCGCCAAGATCGGCAGGTGGCGCCCCACCAGCGGCAGGATCGCCATGCGCCCCTGAAGGGCGCGGTAGCGCTCGTCCTCGGGGTGGACCGCCACCGCGGTGTCCCCCAGCATCGTCTCCGGGCGCACCGTGGCGATCGTCACGTTGCCCCCGCCCTCCACTTGGTAGCGGATCGAGTACAGCGTGTCCGTCTCCCGGCGCTCCTCCACCTCGAGGTCCGAGATCGCCGAGCGGCTGCCCGGGTCCCAGTTGACGATGTAGCGGTCGCGGTAGATCAGGCCCTGCTTGTACAGCGCCACGAACACCTCCACCACCGCCCGGTGGTAGCCCTCGTCCAGCGTGAAGCGCTCTTCGGAGTAGTCGCACGAGGCGCCCAGGCGCTTGAACTGCTCCACGATCGTGTGCCCGTAGTGCTCGCGCCACTCCCACACCCGGCGCACGAACTCCTCGCGCCCCAGCTCCTGGCGGCTCGTGCCTTCGGCGCGTAGCGCCTTCTCTACCTGCGCCTGCGTGGCGATGCCCGCGTGGTCGGTGCCCAGGATCCACTTCGTCCCAGATGAAGACCCCGCCCACCCGGATTTCATCCTGTGGTAGCGCACCAGCACATCCTGAATTGCGCCGTTGAGCGCATGGCCCATGTGCAGCGAGCCCGTCACGTTCGGCGGCGGGATCGCAATCGAGTAGTTAGCGCCCGCCTCCCCCTCCGGCTCGGGGTGAAACAGCCCGCTCTGCAGCCACCGCTCGGTTATGCGCGGCTCCACCTCCCCCGGCTCGAACCGCGTGCGACTCTCAAGCTCACCTAAACGCTCGTCCATTGGAGCGTGAGTGTAGGGCGCGCCTAGGCGTCTGGGTGTTTGCGCAGGTAGTCGATGAACACCGGGCGCAGGGACTCCGCCAGCTTGCCATCGCCGCTGTGGAGCACATCGCGGATCTGGCTGCGTGAGTGCAATATGTCGAAGTCGGCCCTGCCCGTGTCGCCGCTCACCGTCTCCGCCACCGGGATCATCTCCAGCAGGGACCAGAAGAACTTCGCGTCGAGATGCTTCTCGGCGCGGTGCAGCGCACGGTCGTGGAGCTCGTGCGTGGGGAGCTGGTCGAGATCGTCCGGCATGGCTGGAACTGGAATATAGAGGGGCCCGACCGAAGCCGGAGGACACTCGCCTTCGACCGAAGCGGAGAGACACTCGCCTCCGGCGAGCATCCCCCGTTCGGCCAGCATCCCCGTCTCGGCCAGCCAGCCTCTAGTAGTACTTTGTCGAGTTGGAGGTTTGAGCCGATTCCCGGGCATATCGGGCCTCAAGTCCCGCTCAACCGAGCCAATGCAGGATTCCCGCCGTCGATGTCGTGTCGAGCCAAACCGGGCCGGTCGAGGCGAGTTGACAAAGT
>DATMPY010000188.1:0-12004 GCA_035566955.1 Solirubrobacteraceae bacterium | reverse complement strand
GCCCGAGGCGCGGCTGCTCACGGTGCAGCCCTACGACAAGGGCTCGATCAAGGCGATCGAGAAGGCCATCAACGAGTCCGACGTCGGTCTCAACCCCTCCAACGACGGCAACATCGTGCGCCTCGCCGTGCCCGAACTCACCGAGGAACGCCGCCGCGAGCTCGTCAAGGTCGTGCGCCACCTCATCGAGGAGGGCCGCGTGAAGATCCGCAACGTCCGCCGCGATGTGATGCACGACCTGCGCGAGCTCAAGGAGGCCGGGGAGGCCGGCTCCGACGACGAGCACCGCGCCGAGGTCGGCCTGCAGAAGCTCACCGACGCCAGCATCGCCGATCTCGACGGGGTGCTCAAGGCAAAGGAAGAGGAGATCCTCGAGGTCTGATGGCGGGCTCCGAGCGGGCCGGGCGGGGCACGATGGCGCGGTACGTGGCGATCATCACCGACGGCAACGGCCGCTGGGCGCGCGCGCGGGGGGTGTCCGTCAACGAGGGGCACGAGGCCGGCGCGGACACCGTCAAGGCCCGCCTGCGCGACTCCGTGGAGCTCGGGATCAGGGAGCTCACGGTGTACTCCTTCTCCACCGAGAACTGGTCACGCCCCGCCGCGGAGGGGGGGGGGCTGCTCGAGATGTTCTCCCGGCGGATCGCCCAGGAGACCCCCGAGTTGCACGCCGAGGGGGTGCGGATGCGCTTCATCGGCCGCCGCGAGGGGGTCCCCGAGAACCTCTGCGAGCAGATGCGCTGGGCCGAGGAGCTGACCGCAGCCAATGACACGATCACCCTGTTCGTCGCTTTCAACTACGGCGGGCGCGCCGAGATCCTCGACGCCGCCAGACGCTTTGAGGCCAAGAGGGTGGCGCAGGCGGCCGCAGGCCGCCTAGAGGGTGGCGCAGGCGGCCAGAGGCCGCCTAGAGGGTGGCGCAGGCGGCCAGAGGCCGGCGAGCCGGGCCCCTCTTCTTCAGTCAGCAGGGACCCTCTTCTTCAGTCGGCCGAGCCCCTCGCTTCTCAATCTGACGAGGAGGAGTTCCGCCGCTGCCTCTACGCGCCGGAGATGCACGACCCCGACCTCATCATCCGCACCAGCGGGGAGCGGCGGCTCTCCAACTACCTGCTCTGGCAGTCTGCCTACTCGGAGCTCGTGTTCCGCGAGGAGTTCTGGCCCGACTTCACGCGCGAGGCCCTCGAGCAGTCCCTCGCCGAGTTCAGCGCGCGCCGGCGACGCTTCGGCGGGCGATGAGCCGCGAACGCTCCGACTTCGCCGCGCGCCTGCTCGCCGCGCTGCCCGCGATCGCGTTCGCGCTGTTCATCGTGATCGAGGGTGGCCCGATCTTCGCCGTCGGCATCTTCGCGCTCGGCGCCGTCTGCATGCACGAGCTCTTCGCCATGTACGACCGTGCCCACCCCGTGCGCCTCGCCGGCCTGATCGCGCTCGCGGGCCTGCTCGTCGCCGCCCTCTACGGCGGGCCTCCCCAGGTGCTGCTCGCCGCGGTGGCCTCGCTGCCGGTGCTGTTTATGCTTACCCTCGCCCAGCGCCGCCCCAGCGTGGGGGGACTGGCGGTCACCCTGCTCGGCATCTTCTGGATCGGCCTCGCCCTAGCTCACGCGGTGATGCTGCGCAACCTCCCCCACGGGGAGGCCATCGTGTTGGACGTGTTGATCGGCACCTTCCTAGGGGACACCGGGGCCTATTTCGGCGGGCGCCTCTTTGGCCGTCGCCCGCTCGCGCCGATGGTCTCGCCCAACAAGACCGTCGAGGGTCTCCTGATTGGGATGGCCGTCGCGGTGGCCGCCGTTTGGATCGCGGGGCGCTACCAGGAATGGCTGCCCGGCACCCACGCGCTGGTACTTGGCCTCGGCGTGGCCATCGCCGGGCCCGTCGGGGATCTCTTCGAGTCCTTCATCAAGCGCGAGGCCGGCGCCAAGGATGCGGGTCGGCTGTTCGGAGCGCACGGTGGCGCCCTGGACCGCCTGGACGCGGTGCTGTTCACTGCCGTGGTTGGCTACTACATCTGGTTGGCCTATGTGTGAGCCTCCGATCCTCGCCTCCCCAAAAGTCGGCTGATGGCCGAACGCCACTCGATCTCCGGTGGGGCCAGGTGCGCATATGCCTAAGCGCCTGCTGATCCTCGGCTCCACCGGCTCGATCGGCACCCAGGCCCTCGACATCGTGGGCCGCAGCGCGGAGTTCGAGCTGGTCGGCCTCTCCGCCGAGCGCTCCTGGGAGGCCTTGATCGAGCAGGCCCGTGCGCATGGCGTGGGGCGCATCGCGCTCGTGGAGCCCGACGCCGCCGCGCGTGCCGCGGAGGGGTGGACTGGGGGGGAGGTGCTCCACGGGGCCGAGGGCCTGGTGCGGCTCGTCGTGGAGTCCGGCGCCGAGCTCGTGCTCAACGCGCTCGTCGGCTCCGCAGGCCTCGGGCCGACCGTGGCGACCCTTGGGGAGGGCATCGACCTGGCGCTCGCCAACAAGGAGTCCCTGGTGGTCGGCGGCGAGCTCGTCACCGCGCTCGCGCAGGCCACCGGTGCGCAGATCGTGCCCGTGGACTCCGAGCACACCGCCCTGCACCAGCTGCTCGCGGGCCAGCCCCCCGGGGCGGTCGAGCGTCTCACGATCACCGCCAGCGGAGGGCCGTTCCGGGGGCGCACCCGCGCGCAGCTGCAGGAGGTGACCGTCGCCCAGGCGCTCGCCCACCCCACGTGGGAGATGGGGAGCATGAACACGATCGGCTCCGCCACCCTGATGAACAAGGGCCTCGAGCTGATGGAGGCCCACCACCTGTTCGGGACCCCATACGAGCGCATCGATGTGGTCGTGCACCCCCAGTCGCTCGTCCATGGGCTGATCCAGCTCGCCGACGGCGCGATGCTCGCCCACATCGGGCCCCGCGACATGCGCGTGGCGATCTCCTACGCGCTGCACGGCGGGGAGAGCGTGGAGCTGCCGATCGCGCCCCTGGACCTCGTGAGCGTCGGCGAGCTGACCTTCGAGGCGGTGGACCGCGACGCGTTCCCCTGCCTGGAGCTGGCGCGGGCCGCGGCGCGTGCCGGTGGCACCGCGCCCTGCGTGCTGAACGCCGCCAACGAGATCGCCGTGCACGCCTTCGTCGCGGGTGACATCCCCTTCAACGGGATCCCCGCCGTGATCGAAGCCACCCTGGAGCGGCTCCCCGGCACCCCCGTGCGCGCCTTCGAGTCCCTCTACGAGGCCGACCGCGAAGCCCGCGCCCTCGCCCGCGAGGCGGTCGCCGCGCTGGGGTGAGCGCTGTCCCACTCGCGGGGGTATGTCGTGTAGAGAGATATGGCCCTTCATCGATCGCTCAATCAGGAGACCAGACCACCGATGCCCAGCTCCATTCTGTCGCAGCCCCTCGGCCCCGTGTCAGCCGTCCCGAGAATCTGGTATGATCACGGTATGACCAAGTTGACGGGGACCAAGGTGGCGAAGATCACCGTCTCCCTTCCCCAGGAACAGGTGGAGTCGGTGCGGGATGCCGTCGCCCGCGGCGAGGCCGCGAGCGTGTCGGGCTACGTCTGCGCTGCGTTGGCCGACGCCCTTGCGCGACAGGGCGGCGAGCACGAGCAGGGGGGAGAGGACAGCCTCGCCGAACTGGTGGCGGAACTGATCGCCGAGCATGGCGAGCCCAGCGCGGAGGCATACGCCTGGGCGGACCGAGTCCTCGCCCTGTCTGATCCGGATTGAGGGGCTTCACGCTCGATACGAGCGCGTTGATTGCGCTGGAGCGCGCGGAGGAGCGGGTGGTCGCATTGCTGAGCCGAGCGCGAGCGACACCTGACGCTGTAATCCATATCCCTGCCGGGGTTCTGGCGCAGGCGTTCCGGGACGGGGCCCGCCAGGTCCAGCTGGCACGCCTGATGAAGCATTCTGGTACGAGCGTCGTGCCGCTCGACGCCAACGCGGCGCAGATCATCGGCCTGCTGCTCAGTGCTCGCGGCACAGAGGACGTCGTCGACGCCAGCGTGGTTGTCTGCGCCCGCCGCTATGGCCAACCCGTGGTCACCGGCGACGCGCGGGATCTCCACCGGCTCGATCCCAAGCTCGCGCTGGAGGTGATCTGAGCGGCGCGTTGTGTCCGCGGCGCAAAGCCCAACTCGCGGATCGGCTCACGGGGGGCCTACCGCACGCCCCATCCCAAGCTGCGGGTCGCGCGGCGCGGGCTGCCAAACTGAGGGGATGAGCTGGGCACTCACATTCCTGGGCTTCGTGGCGCTGATCGTGCTGCACGAGTTCGGCCACTTCATCGCCGCCAAGGCCGTCGGGATGCGCGTGGAGCGCTTTTCGCTGTTCTTCCCGCCCAAGCTCTTCGGGGTGCGCCGGGGGGAGACCGAGTACATGATCGGGGCGATCCCCGCGGGGGGCTACGTGAAGATCACCGGCATGAGTCCCAACGAGGAGATCCCCCCTGAGGTCGTCGAGCGGGCCTACTACCGCCAGCCCGTGTGGAAGCGCCTCGTGGTGATCGGCGCGGGGCCGGCGATGAACCTGCTCGTCGCATTCCTGATCCTGTGGGGGCTCTACGCGCTCAGCGCCCAGCAGCCACGCACGGATCGCGTCAGCATCGCCACCGTGCAGGCCGGTCGGCCCGCGGCGGCGGCGCTGCGCAAGGGCGACGTGCTGATCGCCGTCGACGGGCGGCCCGTGCGCGTGAGCTCGAACGGCCAGGTGAACTCGATCGCGTTGATCTCCGCCCATCGCTGCTCCGGACGCCAGGTGGAAGGCTGCGCCGCCGCGACCCCGGTACGCCTCACGGTGCTGCGCGCTGGACGGCGCCTCGGCCTCGCCGTCACGCCTCGCTACGACGCCAAGCTCAAACGTCCCCTGATCGGCATCGAGATGGGGCCGGTCGATACCACCGAATCGCCCGGGCGGGCGCTTGGATCGAGCGTCAGCCAGATGTGGCACGTGACCAGCCTCACCGTGTCGCGCATCTCGCAGGTGTTCGTCAGCGAAAGCGCCCGCAAAGAAGTCCACTCGATCGTCGGCATCTCCGACGTGGCCAGCGAAGAGTTCAGCTACAGCGCCTCCGCCGCGCTCTACCTGCTGGCGATCATCTCGCTTTCGCTTGCGATCATCAACTTGTTTCCGTTCCTGCCGCTCGACGGAGGCCACATCTTCTGGGCGCTCGCCGAGAAGGTGCGCGGGCGTCCGATACCGTTTGCGGTGATGGAACGCGCAAGCGTCGTAGGCTTTGCGTTGGTCATATTCCTCTTCCTGATCGGTTTTACCAATGACCTCCACACACTCTCAAACGGCGGCTTCCACATCCACTGAGCCTGCTGGGCGCGAGCCCGCCTCCGTCGACGCGCGGCGCTCGGCCGCGGCACAGGCGGGGACGATCGTGCAGGCGTTCGAGATCACCGCCGCTGCGCTTGGCGAGCGCGTGGCGATCCGCACCAAGGGCGATGAGCAGACGCTCACCTGGACGCAGTGGCGCGGGCGCGTGCGCGACCTCGCCGGTGGGCTGCACCGGCTCGGGCTGCGGCGCGGGGAGACCGTGGCGATCATGCTCTCCAACCGCCCCGAGTTCCACGTCGTGGACCTGGCCGTCGTCACGCTCGGCGCGACGCCCTTCTCGATCTACCAGACCTACGCCGCCAACCAGATCGAGTACGTCGTCGCGGATGCCGGGGCGCGGATCGCCGTGGTCGAGTACCAGTACCTCGAGCGGCTGCTGGAGGCCCGCCGCAGCCTGCCGCGGCTGGAGCGCGTGATCGTCGTCGATCACCCCGAGGAAGAGTCCCTCTCCGACGGCGTGCTGATGCTCGCCGAGGTCGAGGCCTTCGGACGCGACCCGCAGACCCAGGCCGCCGTCGCGGACGCCGCCGCGCAGGTGGGGCCCGAGGACGTGCTCACGCTGATCTACACCTCCGGCACCACCGGGCCTCCGAAGGGCGTGCAGCTCTGCCACCGCAACCTGCTGAGTGCCGTCGTCGGCGTCGAGCAGCTGATCACGTTTCCCGACGAATCCCGCGTGATCTCCTGGCTGCCCGCCGCGCACGTCGCCGAGCGCAACGCCCACCACTACCTGCCGATCGTCTTCGGATTGCAGATCACCTGTTGCGCGGACCCCCGCCAGGTGCTCTCCTACCTGCCCGAGGTCCGCCCCCAGTGGTTCTTCGCCGTGCCCCGCATCTGGGAGAAGCTGAAGGCGGGCCTTGAGACGATGATCGCGGGCCAGCCCGAGGAGCAGCGCCAGGGCACCGAGCGTGCGCTTGCGGCCGCCGTCGAGAAGGTCCGCCTGGAGCAGCGCGGCGAGACCGTCCCACAGGAGCTCGCCGCCGAGGTCGCCGCGGCCGACGCGCAGGTGTTCGCCGGGCTGCGCCAGATGCTCGGCTTCGATCAGGTGCAGGCCGTCAACGTCGGCGCCGCCCCCACCCCCCTGGAGGTGCTCGAGTTCTTCCACGCCATCGGCATCCCCCTCGCTGAGCTGTGGGGGATGTCTGAGACCTGTGGCGCCGGCTGCGTGAATCCCCCCGACCGGATCAAGCTCGGCACCGTCGGGCCGCCCGCCCCGGGCGTCGAGATCTCGCTCGCGCAGGACGGCGAGGTGCTCGTCCGCGGCGGGGTCGTGATGCTCGGCTACCGCGGGGCGCCCGCGCAGACCGCCGAGACGATCGACCCGGATGGCTGGCTGCACACCGGGGACATCGGCGAGCTCGACGAGGACGGCTACCTGCGGATCGTGGATCGCAAGAAGGAGCTGATCATCAACGCCGCCGGCAAGAACATGTCCCCCGCGAACATCGAGGCCGCCATCAAGAGCGCTTCCCCGCTCATCGGCCAGGCCTGCGCGATCGGCGACCGCCGTCCCTACAACACCGCGCTGATCGTCCTCGACGCCGACTTCGCCCCCATGTGGGCTGGGCAGCACGGTATCGAGGGCCGCTCCCTGGAGGAGCTCGCAGGCGAGGCCGCCGTGCGCGACGCGGTGCAGGAGGCGATCGACGCCGCCAACTCCCGCCTCGCCCGCGTCGAGCAGATCAAGAAGTTCACGATCGTTCCCGGCGACTGGCTCCCCGGCGAGGACGAGCTCACGCCGACGATGAAGCTCAAGCGCAAGCCCATTGCCGAGAAGTACGCCGCGGAGATCGAGGCGATGTATGCCTAGCCATCACAGGGCTTGATGCACACCCAACTCTTGACGAGCGGCCCGGCACGCTCCGCCTGAGCTGGGCCGAACAACGCTTCCAGCTCGCCGCGCCGCAGTAGCTCGATCTCCTCCCATTTGCCGGTTGCTCCTAGGCTCCAATATGGACGCCGTAGGCGTAGTGGCAGCCAATGGGCCAAAGGCAACAGCGCGTGTGGCTCAAGTGGAAAGGACCAGGCCGGTGTCTGAACGAACCATCCCTTTCCCACCCGTCGCAGTTCTCTGGCGAACGCCTCGCGTCGCACGGGGGGAACGTGCTCGATCACGCTGTTGCAGTACACGAGGTCGAACGCGTCGTCGGCGAACGGCAACCCCTTGTTAGGGTCGGTCTGCACGAACGGGCCGGGGTAGCCCGGGTTGGGCGCGATGTCCGTGCCGGTGATGTCGAGTC
Organism: Solirubrobacteraceae bacterium; assembly: GCA_035566955.1. GTDB lineage: Bacteria > Actinomycetota > Thermoleophilia > Solirubrobacterales > Solirubrobacteraceae > Palsa-744. The sequence continues at coordinate 4,451 of DATMPY010000188.1, read as the reverse complement.
GCGGCTCCAGTGCTCGCAGGCCGATCCGTCCACAGCCGACATCGAGCACTCGACCCCCTGGCGGGAGGCCCGTCTGGCTAAAGAAGCGCTCGTGCCTGCGGCGGCGCGCGCGGGCCGCATAGGGGGAGGCCAGGCGCGGCAATGGGCCGCGCGCGGTCGGGTACACCTCGGAGGGGGCGCGCGTCATCGTAGAATCACGGTACACATATGGCTTCGGAGCGACAGATAACTGTAGGCGGCGTACCCATCGGCGGCGGCGCGCCGGTCGCGGTGCAGACGATGACCAAGACCGAGACCGCCAACCTGGCGGCGACGATGGAGCAGATCCTGAAGGTCGCCGAGGCCGGCGCGGACATCGTGCGCGTCGCCGTGCCCCGCGAGCAGGACGTCGAGGCGCTCAAGATCATTGTCGCCCAGTCGCCCATCCCCATCATCGCCGACATCCACTTCAACCACACCCTCGCGCTGAAGTCGATCGAGGCTGGCGCCCACTGTGTGCGCATCAACCCCGGCAACATCGGCGGGCCCGACAAGGTCGCCGAGGTGGTCGCCCTCGCCCGCGAGCGCGACACGCCGCTGCGCGTCGGCGTCAACTCCGGCTCGCTGCCCAAGCACCTGCGCCAGCTCGAGTACGACGACCCCGTGCAGGCGCTCGTCACCGCGGCCCTGGAGACGGTCGCGCTGATGGAGAGCCTCGACTTCTTCGACTTCAAGGTCTCGATGAAGTCCACCTCCGTGCCCAACACGATCGCCTCCAACCGCCTGCTCGCGGAGCGGATTCCCTATCCCCTGCACCTGGGGATCACGGAGGCGGGCACCAAGTGGTCGGGGTCGCTGAAGTCCGCGGTCGGCCTCGGCACCCTGCTCGCCGACGGGGTCGGGGACACGATCCGCATCTCGCTCTCCACCTTCCACGCCGAGGAGGAGGTCAAGGTCGCGTGGGAGATCCTCAAGGCGCTGAAGCTGCGCGAGCGCGGCCCCGACCTGATCGCCTGCCCCACCTGCGGGCGGTTGCAGTTCGACATGGACACGGTCGTCGCGGAGGTCGAGCGGCGCCTGGAAGCCTACGAGGACCCGATCGAGGTCTCCGTGCTCGGCTGTGCCGTCAACGGCATCGGCGAGGCTCGGCACGCCGACTTCGGCATCACCGGGGCCAAGGACATGGGGATGATCTACTCCAAGGGCGAGCCGCTGAAGAAGGTCGCCACCGACCAGCTCGTCGACGAGCTCTTCAAGGAGATCGACCGCTACTACGCCGCCGGCAAGACCGTCCAGCGCGACGAGGCCGCCGCCGCGGAGGCGCGGGAGTGGCTCGCCGCCAACGAGGACGACACCCAGATGACCCCCGAGCGCATGGCCGCCCTGGAGGCCGCCGCCGCCCAGAACGATGACGAGGCCGACGCTGTGCTCGAGTCGATGCTGGAGCCCGCGGGGGTCGCACCGCTGGACGAGGCAGTCTCCCCGGTCGCCGGCCGGCGCTTCATCCGCAGCTGAGCGCGCCGGCCGCGGCACCAGACACCACCCGCAATGCTCGCCGTACAACCAGCACGTCTGCGCTTGCGTGCGGCGTCTGGTACTCGACTGGGCTTGCGTGCGGCGTCTGGTACTCGCGGTTAATGTTTAGCCCACCGCTGCGAACCGCTCCGCCACGGTATCCCAGTTGACCGTGCTCCACCACGCGTCGAGGTAGTCGGGGCGGCGGTTCTGGTACTTCAGGTAGTAGGCGTGCTCCCACACGTCGACCCCGAGCAGGGGGGTCTTGCCGGCGGAGATCGGGTTGTCCTGGTTAGGGGTGCCGAGCACCGCGAGGCCCGAGCCGTCGTGCACCAGCCACGACCATCCCGAGCCGAACTGGTTGACGCCGGCTTCCTTGAGCTTGCTCTGGAAGTCCGCGAATGAGCCGAACGCCGAGGCGATCGCATCCCCCAGCGCGCCGCCGGGCTCGCCGCCCGCGCCCGGTGCCATGCTCTCCCAGAAGAGGCTGTGGTTGCAGTGGCCCCCACCGTTGTTGCGGACGGCGCCCCGCTTCTCCTCCGGCACCTGCGCGAGGTCGCGCAGCACATCCTCGATCGCAGCGTTCTCGAGCGGTGTGCCCGCGAGCGCCGCGTTGACCTTGTCGACGTACGCCTGGTGGTGCTTGTCGTGGTGGATTTCCATCGTCAGCTTGTCGATGTGCGGCTCCAGCGCGTCGTACGCGTAGGGGAGCGGCGGAACGGTGTAGGCCATCGGAGGCTCCTTCTGTCTTTCGATTGACGCTCGGCAGTTCGTCGCTGTTCTATCAGAGGCCGGCTGCCTTCTGAGACCGCCGTCTCGGCCGCGGGGTCCGAAGCTCGTATCCAGAACGGGTATCCAGGATGGGGTATCCGAAAATGGATAGTCCGTAGGATGTGCCCGCCATGACCCGCCTCTCCGAGTACCTGCTGCCAACCGAGAAGGAGGCGCCCGCGGACGCGGAGGCGATCTCCCACAAGCTGATGGTGCGCGCGGGCCTGGTGCGCCAGATGGGGGCGGGCATGTGGACGTGGCTGCCGGCCGGCTGGCGGGTGCATCAGCGGGTGGTGGCGATCATCCGCGAGGAGATGGACGCGATCGGCGCACAGGAGATGCTGATGCCGGTGCTGCAGCCGGCGGAGCCGTGGCGCAAGACGGGGCGCTTGGAGATCGAGGAGCTGTTCAAGCTCTCAGATCGCAAGGGCTCGGAACTCGTGCTCGCAATGACCCATGAGGAGGCCGTGACCTTCCACGTGGCCCAGCTGGTGCGCTCCTACCGCGACCTGCCCTTGACGCTCTACCACTTCCAGGTCAAGGAGCGCGACGAGCCCCGCCCCCGCGCGGGGGTGCTGCGTACACGGGAGTTCGTGATGAAGGACGCCTACACCTTCGACCGCGACGCCGCGGGCTTGGCGGTCAACTACGACCGGCAGGTGGGGGCGTACGATCGCATCATGGAGCGCACCGGCCTGCGCTTCTACCGCGTGGAGGGCGACGTCGGGATGATGGGCGGCCTTGGCGCCCATGAGTACATGGCCCCCTGCCCCGCCGGCGAGGACAGCGTGGCGCTGGGCGAGGGCTACGCCGCCAACCTCGAGGTCGCCTTGCGCCACCCGGACATTCAGGAGATAGCGGATGCCCACTCCACGGGTGGCGGGGCAGAGGAGGGTGGCGAGCAGGGCAAGCGTGGGGCGCCGGGAAAGCACGGTGTCGGGCAGGGCAAGCGCTACGCCCTCGGCGGGCGCGAGCTCACGATCGAGCCGGCGATCGAGATCGCCAACATCTTCAAGCTCGGCACCCGCTACTCCGAGCCGCTCGGCGCCCACTACCTGGACGAGCACGGCCACGAGCAGCCGATCTGGATGGGCTCCTACGGGATCGGGCCCGCGCGCATCGTGGCGGCCGCGGTCGAGCAGTACGCCGACGAGCACGGCATCTCCTGGCCCCGCGCGCTCGCGCCGTTCGCGGTGCACCTCGTGGCGCTCGGCAAGCCCGGCACCCCCGAGCGGGACGCGGCCGACAGGCTCTACGAGACCCTGCGCAGCGGGGATGTTGAGGTTCTCTACGACGACCGCGACCTCGGCACCGGGGAGAAGTTCGCCGACGCCGAGCTGCTCGGCTGCCCGCTGCGGCTCACGGTCGGTCGGCGCTCGCTGGAGTCGGGGGAGATCGAGGTCCAGATTCGCCGCGGCCGCCAACGGGCCCCCGGCCTCTCGCTCGCGGGGGGGCCCTCCGAGTTGATCCAGGCGCTGGACGAGCTGTGCCAGAGCCTCCCCTGAACGCCGGATCCCCTGGCGAGGATCGATCACGCGGGGGCGCTTCGACCGGCGGCCTACCGGAGAGCCCAGAGGGAGTGCCGTCCAGCCGGAAGGCGATCGCGCACTCTGGGGCGGAGGGGAGCAGAGGTGGGCGCCTGAGCGTCCGTCGTCTGGTCGGCCTCGATCGCTCGGGTCCACCGCCTCCGCAGACCGCGGCCGGCCAGCCGCTGCGGCCGTGGACGATCCCCAACGCGATCGGCTTCGTGCGCCTGGCTCTGATCCCGGTATTTCTCGTGCTGGCGTTCTCCACGGCCGACGGCACGGGGGCGCTGCCCGCCGCGCTGTTCGCGGTGATCGGCTGGGGCGACTACGCGGACGGGATTGCCGCGCGGGTCACCCGCCAGTACAGCCGCCTGGGGGCGCTGATGGATCCCCTCACCGACCGCCTGCTGGCGATCTCGGGGGTGGTGGTCTGCTGGCACTTCCAACTGCTCCCCCGGTGGGCGCTCGCGGTGTTGGTGGCACGCGAGCTCGCAATGCTCGTGCTGGGCCGCTACGGCCTCGCGCACGGCGTCGAGCTGCGCATCAACTGGCCGGGGCGCATCTCGGTGGCGCCGCTGATGGGGGCCTTCTTCTTCGCGATGGTGGGGCTGGAAGGGCTGGGGGCGGTGCTGCTCTACGTCGGCCTCGCCCTTGCGCTGG
>DATMPY010000187.1:0-20427 GCA_035566955.1 Solirubrobacteraceae bacterium | reverse complement strand
CGGTGGGCTCGGACGGCAACAGCGACTGGCGCCTCGGGATGATGCAGGGCACCAGTCCGAGCGTTGCGGCGCTGCCCAACGGTGGTTTCGAGGTCGCTTTCCAGGCGAATACCAGTGATCTGTGGGCGGTGGGCTCGGACGGCAACAGCGACTGGCGCCTCGGGATGATGCAGGGCACCAGTCCGAGCGTTGCGGCGCTGCCCAACGGTGGTTTCGAGGTCGCTTTCCAAGCCAACACGGGCGACCTGTGGACGGTGGGCTCGGACGGCAACAGCGACTGGCGCCTCGGGATGATGCAGGGCACCAGTCCGAGCGTCGCGGCGCTGCCCAACGGTGGTTTTGAGGTCGCTTTCCAAGCCAACACGGGCGACCTGTGGACGGTTGGCTCCGACGGCAATACAGACTGGAAGCTTGGTATGAGGGCAGGCACGAGTCCCAGCATTACAGGGCTGCCTAATGGTGGCTTTGAGGTTGCTTTCCAGGCGAACACGAGCTATCTCTGGACCGTGGGCTCTGATGGAGCCGCGGATTGGAAACTAGGCATGATGTCCGGCACCAGCCCGAGTATCGCGGGGCTGCCCAACGGTGGTTTTGAGGCTGCTTTCCAGGCGAACACCAGTGACCTGTGGAGCGTCGGGTCCGACGGCAGCAGCGACTGGCACCTCGGGATGAGGGCGGGCACGAGTCCCAGCATTACAGGGCTGCCTAATGGTGGTTTTGAGGTCGCTTTCCAGGCGAACACCAGTGACCTGTGGAGCGTCGGGTCCGACGGCAACAGCGACTGGCACCTCGGGATGAGGGCAGGCACCAGCCCCAGCATCACAGGATAGGACCACGTCAGTCGAGAGCATCCACAGTCCGACCCGAGGAGAAACCATGAAGATCAAGCTGATTTCCGCCCTGACCACGATCGTGTTGTTGGCACTACCTCAGTCGACGAAACGAGTGCGTGGGTAATGCTGTCGACCGGATCTAGCTTGACGGGTCCCGCGGACTGGCACGAGGGGATTTTCTACCTAACGACGTAGCTACCGACGTAAATCCGTGACAAGGCAATGAATGGTGTGGAAGACCTGCGGTATCTGCAGGCGACAAACCCAAGCGTCGACGCTCATGCAATCCAACATCCCACAGCTAGGAGCAGCTCACATGTCGACTTATCTCTTTAGGAATTATCGTCTCCCGCTAGATACTAGCTTCAGCAAGTGGTTGACCACTGGCACGGCGCTCCTGATCTGTACCCTGTTGGCGCTGACTTTCGCAGGTGTCGCGTCGGCCGCATCGGGGTCGGGATATCTCCCCTTCCCGGCCGGTACGGCGGTTCACGTGTATCAGGGAAATGGTCCCGGCAACGGTTGCAGCACCCACTGTACGCAGCCCGACCTCTATGCCTGGGACTTCGGAGCGACAAGCGGATCTTCGGCGGGCATGCACATCGTCTCGGCGACAGCCGGCACGGTGATCGGTATGCGCGGCAACTTTCAGGGCACCTGCGCGTACTTCAACAACTCGTGTGCCTTCGGGAACTATGTCTTCGTCCACAACGACGACGGCACTTACCTGGAGTACCTGCACATGCAGTTCGGGAGCGTGCTCGTCACCCCCGGCCAGCATGTCGTGCCGGGCCAGGCAATCGGGCAGATCGGCGCGACCGGGTATACCGGCGGTTTCGCGCACCTGCACATCAGCTGGCTGAGTCGCGCTAGCGGCACAGGAGACAGTCCTTCCGTTGCCGACAGCATCCCCGGCGCCTTCACTGGTATCGGTAACCCCACGACAGCTCAGAATCTCGTTTCTAACAATCCTGGGACGACGACTCCCCTGCATACTGCTGCAGCGTTGATCCCCAATGATGGGGCCTCTGGTTATGTGCTCGACGGGTACGGCAACCTGCACCCTTTTGGGAACGCGCCAGCCGTCAACTCACCCGCGACGTGGCCAGGGTGGGACATCGCCCGCGGACTCGCGGTCACCGGGCCCGGCAAGGGCTACGTCCTCGACGGCTACGGCGGAGTGCACCCATTCGGAGGAGCCCCCGCCCTGTATGATCCCACCTACTGGTCCGGGTGGGACATCGCCAGAGGCCTAGCGCTCTGCCCAGGCGGCGCCGGCGGCTACGTCCTCGACGGCTACGGGGCGGTCCACCCGATCGGGAACGCGAAGCCACTGTCGGGTGGCCCCTACTGGCCAGGTTGGGACATCGCTCGGGGAATCGTCGTCAACTCGGCCTGCACCGGGGGTTACGTCCTCGACGGCTACGGTGGAGTACACCCCTACGGCAGTGCGCCGGGGGTGAACGCAACCGCATACTGGGGAGGCTGGGACATCGCCCGGAGCATCACGCTCGTCACCGACAGCTCCGGATACGTCCTCGACGGCTATGGCGGGATCCACCCCTTCGCGGCAAACGGAACGCCGATGCCACCTGCTCTCACCGGGTCCACCTACCAGGGAGGCTTGGATGTCTATCGGTCCTTCGTGATCGATCCCGTCGGGGGGACCGGTGCGCAGGTCTCGGGATACGAGCTCCAAGCGGGTGGCTCGGTCACGGCCGGGCAGGTCAACGTCGTCTTGGAGCCGCTCATCCACACTGCCGCGGCTCTGATTCCTCGCGATGGTGCTTCGGGCTACGTCCTCGATGGCTATGGGAATCTGCACGCCTTTGGCAACGCGCCTGCGGTGAGCTCGCCTTCGACGTGGCCGGGCTGGGATATCGCTCGAGCGATCGCGGTAACGGCGCCCGGAAAGGGGTACATCCTTGACGGATACGGCGGCCTCGACCCGTTCGGGGGTGCTCCAGCGCTGTACGACCCCACGTATTGGGGATGGGACATCGCGCGGGGCATTGCCCTGTGTCCAGGCAGTGCCGGTGGCTACGTTCTCGATGGCTGGGGTGGGATCCATCCGATCGGGAACGCAAAGCCACTGTCGGGTGGCCCCTACTGGTCGGGCTGGGACATCGCTCGGGGAATCGTCGTCAACTCGGCCTGCACCGGGGGTTACGTCCTTGACGGCTACGGCGGGGTTCATCCGTTTGGCAATGCTCCTGGGGTTAGCGTGAGCGCCTACTGGGGAGGCTGGGACATCGCCAGGAGCATCACGCTCGTCACCGACAGCTCCGGCTACGTCCTCGACGGCTACGGTGGGATCCACCCCTTTGCCACAAACGGGGCGCCCATGCCGCCGGGCCTGTCGAATCATCTCTACGACTCGGCGCAAACAGACCCGTTCGATGCGTTCGTGTACAGCCCAAGTCTCAGGAGAGGGATCGCGGTGACGCGAAGCAATTCAAACGGGCTCTTCTGGACGGACGAAGCGAACTGATTCTTTAGTAACAAGTCAGCTGGAGCGCCGGGGGCTGCCTGAACGGGTGCGAAACCCGCGATTTGCGTGACTGTTCAGGTGGCTTACGGGTGGGTCAGGGTCCGACGGCGGGGAGCCGTGGCTGGTGTTTGGCGAGTCGCGCGCGGGCGTCGATTGTGTCGCGGCCTTGCTGTGGCTGGTACTGATATAGGCGCGTAGGGCGAGGAACCGGTCGGCCCCGACCGTGGTACGATCACGAGGTTCATGATCCGAAAACGGCGCTTGCTAAGCAAGGGCAGCGGGAGATTCGGCGATGTAGGATGGCGCCATGCTGAAGCCGAACCGTTCCATCCCGCAATCGACCGTTATCCCTGTCCTCATCTACGCGGACGTGCGTGCGGCAGTTGACTGGTTGGGCGTGGCGTTTGGATTCGTCGAGCGTGTGCGGATCGGCGAGAACCATCGCGCGCAACTGAGCTTCGGCGAGGGCGCGGTGATTGTCGGCGATGTGCGTCACGAGCGCCGGCCGCCGCGGCCGGGCGAGGTCACGCACTCGGTGATGGTGCGCGTGGACGACGCGCACGCCCACTGTGAGCGCGCCCGCGAGCACGGCGCTCGTATCGTGATGGAGCCGACCGACTTCGAGTACGGCGAGCGACAGTACACCGCTGAAGACCTCGCTGGTCACCAGTGGACGTTCTCACAGACACTCGCCGATGTCGCCCCTGAGGAGTGGGGCGGCACATCGGCCACACCTGACTGACGGTTGCTCTCACGCCTGCATGATTGTGCTGTCGCGGCCTCGCGCCAGACAAGATGAGACTGAGCGAGTCAGCGGCCGAACCAGCGGGCGCGACGGCTGGAGCCGAAGCGCTGCTTGTCGGCGGCCAGCGCGTCGGAGGGCTCGCCGAACGAGCCGGTGGGCTTCGGTCCGGAGAGGAAGTCCACCTCCACGCGACCCACCCGGCCGGCGCCGAACTCGATGTAGCAGATACCGCGCCCGTCGTAGGCTCCCGGCTGCTGGCCCCCGCGGATGCTCGCGATCAGCGAGGCGGCTACGACGCGTGCTGCTCCCTCGGCGAACACCCCCGCCTTTGGCACCCCGGCGGTGGTGACGTCACCGACCGCGTACACCCCGGGAAACCGCGTCTGGAGTGTGCTCGAGCTCACGGGCACATAGCCATCCTCGGTCATGCCACTCGCGATGACCACATCGGGAGCGCGGTGCTTCGGAACTCCGAGGAAGAGGTCGTAGGGCATCTCGCTGCCGTCGTCGAGCACGGCCACGCGACGCGCCGGGTCGAGCGAGCTCGGACGTCGGCCGGGAACGAACTTGATGTCGCGCTCGGCAAAGGCGGCTTCCAGCGCGCGCGAGGTGTCCGGCGACGGAGGGACAGGACTTCCCAACGGCAGCACGAGGGAGATCTCGCAAGCGTCGCGCACGCCCCGCGTGGACAGGTAGTCGTGCAACAGCAACGCGGTCTCGCTTGGCGCCGGAGGGCACTTGAAGGGGGCCCCGCAGACCCCGACGATCGCCCGGCCCTGCGTGAACGTGGGAAGCAACTCGCCCAGCCGCTGCGCGCCCGCCACGGAGTAGAACTCCTCGCCGCCCTCGGCGAGCCCCGGCGTGGCATCGAAGTCGTAGTCGGCGCCCAGCGCCACCACGAGCACGTCCGCCTCGTGAACACCGCCATCGGTGGTCACACGCCGGGCGTCGGGATCGATCGCCGTGATCGTCTGGCGCAGGAAGCGCACCCCGGGCTTGGCGATCTCACGGTAGGGGAGGCGCACAGCGTCCAGCGTGGTCCTGCCGAACATCACGTCGAGCTTTGAGTACCCGAAGACGAAGGAGTCGTGCTTGTCGATCAAGGTCACCTCGACGTCATCGCCGAGTGCCTCCGAGAGCATCGTCGCCAGCTCGAGGCCCCCAAAGCCCGCTCCCAAGACGACGACGCGAGTCTTCACCTGGCGAGCATACACGCACGTCACAGTGGCTCCCCAGGCGCCGGCGTCCACGCGAGCGCCGCGGCGTGCTCGCGCAGCAACTGGCGCTCGCGGGCGTTTTGGGTAAGCGCGATCGCGTGCTGCAGTTCCGCGTGAGCCTCCTCGAGGCGGCCGAGCCTGGCGAGCAGATCGCCGCGCACGCTCGGCAGGAGGTGGTAGTCCTCCAGGGACGGCTCGCCGGCGAGTGCGTCGAGCAGATCGAGTCCCGCCGCCGGGCCGAATGCCATCGCGACGGCCACCGCGCGGTTGAGCTCCACCACTGGCGAGGGCGCGACCCGCGCGAGCGCCTCGTAGAGTGAGGCGATGCGCGGCCAATCGGTCTGGGCCGCCGTTGGCGCTCGCGCGTGGCAGGCGGCGATCGCCGCCTGCAACTCGTACGGGCCGGGCGAGCCCCCGCGCAGCTCACCCCCGCGCCCCGATCGCTCCGCGCGCTCCAGCGCCGCCAGGCCGCGACGGACGAGGAGCCGATCCCAGCGCGCACGGTCCTGATCGAGCAGCAGCACCGGCTGCCCCGAGGGGCCGATCCGCGCGGGGAAGCGGGAGGCCTGGATCTCCATCAACGCCACCAGACCGTGCACCTCTGGCTCCCGCGGGGCCAGCTCTGCGAGGACGCGCCCAAGTCGCAGCGCCTCCTCGCAGAGGGCGGGTCGTATCCAGTCCTCGCCGGAGGTGGCGGCGTAGCCCTCGTTGAACACGAGGTAGATGACCTCGAGCACCGATGACAGGCGTGCCGCGAGCTCCTCAGTGCCAGGCAGCTCGAAGGGGACGCGGGCCGCCGCGAGGGCCCGCTTGGCGCGCACGATCCGCTGTGCGACCGTCGGCTCGGGGACCAGGAATGCCCGCGCGATCTCGTCGGTCTTCAAGCCCCCGAGCAGGCGCAGGGTGAGCGCTACGCGCGCCTCTTTGGAGAGCACCGGATGGCAGGTGGTGAAGATCAAGCGCAGGAGGTCGTCGCCGATCTCCTCGTCGCTTGTGAGCTCCCGCTCGGGCACGGCGGTCCCCCCGTGGACCTCGAGCTCGCGGGCGAGCTCGCCGTGCTTGTGCTCCAGTCGCGCGCGCCTGCGCAGCAGATCGATCGCGCGATTCTTCGCGGTGGCCATCAGCCACGCGCCCGGGTTCTCCGGGATGCCCGACTTTGGCCACCGCTCGAGCGCCGCCACGAGGGCGTCCTGCGCGAGGTCCTCGGCGAGGCCCACATCACGCACCATCCGTGCCAGCCCGGCGATCAGTCGGGCCGACTCGATTCTCCAGACCGCGTCGATCGCACGATCCGTGTCGGAAGCCGTCATGGCTCGATCACAGCAGCTTCAGGACCGATCTCGGGTGGGTCTCCACTCGACGCCGCCGCCAACACCATCGCTGAAGCTTTGCAGCAGCTTCAGGACCGATCCCGGGTGGGGTCCGCACAGATGCGGCCGTCCTCCCACCGGGACCGGTCCTGCGCTGGGCGGCAGCGCGAGTGCGCGGGCATGTGGCCCTACCGCGCCGCCTCCTGCACCTCGGGTGGGTAGTCCGCCATCTCGTACACCTGACGAACCTCGATCGTGTCGCCATCCGCGGCGGGGCAGCGGGAGGCCCACGCGACCGCCTCCTCCTTGGCCTGCGCCTGGATCAGCCAGTAGCCGCCGATCACCTCCTTGGCCTCGGCGAAGGGCCCGTCGGTCACGGTGGCCTTGCCGCCGGGGAACGCCACGCGTGCTCCCTTGGAGGTGGGGTGCAGCCCGTCGAGCGCGAGCAGCACGCCGGCCTTGGTGAGCTCGTCGTTGTACTTGCTCATCGCGGCGACCGCCTCCGGGGAAGGCTCCCAGTTCGCCTCGTCCATGGGTTTGGGGATCATGATCATCATGAAGCGCATGGGTCGATTCTCCTTGTGGTTGTTGGGGTTCGAAGTCCGGGGTCCCGTCGGCCGAGGCCGAGTGTGAGCTTCGAATCTACCCCTGCGACGAACCAGGAGCCACGAAATCGACATGCCGAGCGATTTTTTTCTCGGGTAGCGCCTTGCGGGGTGTCGGGACCCTTGCGGGGTGTCGGGACCATCGTGGGTGTCGGGGTCCCTCGTGAGGTGCCAGGGGAGCCTGGTGTGGGGTGTCGGGATCCCTCGTGGGGGTGCGGGGATCTTGATGGGGCCTGGGATCCTGGTGCCGGGACCCTACGGGGTGACGATCGCAAACGAGGGGTCGGGCTCGTCGAGCAGCCCGAGCAGCTCGACGAGCTTGGCGCCGTCGCCTTCGACGCGCAGGCGCCCCGCCTGGGCCAGCTCGGGCATCGGGGTGAGGCCCGCGAGCAGCTCGTTCAGGGCGGAGCGCTCCACCACCACCGTGGCGTCCGCCGCGGGGTCCTGCCGGTCGGGGGAGTGGATCAGCACGCCGTTACTGAGGGACAGCACGTGGCGCTCCCCGGTGTCGGTGAACACCCAGTTGAAGCGCAGGCGGCGCTCGCCTGCGCGGGGGCCGTCGATGCGAATCGCCAGCACGTCGAACAGCTGCTCGGTGGTGAGCATCGCGACCATGTGCCGGGAGGGAGCGGCTCCGCCGGCGATGACGCCCTCGCGCAGCTCGCGGGCGCCGGTCAGGAAAATGTTGCGCCACGTGGCGTTCTCCGCACCGTAGGCGAGCTGCTCGAGCGCCTGTGCCTCGAGCTCCCGGGCGGCCTCGTCGGAGGGGTCGGCGAACACCGCGTGGGCCATGAGCTCCGCCACCCAGCGGTAGTCGCCCTCCGCGAATGCCCGCCGGCCCTGCTCGAGCACCGCCTCCGAGCCACCCATCGCCTCGACGTAGCGGCTGGCGGCCTGCTCCGGGGGGTGCTGCCACAGGTGGGCGGGGTTGCCGTCGAACCAACCCATGTAGCGCTGGTAGATCCCCTTCACGTTATGGCTCACCGTTCCGTAGTACTCGCGGCAGTGCCACTCCCGCGCGAGGCCTGGGGGCAGTCGCAGGAGCTCGGCGATCTCGCTGCCCACGTACCCCTTGTTGAGCAGCCGCAGGGTCTGGTCGTGCAGGTAGCCGTACAGGTCGCGCTGCAGCGCGAGCATCTCCACGATCCGCTCCCGGCCCCAGCGCGGCCACTGGTGACCGGCGAACAGGGCGTCGGCGCGCTCGCCGAAGAGGTCGATCGCCTCGCCGAGGTAGCGCGACCAGAGGCGCGCGTCGCGCACGAGGGCGCCCCGGGGGGTGATGATGTTGTGGAGGTTGTGGGTGGCGTTCTCCGCGATGCACAGCGCGCGGTGGTCGGGGAACAGGAAGTTCATCTCCGCGGGGGCCTCCGAGCCGGGGGTCATCTGGAAGAGCATCCGGATCCCGTCGATCGCCTCCTCATGTCCGGTGTGGGCGATCTCCAGGGTGGGCGCCACGATCCCCACGGAGCCGGTCGAGACGGTCATGCCCAGGCCGGTGCCCACCTGCCCGGCGGGGTTGCGGTCGATCAGGGAGCCGAACATGTATGCGGCGCGGCGCGCCATCGCGGTGCCCGCGTACACGTTCTCGCTGATCGCGTGCTCCAGGAAGCCAACGGGCGCCAGTACCGGTACACGGCCGGCGGCGACGTCCTCGGGATCGACCACCCCAAGGGCCCCCCCGAAGTGGTCGACGTGGCAGTGGGTGTACAGCAGGCCCGTCACCGGCCGCAGGCCCCGGTGGGCGCGGTACAGCTCGAGCGCCGCGGCGGCGGTCTCCGCGCAGATCAGGGGGTCGATCACCAGCACCCCCTCGTGTCCCTCCACGATCGTCATGTTGGAGAGGTCCAGTCCCCGCACCTGGTAGATGCCCGGGACGACCTCGAACAGTCCGTGGATCGCGTTCAGCTGCGCCTGACGCCAGAGGCTCGGGTTGACGGTGCTCGGGCACTGCTCCTCGAGGAATGCGTAGGACTCCATATCCCACACCACTCGGCCCCCCGTGCCCTGCACGACCGCGGGCGAGAGCTTTGCGACGAAGCCTCTGCGCGCATCTTCGAAGTCCTCCCGGTCCTCGAACGGCAGCCGCATCCGCAGCGCGTTGTTGGCTTCGGCGATGTGCTGCGAAGCGGCGATGTGGCCCGCCGGGGCCCCGTCCGTCATGTGCTCATCCACCTCCTCTTGGTCCCCTCCCAACCCCAAGAGTAAGGCTACGGTCCCACACTGGTCCAGGTCAAGGCTTGGCGGCCGATGTTTCCGACGCTCGGACCCGCGCGACCGGCCGCTCCGGACCATGTTTCCCACGCCCATGCCTGCGTGTCCCCGCATGTGCATGCCTCCCCGGCGTCAGAGGCGTTCCAGTCGCGCACAGGACACACAGCCTCAGGAGCGGCCCGGGACACCACCACCCGCTCACAGCCTCCCTAGGCAGGACAGCTAGCGGGTGGGGGCGCTGTGGGGCTGGGCGATCGCCTCGGCGGCGGCCTCGCGCCCGATGAAGGGGGCGAGCGCGATGTAGCTGATGTGGTCCGCCAGCTCGGGCAGCCTGCGGGTGCGTCCCTGCAGGATATAGTCGTGGAGCAGCTCGAACACTCCCCCCACGATCGCCTCCCCTACGATCGGCGTGGAGGGCTGCGAGGGCGCGCCGGCGCCGAGCTCCATGTCGAGCAGCTGGGCGTAAGCGGCGTTGGCCTCCTCCACGCGGCCGGCGACGTGGGGGTAGGCGATCAGGATGTCCACGCACGACAGATGCGCCAGGGCGGGCTCGGAGGCGAGGAACTCCAGCAGCGCCAGCACCCCCGCGCGCACCCCCCCGATCCAGTCGGTCTCGTGGGCGAGCGCCCGGTTGACGGCCGCTTTGGCCCGGGTGTGGCCGACCTCGTAGGTGGCGAGGAACGCTTCCTCCTTGTTCTCGAAGTGGCTGTAGAAGGTTTGCAGCGAGATGGCGGCCTTGGCGGCGATGTCCTCGAGGCTCAGCGCGGGGTAGCCGTTGCGGGCGGTGAGTTTGGCGATCGCGTCGAAGATCCGCTCGCGCTGGTTGAAGACCACGAAGCCGCGGGGAAGGTTGTGCTCGCCGCGGGGCAGGCCCCGCACTCCCCAGGGCGCAGGCGGGGAGAGGGTGCCTGGCGCGCGGCCGCCCTCCAGCCGGCGCACCCTGCGCGCGCGCGGCCGGCGGAGGACGCCGGGGGGGCTCGGGTAGTAGCAGGCGATCCACTCCATCAGCTCCGGCACGATCCGTGCGAACTCGGCCTTCAGGGACCTGCTGGAGCGCTCTTCGCGCACGCGCGTGTAAACGATCTTGCGCAGCGCTCCCACGACCGCGCGGGCCACCGGATCGGGGATCGTCCCCGAACCGGGTGCGCGCTCGAAGCCCGCGCTGATGAAGCCTTCCAGGCGGGCCGCCCCAGCGGCCCAGCGCTGCACGCCGATCTCTCCGGAGGCCCCCATCTCCACGCAGATCAGGCGTGCCGCGTCGGGGCGCTCGGCGATCGCGTCGAACAGCGCCCGGACGACCGCCTCCAGCTGCTCGAGCCACTCCCCTTCGGGGTTGGTGAGGGCGAGCAGCCGCTGCACCTCGGCCTCCACCACGGTGTCGTAGGTGGCGAGCAGGCAGTCCTCCTTGTTCTCGAAGTGCTCGTAGAACGTGCGCCGCGAAATGCCGGCGCGGGCGACGAGCTCGGAGATCGTGGTGGCGACCACCCCGCGCTCGTTGACCGCCTGCACCATCGCCTCGACCAACCGTTCGCGCTGGTGCGCGGCCACCTCGGCGCGGGGCAGCGCCTGGGGCCCGCGGGGCAGGCCCTTCTGAGCGCTGGCACTCCTACCCGATTCCTCTCCCGCCGTCCCCGTCACGCGACGTACCTTAGTTGACTGCGCGGGGCGTGGCAACGGGACTGATCGTCGTGCGGGCATCGCTCTTCTTACTCGTTGGTACTTGACAGGATGAGTAAAGCATGATTTATATGTTTTTAGGGAAAGATCTTCCCAGTCGCTTTGGTGGCATTGCCCTCCCCGCTGTAGTTAGCGACTAAAGGCACTAATAACCGAAAGATCTATCGATAATAGGGTAAGACGTATGACCGGGGAGCGGGTATGGCAGGGCTTGGGGTATGAGGTATTTTAGGGACCATTTCTGTAGGCACCGTACTATTAGTGGGACGTATGGGACCACAGGGAACGTGCTTGTTGGCCACTTGGGCCAATCTGCGAGGGTAGAG
This sequence comes from Solirubrobacteraceae bacterium, assembly GCA_035566955.1. Classification (GTDB taxonomy): domain Bacteria; phylum Actinomycetota; class Thermoleophilia; order Solirubrobacterales; family Solirubrobacteraceae; genus Palsa-744. The sequence continues at coordinate 9,012 of DATMPY010000187.1, read as the reverse complement.
GGAGGTCGGATCGTCATGAAAGTTTTCGTATGCGAGGAGCGGCGGATGCTCCGAGCGATGCATGCAAGATGGCCGTTTCGCCGCTCGCATTGCCGCCACGACCTGCACTGGCTGGTGCGGGTGCGTCGGCCGGCGTGCTACTGCGGGTATGGCCGCGCGCACCCGATCCCGGCGCTGGCGCCGGTGCGCCGGCGCCCACGCGATTGATCGCAGGGCGCGGCCCGCTCGGGTAGCCGCGGCCCGCTTGGGGTTGGCGCGGCCCGCTTGGGGTTGGCGCCGTGGCCCGCTCGGGTAGCCATGACCCGCTTTGGGGTGGGCGCCGCGGCCCGCTCGGGTAGCCGCCGGCCCGCTTGGGGTGGGCATGGCCCGCTTTGGGGTGGGCGCCGACCCTCTTGGGTGGGCGTGGCCTGCTTGGGTGGGCATGGCCTGCTCGGAGTAGGCGTGGCCCGCTTGGGGTGGGCGTGGCCCGCTTTGGGTCGGTGTCGGCCTGCTTGGGTAGGCGTGGCCTGCTCGGAGTAGGCGTGGCCCGCTCGGGGTGGGCATGGCCCGCTTGGGGTGGGCGTGGCCCGCTCGGGGTGGGCGTGGCCCGCTCGGGTAGGATCGGGCTGCGATGTCGGCGAGGCATGAAACGATCGGTTTGCGGGCAGATGGCTCGGGTATGGACGCCGACCGGGAGCCCGAGCTGCAGCGGCTCTCGATCGACACGATCCGGGGCCTGGCGATGGACGCGGTGCAGAAGGCTGGGGCAGGCCACCCGGGCACGGCGATGGCGCTCGCCCCACTGGGGTACGTGCTCTTCAGGCGCGTGCTGCACGCCAACCCGGGCGACCCCCGGTGGCCGGACCGCGACCGCTTCGTGTTGAGCTCGGGGCACGCGTGCGTGCTGCTGTACTCGCTGCTGCACCTAAGTGGCTACGAGGTGAGCCTGGAGGACCTGGAGCAGTTCCGCCAGTGGGGCTCGCGCACGCCGGGCCATCCGGAGCGCGGCCACACCCCGGGGGTGGAGGTCACCACGGGACCCCTGGGGCAGGGCTTCGCCAACGCGGTGGGGATGGCGATGGCGGAGCGCTTCCTGTGCGAGCGTTACAACCGCCCGGGGGAAGCGGTGGTGGATCACCACACGTACGCGATCTGCTCGGATGGGGACCTGATGGAGGGGATCAGCCAGGAGGGGGCGTCGATCGCGGGGCACTTCGGCCTGGGCAAGCTGACGGTGTGCTACGACGACAACCGCATCACGATCGACGGGAGCACGTCGATCTCGTTCGACGGGGAGAACCACATCGCGCGCCTGGCGGCGGACGGGTGGCACGTGCAGCGGGTGGGGGACTCCGAGGATGTCGACGCTCTCACCGCGGCGCTCGCGGCCGCGCGCGCGGAGACCGAGCGGCCTTCGTTCATCGCAATCCGCTCGCACATCGCCTACCCGGCCCCCAACGCGGTCGACACCGCGGCCGCCCATGGGTCGCCGCTGGGAGAGGAGGAGGTGGGGGCGGCAAAGCTGGCGATGGGCTTCGACCCGCGGCGCAGCTTCTGGGTGGACGAGGGGGTGTACGCGCACATGAGCCTCGCGCAGGCTGGTGCCGACGCGGAGCGCGAGTGGCGGGTGCGCTTCGAACAGTGGCGCGGGGCTCACCCGCGGCTGGCGGAGGACTGGGATCGCGCGTGGTCGGGGCGCCTGGCGGATGGGTGGCGCGAGGCGCTGCCGAGCTTCGCGGCGGGGGAGAAGCTCGCCACGCGGGCGGCGGGGCAGAGGACGATGGCGGCGTTCTCGGCGTACGCCCCCACGATGATGGGGGGGGCGGCGGACCTGGTGGAGTCGACCAAGACGGTGTTCGAGGGTGCGGGCACGTTCTCGCGGGTGCACGCGGGGCGCAACGTGCCGTTCGGCATCCGGGAGCACGCGATGGGGGCAATCGTCAACGGGGCGGCGGCGCACGGGGGGATCGTCAAGCCGTACGGCTCGACGTTCCTGGTGTTCTCCGACTACATGCGCGCGCCGGTGCGCCTCTCCGCGCTGATGGGGCTGCCGGTGGTGTGGGTGTGGACGCACGACTCGGTGGGCCTGGGGGAGGACGGCCCCACGCACCAGCCGATCGAGCACTACTCCGCCCTGCGGGCGATCCCCCACCTGTGGGTGATCCGCCCGGCGGACGCCAACGAGACGGCGCAGGCGTGGCGGGTGGCGCTGGAACGGGAGGACGGCCCGGTGGCGCTGCTGCTCTCGCGCCAGGGGATCCCGGTGCTGGACCGCGGGGACGGCGGGGTGGCCGCGGCGGAGGAGCTGGAGCGCGGGGGGTACGTGCTGTGGGACTCCTCACCCAGCCCTGAGATCATCCTCATCTCCACCGGCGCTGAGGTCCCCCTCACGCTGGAGAGCGCCCGGTCACTCGCGGCGGAGGGCACCGCTGTGCGGGTGGTATCGATGCCGTGCATGGAGCTGTTCGAAGCTCAGTCCCGAGAGTACCGTGACAGTGTGCTCCCGCCCGATGTCACAGCTCGTCTGGCGGTCGAGCCGGGGGCGACGATGAGCTGGTGGAAGTGGGTGGGCTCCGGTGGGGATGTGCTCGGCCTCGACCGCTTCGGCGCCTCGGCGCCGGGCGCCACGGTGCTTTCTGAGTTGGGCTTCACCACGGAGAACATTGCCGTCCGCGCCCGCGCCATACTGAAGCAAGGCGACTGAAGGGAGCTTTCGATGTCCGGGCACAACCTCTCTCCGCTGCACCGACTCTCCGCGCTGGGGCAGAGCGTGTGGGTGGACTTCCTCTCGCGCGAGTCGATCCGCGGGGGCCACCTGCAGGGGCTGCTCGACGGGGACGCGGTGGTGGGGGCGACGTCCAACCCGACGATCTTCCAGAAGGCGATGAGCGCGGGGGACGCCTACGACGAGCAAATACGCGAGCTGGCCGAGGAGGGCCTCGACGCGCGGGCGAGCTTCTGGCGGCTGGCGGAGCGGGACATCAAGGATGCGTGCGACCTGTTCCGCCCAATCTGGGAGGGGGGCGTGGGCCGCGACGGGTACGTGTCGCTGGAGGTAGCCCCGGACCTGGCGTACGACACGCTGGCGACCTACGAGGAGGCGATGCGCCTGCACGAGACGGTGGACCGGGCGAACCTGATGGTCAAGATCCCCGCGACCAAGCCGAGCCTGGGGGCGATCGAGGATGTGATCGCCAAGGGCCGCTCGATCAACGTGACGCTGATCTTCTCGCTGCGCCGCTACGCGGAGGTGGCGGAGTCCTACGTGCGCGGCCTCGAGCGGCTGATTGCGGCGGGGGGCGATCCGCGGGGGGTGGCGTCGGTGGCGAGCTTCTTCGTGTCGCGGATCGACACCGAGGGGGATCGCCGCCTGGAGGAGCTCGGCGGTCATGAGAACCTCAAGGGCCGCCTGGCGGTGGCCAACGCGAAGCTCGCCTACCAGCACTACCGCTCGTTCTTCCGAGGGCCCCGCTGGGAGTTCCTGGCGGGCAAGGGGGCGACTCCGCAGCGGGTGCTATGGGCGTCGACCTCGACCAAGAACCCCGCCTATCCCGACACCCTCTATGTGGAGGAGCTGATCGGCCCGGACACGATCAACACGATGCCCGAGGAGACGATCCGCGCCTACCAGGACCACGGCCGCCCCCAGGGGCGCCTGCAGACGGGGGTGACGGAGGCGCACAAGCTCTTGCGGGAACTGGAGCGCGCGGGGGTGGACTACGAGGATCTCACCGACACGCTGGAGGGCGAGGGGGTTCAGAAATTCTCGGACTCCTTCGAGGAGTTGATCGCGGCGTTGGGCGAGAAGCAGGCGGCGTTGGCCGTGGCCTGAGGCCTCCGGTCCGCGAGGTCCGTTCAGAAGGAGGGGGATTTGGAGGAGGACCCCCCCGAGGGGGGTCAAGGGAGGGCCGCTCAGCACGCACCGGGGGCCAGTAGGAACGTCCCCGCGGAGGGCAGCACCTCGCGCGCGCCATTTGGAGAGGACCACCGGGGGCTAGGGGGAGGGCCGCTCAGCACGCACCGGGGGCGAGTAGGTGCGCCCCCGCGGAGGGCAGCACCTCGCGCGCGCCGTCGGGTGGGACGGCGTCGGGTGCAAGCAGGCCGAGCACATGGCCACCGAAGCCGCCGCCGACCATACGCGCACCGGCGGCCCCGGCTCGCCGCAGGCGCTCCACGGTCGCCTCGACGGCGGGGGTGGAGCACTCGTAGAGGTCGCGCAGGCTCGCGTGGGAGGCGTCGAGCAGCGCGCCCACCCGCGGAAGGTCCCCTTCCCGCAACGCGGACACGGTCGCCCGCACGCGGGCGTTCTCCCCGAGCACGTGCATGACGCGGCGCACCAACACCGGCGGCAGACGGGACATCTCCTCGAGCGAGAGATCGCCGGCGAGCAGGGGGTTCAGGGCGCCGGGTGGGTGGTCCGGGCCACCCCTACCCACCTCCCGCAGCGAATCCACTCCGAGCAGCTCACACGCCTGTGTGCACTCGGCGCGCCGTTCGTTGTAGCCCGAGGCGGCCAGCGCCCGGGGCTCGCCGGAGTCCAGCGTGACCAGCCGCCAGCCACCACCCAGGGGGAGCGGCACGGGTTGGATGTCGAGGTCGGAGAAGTCGATGAGCAGCGCGGCGTGGGGCTCCCCGAAGAGCGAGGCGAGCTGGTCGAGCAACCCCGTGTGGGCGCCCACCCACTCGTTCTCTACGTGCGCGCACACCCGCGCCAACTCGCGGCGGTCGATGATCTGGGTGCGCCCCGCGGACCGACCGACGCGCAGCCCGGCATTGCCGGCTCCGGACGACTCCCGGAGCTCCACGCCGGCGAGACCGAGCAGCGCCAGGGCGAGCGCCACCTCGAGGGCGGCGGAGGAGGAGAGGCCGGCGCCGCGGGGCAGATTGCCGGATATCTCGAGCTCGACGTCAGGTATCCGAAGCCCCGAATGACTCAGTTCGGCGGCGATGCCTCGGACGAACGCCCGCCAGCCCGGGCATCGCTGGGGGTTGGGAAGCTCGAACTCGTCCTCTTCGCCCAGGGTGAGTGCCCGCGCCCGGATGCGCCGCCCACCGCCACCCGCTGTCCGCGCCCTCACGGTGACCCCCTCGGCGATCGCCAGCGGAAGGGCGAGGCCGTGGTTGTAGTCGGTGTGCTCCCCGATCAGGTTCACCCGGCCCGGGGCGAACGCGCGCACTTCATCTGGCACCGGCGCTCACCTCGCTGGCACCGACGATCGCCCTACGCGGCACGGGCGATCGCCTGGCGCAGGGTGGCGGCGGACTCCTCGGGGAGGGTGTCGGCGATGAACACTCCCCCGCCCTGCTCGGAGCCGGCGAGATACTTGAGCTTCTCCGCGGTGCGCAGGGGGGGGTAGAACTCCACGTGCACGTGGCCCCCTCCCTCGGCTGATGTGGAGGCGGGCTTGGCGGTGGCGCCGGTCTCGTCCGAGGCCGTCGGTGGGGCCAGCGCTCCTGGCGGGGCGTTTGTGCGGCTGCCCCCGGTGGGGGCCTGGTGCACCACCATCACGTACGGGAAGGGCCGCTCGAAGAGGGCGTCGTAGCCGCGGGTGAGCGCCTGCAGGGCGTCGGCGAGCGAGTCGAGCTCCGCGGGGACGCACTCCACGAGGCTGGGGCGGTGCTGGCGCAGCACCACGTGGGCCTCGTAGGACCAGCGCGCGGCGTGGGGGACATAGACGACCACCGCGCCGTTCTCGTACACCACCCGGCTGTGGTCATCGAGCTCGCGGCGCAGCAGCACGCAGGGGGCGCAGCCCCCCAGACGCTGATCGGCGGCGCACTCGGCGGCGGGCACGGGGGGCAGAAAGGGGTAGGCGTAGATTTGCCCGTGGGGGTGGTGCAGCGTGACCCCCACCTCGACCCCACGGTTCTCGAAGATCAGCACGTACTCCACGTCCTCACGCGCGCCCAGCTCGGCGTAGCGCTGGCGCCACACCCACATCAGCGCCCGCGCACGCTCGGGGGGCAGCGTTGCAAAGGAGGCGTGGTGCTGGTCGGTGTACACCACCACCTCCGCAGCTCCCCGCGGGGTCTCGAACGCGGGAAAGCGGTTCTCGAAGACCGCAATCTCAAACGCCGGGAAGGGGATCTCGGTCTGCGGACCCCCCTGCCTGGTGGGGCACAGCGGGCAGTGGTCCTCGGCGGGCAGAAACGTGCGCTCCTGGCGGTGGATCGCGTAGTCCACCCACTCCCCTCGCAGCTCCTCGAAGCGTAGCTCACCCATGCTTGGTGGCCCGCCGGTAGAGGATCAGCGCCCGGCCGTCGGCTTTGCGCACGCGTTCCACGACAAGCGGGCCGCAGCGCTCGGGCTTGCGGCCAGCCACCTGCGCTGGACCGAGGGGGGGCGCCGCGGCTGACCCGCGACCCGGTGGTGGCGGATCGCCAGCCGATCTCTGATCGGTACCCTCGGTCATCGGTTCACGGTATACCCGCCCGCCCCGGTGACGCGTTCTTTAGGTCGCACGGATACCGTCAGGGTGGTGCACGACGAAATCCATTCACCGGTTCCGCCCTCCGAACGGCGCGCGTGGCTGATTGCGCTGTCGCTGTTGCTGCTCGGCGCGGGGGTGCTCGCGTCGGTCCTCAGCGGGGCGGTGGGCTCCACTGCCCCGCCACCCGCTCCGCCCGCGGTGCTGGCGGCGGCGCGCACCCCCACCGCGGCGAGCGCCTCCGAGGCGGCGTTGCTCGGCGGACGGGGGACCGTGGCGGGACCGTACGCCACCGCGGTGGGGGCACGCTCGGGAGCGGTCTCCTCCGGGGGCGGGCTCACTGGGGCCAGCACCGGCGGGACGGCGAGAGTGGCCTCGGTGGGGGCCGTCGTGGGGGCGCCCTTTGGCGGGGAAGTAGGCGGGCAGGGGCCTCTCCCGGGTGGGCTCTCCGTTCACATACCCGCCGCGTGGGAGGCGGGCTTCTACCCGATCTACGCCGAAGCCCAGCGCGTGTTCGGGGTCAACTGGCTGCTGCTCGCCTCGATCCACAAGCAGGAGTCGGCGTTCTCCACCGCCCCCACCACCTACCACGGGCTCAACTTCGCGCACTGCTGCGGGGGGCCGATGCAGTTCAACGTCACCAACGGGCCCGTCACCACGTGGCGGCTGGTGGAGAGCGCCTACCGGTATGGGAAGCGCCCCACCGCATACGATCACAGGACCGCGCGCCACCCCTCGATCTACGACGACTTCGACTCTGTGATGGCCGCCGCGTGGTTGCTCTCCTCCGACGGCGCCGGGGGCGTCCTGGACGACTCGGCGTGGTGGGCGGCGTACGACTACTACGGCCACGACGCCACGGGGGTCGCTTACGCCGACGAAGTGCTGGCCCGCGCGATCGGGTGGTCCCAGCGCGGGTTCTGCATCAACTGCGGCGTGGAGCCCGCGCTCGTGGGCGCCGTCCGCGAAGCGTACGGGGCGCCCGTGCTGGCGACGTTCGCCCCCGCCCCCACCGCCACCGCCGCCCGGCACCACCACAGGCGCGGCACCGGGCGCCGGTAGGCGGCAAGCGCCGGACGGGTGGGCGTTCCAGGGCGGGCAGCCACCAGCGCCGGGATCTCTGGGTATGACCGGCGGGGGGCTCGACGCGCGTCAGGCCTGGGTGATCAGCTCGCCGGCCACCTTGTCGGTGGCCAGCGCGGTGCCGCCGAGCAGGCGGCGGGAGAGCTGGGCGCGGCGGAAGTAGAGGGGGGCGTCGTGCTCCCAGGTGGCCCCGATGCCCCCGTGCACGGAGATCATCGTGCGCGCCGCGTGGTCCAGCGCGCGCCCCGCCACCGAGCGCGCGGCGCTCGCGGCAAGGGGGAACTCGGCGGGGGCTCCGTGGCGCGACCAGCCGGCGTAGTAGAGCAGCGAGCGGCCGTTCTCCAACTGGCGGAGCACCTCGGTGAGTGAGTGCTTGACGGCCTGGTAAGAGCCGATCGCGCGGCCGAAGGTGTAGCGCTCCTTGGCGTACGCCACCGAGGTCTCCAGGGCCGTCTCCACGGCGCCCAGGGACTCCGCGGCGATCAGCGCCTGCCCGAGGTGCCAGGCGGCTGCGAGCGACTCCTCGGGGGCGTCCAGGAGCGTGGCGGGGGCATCCTTCAGCGTCACGTGCCCCAGCAGGCGAGTGGCGTCGTAGCGGCGTACCGCCTCCACGCTCACGCCCGCCGCGGAGGACTCCACGGCGAAGCCCACTGGCTTGCCGTCGACCGAAGCCGGGAGACACTCGCCTGTGACCGAAGCGGGGAGACACTCGCCTCCGGCGAGCATCCCCCGTTCGACCAGCATCCCCGTTTCGGCCAGCAGGGCCACGCCCACGAGCACGTCCGCCCCGGGGGCGTCGGGCACGAACGCGAACTGTCCGCTCACCCTGGCCCCGTCTCCGTCGCGCACAGCGTTTGGCAGCGGGGCGCGCTCCATCCCGTGGGCGGGGTCGGCGGTCCACTGCGCGGAGAGGTCGTCCCCGGGGCGCGCGGGCAGGTACGCCGCGCGGCGCTCGCCGCTCGCCAGCGCCCCCAGCAGGGGGCCGCCCGCGGTGGGGGAGTCATCAAGGATCGCGGTGGCGGGCAGATGGCCGAGCAGGGGTATGGCGGCGAGCACGCGCCCGCACTCGGAGAGCACGAGCATTGCGTCGAACACGTCCAGGCCCGCGCCGCCGTGGGCCTCGTCGATCAACAGGCCGGGCCAGCCGGCCTCCTTGGCGGTGGGCCACAGGTCCGGCACCTCGCCCCCGCTGTCCAGCGCCTCGCGGGCGTCCTCCAGGGTCTTGAAGCGAGAGAGGGCGCCGCGGGCGGCCTCGCGCAGCAGGACCTGCTCGTCGGACAGCGCCAGGTTCATCGTGTGACCCCCTTGTTGATCGTCACGCCAGGCTCGCGCACTACGCGGCCCATCCCGGAGCCGCCGACAGGCGGGCTCCCCATCCCAATCTTCATACCCCGGCCCACCCGCGCGCTCATGCCTTCGCGGCCTCCTTGGAGCGCAGCTCGGAAAATGGGATGCCCTTGTCCAGACGCGGCTCGGTGGGCAGCCCGAGGACGCGCTCGCCGATGGTGTTGCGCAGGATCTC
>DATMPY010000186.1:0-4983 GCA_035566955.1 Solirubrobacteraceae bacterium | reverse complement strand
AGGGCATGGGGCGGGGTGCCGAGAAGGGCATGGGGCGGGGTGCCGAGAAGGGCATGGGGCGGGGCGCCGAGAAGGGCATGGGGCGGGGCGCCGAGAAGGGTACGGGTGGCCGCTCGAAGATCGGCCAGCACCCCCACGTGGGTGCGGTGGACGTGGTGCCGATCGTGTACCTGGACCCCGCGTCGCGGGGGGCGGCGTGCGCGGAGGCGCTGGTGGTGGGGGACAGGATCGGGGAGGAGCTGGGGGTGCCGGTGTTCCTCTACGGGGAGCTCGCGGGAGGACGCTCGCGCGCGGCGCTGCGCAGGGGGGGCGTGCTGGGCCTTGCCCGGCGGATGCTCCAGGGGGAGCTGCGCCCTGACTTCGGCCCCCGCGCGCCGCACCCCACGGCGTGCGCCACCCTGGTGGCGGCGCGGGGCCCGCTGGTGGCGTTCAACCTCGAGCTCGCCCCCCCGGCGACGGTGGAGGACGCGCGGGCGATCGCCAGCCTGATCCGCGAGGGCGGGGTGGAGGGCCTGGAGGGGGTGCGCGCGATCGGGGTGGGCCTGCGCCGGGGGCGGCGGGTGACGGGCCAGGTCTCGACGAACGTGGAGCGCCCCGCGGAGGTGCCGCTGGGGGAGGTGGTAGCCGCGGTGCGCAGGCACGCGGAGGTGGCGTGCGCGGAGCTGGTGGGGCTCGCCCCCGCGGTGGCCCTGGAGGGATTCCCCGAGGACATCCCCATGCCCGGCTTCGACCCCGCGCGCCAGGTGATCGAGAAGGCACTAGGCTTGTAGGGGATGGCCCAGACCAAGCGCAAGACCAAGCACCGGGGCAACGCGGCGGGGATGGTGGAGTCGCGCGGGCGCACCGGCCGGCGGCCCACGGCGGCGGAGCGCAGCGGGAACGCCCGCGAGAAGGAGAAGGCGCGGGAGCAGCGCCTGCAGAAGTACGACCGCCCCCCCACGTGGCGGGGGGCGTTCTACCGGGCGATGGCGGCGGCGGTGCTGATGCTTTTGATCGGCATCCTGCTGATCAAGAACTCCACCGAGGCCGTGATGCTGTTCCCGCTGGTGCTCGCCATGTACGTCCCGATCAGCTACTACACCGACATGTGGCTCTACAAGCGCCGCCTGCGCCAGAAGGCCAAGGCGGGCGCGGGGTGAGCGCCCCGCCCCAGCCCAGCGGATGTGGTTGCCCGCTCGGCGCGGAGTATGGTGGCCCGCCCACCCGCAGGACGCCCCACCCGGTGCCGCGGGGCACGACGCCCCGCGCTCACCACCCGGATGCCCAACCAGCCTGCGCGGATGCGCCCCAAAAGAACCCCACAAGGACCGCCCCGCCGATGGTGAAGTTGCGATGACCGGGGTGGACGTGCGGATGTTCACGGTGGGGCCGGTGCAGGAGAACGCGTACATCGTGATGGCCGGCCGGGAGCGCGGGCGGGCGGTGATGGTGGACCCGGGGGACGAGCCCGAGCGGCTGCTGGCGGCGGCGGGCGCGCTGGGGGTGGAGATCGAGGCGATCCTGATTACCCACTGCCACTTCGACCACATCGGGGCGGTGGCCCCGCTGGCGCGGGCCACGGGAGCCCCGGTGTACTGCCCCGAGATCGAGCGCACCCTGCTGAGCGACATCGTCTCGTGGACGCCCCCGGGGTTCGGCCCGTTCGAGGGCTGGGAGCCCGAGCACACGGTGGCGGGCGGGGAGCGCCTCACGCTGGCGGGGTTGGAGATCGAGGTGCTGTTCACCCCGGGCCACAGCCCGGGGCATGTGACCTATGCGATTGCCCCCGCCGGGGAGTCCTCCGCGGATACTGCCCCGTCCGGTAACGCCCCCGCGGCTGCGGCGATGCCCGGGAGCCATCACGCGGGCGCGGGAGGGTCGGCGGGAAGCGTCGGGGAGGCCCCGGCGCTGCTCTCGGATCACGCGGGCGCGGGAGGGTCGGCGGGAAGCGTCGGGGAGGCTCCGGCGCTGCTCTCGGGTGACGTGCTCTTCCAGGGCTCGGTTGGCCGGGTGGACCTCCCGGGGGGCGATTGGAGCGTGCTGGAGCGCTCGATCGCCACGCTCATGGAGCGCTTCCCCGAAGACACGGTGGTGTACCCGGGCCACATGGGTGTGACCACCCTGGGGCGGGAGCTCCAGGGCAACCCGTTCCTCACCGAGCTCCGCTCAACGGCGGGCGCGCCGGCAACTTGAGCGCACAGCAGATCAGGGCCCCCCGGGGGACCCACGACGTGCTGGGCGACCAGGCCGCCGCGCGGGCGCGGGTGGAGGAGCGCGCGCGGGCGCTGCTGGAGGGGGCGGGGTACGAGCGGATCGAGACGCCCACGTTCGAGGCCACGGAGCTGTTCGCCCGCGGGGTGGGGGCCTCGACGGACATCGTGCAGAAGGAGATGTACACCTTCGTGGACGGCTCGGGGCGCTCGCTGACGCTACGCCCGGAGGGCACGGCGCCGGTGTGCAGGGCATACGTGGAGCACGGGATGCACAAGCTGCGCCAGCCGGTGAAGCTGTGGTACCTGTCGAGCTTCTTCCGCTACGAGCGCGCCCAGGCGGGCCGCCAGCGGCAGTTCTGGCAGGTGGGGGCGGAGGCGCTGGGGGCGGACGATCCGGCGGTGGACGCGGAGTCGATCGTGCTGCTGGCGCGGCTCCTGGAGGAGCTGGGGGTGGGGGAGACCCGCCTGCGCCTGTCGAGCCTCGGCGGCCCCGCCGCCCGCGCGGAGTACCGGGCCCACCTGCAGGAGCACCTGCGCGCGCACGAGGACCGCCTCGCGGAGGAGGTACGCGAGCGCATCGAGCTGAACCCCCTGCGGGCGTTCGACTCCGAGCACCCGGGCACCCGCGCGGTGATGCAGAGCGCCCCCCGCCTGCTCGACCACCTGAGCCCCGAGGACGCGGAGCACTTCGCGGAGGTGCGCGCGCTGCTGGAGGAGGCGGGCGTGGCCTACGAGCTCGACCCCACGCTGGTGAGGGGCCTGGACTACTACACCCGCACCGTGTTCGAGCTCACCTCCGACGCCCTCGGTGCCCAGAGCGGAGTGGGCGGGGGCGGGCGCTACGACGGCCTGGTGGCCGAGCTCGGCGGCCCGCCCACACCCGGGATGGGCTGGGCGGCGGGCATCGAGCGGATCCTGCTGGCGGGCCGCGCGCCCGCGGCGGGGACCGCGGCGATCGACCTATATGTCGCGTTTGAGAGAGGTTTGGATGAGGGCCCCCCCGAGGGGGGCCGGGTCGGCGTTCGCGCGGGGGCCGTCTCGCCCGACGGCGAGCCGGCCGCGACGGTCGGTGCACGTTCCACGGAGGGAGAGCCCGGGGAGCGGGGGGCCGCGGAGGGGAGTGCGCGTTCCGGGGAGCACGCGCCCGCGGAGCGCGGGGCGGAGCCGAAAGCTCACGGTTCGGCCGCGAGGAACAACCCCCGCAGGGCGGCGTTCAGGATCCTGCACGAGGCGCGCGCGGCGGGCCTGGCGGCGCAGATGGAGCTGGGGGGCCGCTCGCTGAAGAACCAGCTTGCCCATGCGGCCCGTCTGGGGGCCCGCTACGTTGCGATCGTGGGCGCGGGGGGGGCTGCGGAGGAGACGGCGCTCAAGGACATGCAGGCCCGCACCCAGCAGGAGATCCCCACGGAGACCGTGGTGCACGCGGTATTGCGCGGGCTGCGGGACCTGTAGCCGCGGGGGTGGTCACCTCCGATCGGGGCGGCCTACCGCGCCGGCAACCGTCCAACGCCCAATTCGGGGCTCAACTCGGACCGCCGCGATGCCGAAGTTGAGAGGGATGGCCCAGATCTCGCGTCCTTTTCAAGTCGCGCTGCTCGCCCTCGCCGCGTTCGTGCTGGTGTGGTTCGTCGCTCTGCACCGCCCCGGGGGCGAATCGTCGGGCTCCTCCTCGCCGAGCACCTCCGCTGCAGTGCGGTCCCACTCCGCGAAGTCCCATGCAACGGCGCCCCACGTCACGAAATCCCGGGCCGGGGTGTCCCACGTAGCGAAGTCCCAGGCAACGAAGTCCCACGCCGAAGCGTCTCGTGTCACAGCGTCTCGTGTCACGAAGTCCCACACCACCGTGTCCCGCACCACGCTGACGCACACCGCTCACACCGCCGGGTCCGGCTCGCGCAAGACTGTGTCCCACACCCCGGTGTCCCGTACCACCGTCTCCCACACCACGGTGTCTCACACCCAGGCCCACGCTGGCGCCGGGGCCGCCTCGTCGAAGGCCCTGACCCGTGCGCCGCGGCACACGCAGACTGCCCGGCACGCTGCAAGCGTTCCGTCCGCCCCGGCAACGTCCAAGGCGAGCGAAACGCCGGCGATGGAGGCGACGGTGGCCGCGGAGCTGGGACAGGGCAAGGTGGTGCTGCTGCTCTTCTGGAACCCACACTCCGCGGATGACACCGCGGTGCACCAGCAGGTTCTCGCCGCGGTCCACCACCTCGGGCGCGGCGTCGTGCTGCATAGCGCCTCGGCGGCCCAGGTGAACTCCTTTGGCACGGTCACCAGGGACATCCAGGTCTACCAGACCCCCACCCTGCTGATCGTCAACCACAGCCACCAGGTGACCACGTTGACGGGTTACACCGACGCGTTCGCCATCGAGCAGGCCGTCGCGGAAGCGCGCGGGTAGTCGCCCCACCGCTCACGGGCCTACCGGCGACCGCGTCCCCCAAGGGCCAACGTGTGCTCCGCGCGCCTGCGCACGTGTGCTCCGCGCCGGCCCGCGCGTTGCCCACGGGCCCACACGCGCTCTCTACACTCGACGGCAGAGATGATCGTTGAGGCGCTCGCCACCCACCTGGAGCGCCCCCTCGGGCGCGGGCACACACCGGCGGACGCCTTCACGGGCGCGGCCGGGGGGGCCGCGTGCGGGGATCTTGTGCGCATCTCCTTAGCCCTCGACCCGGGCAGCCCCGCGGGGGCGATTCACGACGCTGGCTTCGACGCATCGGGTTGCGGGGCGGCGGTCGCCGCGGGCAGCGCCACGGTGGCGCTCATGCGGGGCACACCCCTGCTG
>DATMPY010000185.1:0-48209 GCA_035566955.1 Solirubrobacteraceae bacterium | reverse complement strand
GCTCCCGCCACTGCGCCCGCGTCTGCCGCCGCTCCCCGCACAAACATTGCCCCGGTGCGCACCCCGCTGGGCGCGGAAGGGCGCCCGGTCAGGCGCAACGCACGCCCACCCAGCCGGCCGGCTCGGCCGGACCGGCCCCATCCCAACCAACCACCACCGGCCCCTCCCCCACCCCGGCCCCCGGCGAACCCTCTGAACCCGTCCCCATCGGGGGCAGCCCCGGGGAACTCACCGCCCCCTCCGGCCCCGCCTGGGTGCAGGTGACCGCCAGGGAGTACAGCTTCACCCTCTCCCGCTCGGAAGTGCCCGCCGGGCCGGTCGTGCTGGAGCTCGTCAACCGCGGCGAAGACGCCCACAACCTGCACGCCACCGAACCCACCGAAGGAGTGGAAGCGGGCGCCCTGCCCAACACCGAGCCCGGGGCGCACCCCGAGCTGAAAGTGAACCTCCGCCCGGGCACCTACAACCTCTTCTGCTCCCTCCCCGGCCACGAGGCCAAAGGCATGAAAGCGACTCTCGTGGTGCGCTGAAGGGGGAGTTTCTTGGGATCGTCCACGTGGGCCGGTCCTCGACACGCGGGTGTGGGCGCGGGGCTTCCGTGCCCCGCGACGAGGGGTCGGGCACTCCACCGGGCAGGGAGCTCCCGTCTGGCCCGGCCGCCCGGTGGGGACGGCGCTCCCGCGATCCCCGCGTCTTGCACGGTGGGTTGACAAGCGGTTTGCCCAGTTGGGTTGAGCAACCGGGATCGGTGCGCTAATGTGGATACATGCTCACGCAGGCGGATCGCGCGGCCGAGCGGCGCCGCGCAAAGCTGGAGGAGATCCAGCAGCAGGTGAAGGAGGGCTCGCTCACCATCCGGAAGATGACCCCGGAGGAGCGCAAGCGCTATCCCCCGCAGCCGCCCCGGGCGCGCCGTAAGTGAGCCTAGGGCCCCTCATGCATCGAGCTCGATTACGAGCGGGGTGCCCTCCTGGAGCCAGCCGCGGGTGAGATCCCTGATCCTCGCCCGCGTTGGCCGGCCCTTGCGCCAGTTCATGCACGCCATGTAGTCGACCGGGTTCACCGGCTCGCTGTAAAACCTCATCGCCTCCTCGACCTCCGCTGGCTCGGCCAGCTCGCGCGCCTTGCCCGTGAACGTCCCCCCGCGAATCCGCAGGGTGACGCTGGGGTTGGCTCGGACGTTCTTGAGCCACAGCGTGTTGGGTCCGGCGATCGACACGATGTACACCCGCTCGCCGCGTCGGATCGCGCGGATGCATTTGCGCCGCCGCCTGCCCGTCTTGCGCCCGGTGGTGGTGAGCACCCCGTAGCCCCGGGGTGGCAGCAGGCTGAACCAGGGAAGCTCCAGGGCGCTGAGCAGCTGCCCGCCGTGGATGCGCACGCCGAGCACCATCATGTGCTCCTCCCGGATGAACAGGTTGTGGCGCCGTTCGCGGGGGTAGAGCGAGGGCGTGTACCTCGTCGAGGGATCGGGGCTCACGGACGTAATCATTCCTCCTGTATCGTTCGGACCGAACGATACGTACCGTACGCTAGTTCGGGTTCGGCGTACACCCCCCACGAGACCCCGCGGGGTGTCAACCTTCGCCTGCTGATTACAAGACCGTGAGACTCAATATAAAAAAATCCGGGTTGCGTATAACTATCGATATACACAACTTTAAAAAGAACCCACGGACTTCGAAACGGCCCGCGGCCTTGCACGACATTTTCGCATCCCCTGAGCTAACGCCGGGCTCCCCGCCGGTCGCGTCTCCGCGCGCTGCTCCCCCCGCGCACACTCTTTCGACTGGACTCAGGGGCGCAGCTGCTTGATGCGGCTGCGCGCGAACCCGGGCCATGTCCGGGGACGCCGCATCATGGTCGCCACCAGCGGCAGGGAGTCGAAGTAGGTGAACCGCTCGCTGGCGAGCCCCTCCTCGTTGAGGACGAAGCGGTCGACCGACTGCCACGAGATGGGAGCTCCGCCCGCGGTGCCGCAAACCGTGAACTCGATCAGGACGCCGTCGGAGGTGGCCCCCCAGCGGTGAACCTCGGCGGTCAAGTCGGGGATCAGCTCGAAGAGGTCGGCAAAGGCGCGCTTGCCCGCCTCGAGCCCGGACGTGGTCGGGATCATCGGCGCGGAGAGGCGGGCGTTCGGCGCCAGTACCGTGTCGAGGCGCTCGACCACCGGCGCCCGCCAGAACTCGACGAAGCGCCTGACGAAGTCCGCCGCCCCATCCTGGTCCATCCCCACACCTTACTGCGAGGCTCGGCGCTGCAAGTGTCCCCTACGGTTGGCCCGCGTCGGCGGACACCGCCTCCGGCACCGGCACCGTGGGTACCGGCCCGAGTGCCTCAGCGAAGAACGCCAAAGTTCGACCCCACGCATCGCGGGCCGCCTCGGGGCGATAGCTAGGACGGGTGTCGTTGAAGAAAGCGTGAGGAGTGTCGGGGTAGATCCGCAGCTCGTAATCCACCCCCGCCGCGCCCAGCGCAGCGTCAAACGCGGGTAGGCGCGTGACGATGCGGGGATCGTCATGTCCATAGAATCCCCGCAGCGGACAGTGGATCGAGCCGACCTGCTCCGCGCTGGGCGAGGCGCCATAGAAGATCACCGCCGCCCCGAGCTCGGGCTCCTCGCCGGCCAGCAGCGCGGACAGGCCACCGCCCAGGCAGAACCCGACCGAGCCGACCGCCCGTCCCGCGCACGCCGGATGGGCACGCAGGAAAGCGACAGCCGCGCGCAGGACGCCCACGTGGCGAGCGGGGTCGCCGCCCACCCCGCCAAACAGCGCCCCGATCGTCTCCCCCACCTCCTGAGCCTCGTCCGCGGGGAGCGTGGAGAGCGCCTCGGCCCGCCGCTGCTCGTCGCCGAGCACCGCCATCCACTGCGCCGTGGGGATCGTGTTGAGGAACGCCTTGGCAGCCGCCACACGCTCGACGGCGAGCGTCGGCGGCCTGCCCCCGCCGACCGAGTACAGGTCGGGCGCCAGCGCAACATAGCCGGCGTTCGCAAAGCGATCCGCCACATCCGCAATGTGCCCATCGACCCCCCACACCTCCTGGATCACCACCACCCCAGGCGCCGGCCCGCTCACCGCGCGAGGCCGCACGAGGTACCCGGCGACCGCCCCAGCGGGACTGTCGTAGCCAATCCACTCGCTCAGCAGCTCCACCGTCGCCTCCGATCGCCCTTCATATGTGTCACTTGCACCCTATGGGGGCGCGCGCGAGCCGGCGCAGCTCCCGCGCACCGGCGGTGACAGTCTAGGCCGGTTCGTCAGTCGCGGTGCCCCGTGCTAACTCGGCGGGGCGCCCGCGCTGTGCCACTGCGGCACGCCGAGGGTAATCATCCGCAGCTGACGCCGTGCGGCGGCGCTGACCTCTGCCTCGGCTGTCGGGTCGCCCGCCGGGGCATCCAGCAGCGCCTCGGCGGTGCCGACCATCGTGTTGACCATCAGCCCGGCGAGCAGCTGCAGGTCCTCGGTGCTCCAACGGTCGAGGTGGGGCAGGCGCGCGAGGTCGGTGGCGAGGTCGCTGGCGAACAGGCGGATCTCCGCGCGAATCGCATGACGCAGCGCCGCGACGCCGCCGAAGCGCTCGCGCGCGACGAAGCGGAAGTGGGCGTCGTGCTCGTGCACGTAGCCGACGAGGATCTCCACCGAGTTGCGGATCATGTGCTCGTAGGTGCGCGGGTCGGCGCGCGCCGTGCGGATCATCGCGCGCAGCGTACGGAAGGACTCGTCGATCAGGACGAGGCCCAGCTCCTCCATGTCATCGAAGTGGCGGTAGAAGGCGGTGGGGACGATGCCCGCCGTGCGCGTCACCTGGCGCAGGGAGAGACTGGAGAAGCTCCGCTCCTTCAGCAGCTCGAGCGCCGCGTCGAGCAGCGCTTGGCGGGTGCGCTGCTTGCGCTCCTGGCGCGTGGCGGCATTCTCTGGTGTACGGCTGTGCACGGTTGGGTGTGACGAAGTTCACAGATGCATCTGTTACCTGCGCCTTCCCGGAGTGTACTCGGTACAGTACCTTGTGAACACTTGTTCACTGACACGCAGGAGCCGAGAACGTGCCCACCGCCACCGTCAACCGCCTGCTGCGCTCCAGTCTGCTCGAGGCGCTCACCTACCCGCACGGCGTGGACCGCTACGTCGAGCTAGTGCGCCCGCTGCTCGTCGGGCGCGAGGTGCGCGCGGAGATCGCCGCCGTGCGCCACCAGACGCCGAGCAGCGTGACGCTCACGCTCCGTCCCAACGCCAACTGGCGTGGCATGAGCGCCGGGCAGTTCGTCGGTTTGAGCGTCGAGATCGATGGGGTGCGCGAGACGCGGCCCTACTCCCCCGCGGGCTCCGAGCACAGGGTCGACCGGACACTGGAGCTGACCGTCTCGACCCACCCAGAGGGCAAGGTCTCGCGCCACCTGCGCAACCACGCGCGGCCGGGGATGATCGTCGGCCTGAGCGAGGCGCAGGGCGAGTTCGTGCTGCCGCGCCCCCGCCCTGAGCGCGTGCTGCTGATCAGCGGCGGCAGCGGCATCACGCCGGTGATGGCGATGCTGCGCACCCTCTGCGACGAGGGCCTGGCGGACACGGGCGAAGTTGGCTTCCTCAACTACGCCCGCTCCCCCGAGCTGGCTCTCTATGGCCCTGCGCTCGAAGCGCTGGTCGATCGCCACGCGCGGCTGCGAGTCGCACGCGGCTTCACGCGCGGTGCCGCGCCCCCCCAAGGAGGGGGGCCAGGCGAACGCGAGCGCAGGGAGCCGCTCAGCGGACGCTTCCAGCGCGAGCATCCGCGGGCGGTCATCGCCGAGCACGCCGACGCCGCCACCTTCGTGTGCGGTCCGCCGGCGCTGATCGACGCGGTGCGCTCGGCCTGGGCGCGGGACGGCCTGCCCGAGCCGGCGGTCGAGACGTTCACCCCCACCGTGCCCAGCTTCGACGGCGACGCCGCCGAGGGCACCGTCAGCTTCGCCGCCAGCGGCCGGGAGGCCGCCAACAGCGGGCTGCCGCTGCTGGAGCAGGCCGAGGACGCCGGGCTGACGCCCGACCATGGGTGCCGCATGGGCATCTGCAACACCTGCAGCTGCCGCAAGACCGCGGGCACAGTGCGCAACGTCCTCACCGGGGCGCTCTCCAGCGCCACCGAGGAGCAGATCCGCATCTGCGTGTCGGTGCCCGTCGGCGATGTCGCGCTCGACCTATGAGCAGCCTTTCGATCTGACCTCCCGCCCCCCGATCTTCCCGCCATATACCACCCGACTCGCTCCGCCACTCACCTCGCCCACCCGGCCCAACCGCAAAGGAGCCCCATGCCCACCGCCACACCAACCCTCACCCCCGAGCAGCTCGACGCGTTCGGCAAGGAGCTGGACGCGATCCGCACCCGTGTGGTGGCCGACCTCGGCGAGCGCGACGCGGCCTACATAAGGAAGGTGATCCGCGCCCAGCGCGGGCTGGAGGTCGCCGGCCGCGGGCTGCTGTTCGCGAGCTTCCTGCCGCCGGCGTGGCTCGCGGGAACCGCGGCGCTGAGCCTGTCGAAGATCCTCGACAACATGGAGATCGGGCACAACGTGATGCACGGGCAGTACGACTGGATGAAGGACCCAGCGCTGGATGGCAAGACGTTCGAGTGGGACACGGCGTGCCCCGCGGATCAGTGGCGGCACTCGCACAACTACATGCACCACACCTACACCAACATCCAGGGCAAGGACCGCGACATCGGCTACGCGATCCTCCGCATGTCCGAGGACGAGCCGTGGCGGCCCTCCTACCTCGGCAACCCCATCTACGCGACCCTGCTTGCGATCTTCTTCCAGTACGGCGTGGCGCTGCACGACCTCGAAACCGAGCGCATCGCCAAGGGGACGTGGAACCTGGAAGAGAAGCGCGCGATGCTCGGCGAGATGTGGCGCAAGGTGCGCGCCCAGACGCTCAAGGACTACGTGCTGTTCCCGGCGCTGTCCGGTCCCTCCTTCCCGCTGGTGATCGCGGGCAACGCCACGGCCAACCTGGTGCGCAACCTGTGGGCGTTCACGATCATCTTCTGCGGGCACTTCCCCGACGGCACGCACGAGTTCACCAAGGAGCAGACCGAGAACGAGACCCGCGGGGAGTGGTACTACCGCCAGCAGCTGGGCTCGGCGAACCTGACGGGCGGCAAGTGGTTTCATATCCTGGCAGGCAACCTGAGCCACCAGATCGAGCACCACCTGTTCCCGGACATCCCGGCGCACCGCTACGCGGAGATCTCGGTGGAGGTGCGAGCGCTGAGCGAGCGCTATGGCATCCCCTACAACACGGGGCCGCTGCACCGTCAGTTCGGCACGGTGGTGCGCAAGATCGTAAAACTCGCGCTGCCGCCGCGGGAGTGGGTTGGCAGGCAGGTCGATAAGGTGCTGCCCACGGCGCTCACACCGGTGCTGGCCCCGCTGGTCAGACGCGGCGGGCCGGACGCCGCCAGGGACACCCCGCCGGCGGCGGCCGCCGCGGAGGCGCGGCCCAAGGAGCTGGTGGCGGCCTGAGTACCCACACAAAAAGCGAACCGATGGACGACGACCCCCTCGACAGACTGGAGACGCGCAAGGACACCATTCAGGTGGCGGTCGAATCTGGCGCGACACACGTCGGCTCGATCATGGGCATCGTGGTGGGCGCGGTGCGCGACATAACGCGAGAGGTGGGCGACTGGGCGACCGATGTTTTCGAGATCCGCGACGCGGCGCGGCGCGCGCGCAGAGACAGTGGCGACGGCGAGCGCGCGAGGACGCACAGGACGCCGAGTTGTTCCGGCTCGCCGGCTACACCGGCCTGCGCTTCGGTGAGCTGCTCGCGCTGCGCTGGGAAGACATCGACCTCGACACCCGCAGACTGATCGTCCACCGCGCCGTCTCCGCCGACGTCGAGGGTCCCACCAAGAGCTGGCAGGCCCGCTTCCTCCCCATCGCGGACCCCGCCGCCGAGGCCTTCGCCCGCCTGCAGGCCCGCGGCGACTACACAACCCGCCAGGACTACGTCTTCTGCTCACGCCTCGGCCGGCGCCTCGACGCCTCAGCCGTCCGTCGCCGCTTCAAGGCAGCCCGCGACGCAGCCGGCCTGCGGCCCCTGCGCTTCCACGCCCTGCGCCACGCCGCCGGCAGCCTCGTCGCCCGCCACACCGACGCGCGCTTCGTCCAAGACTTCCTCGGCCACTCCCGGATCACGACCACGGAGCGCTACATGCACGCCAAGGCGCGACCCGAGGACGTCGAACGGGTCAACCTGGCGTTCGCCCCGCGACCCGTCACCGAGTAGCACTCAGCCTGAGCCGAACGCCAGCCGGTCACAGGCGCCCGGCGGCGCGCTCGGCCGCAACCAGGGCATCGAGCTCACCGAGCGCGGTTTCAGGTGAAGTCGGTCGGGCTGGTTGGCGAACGTGGTCGGGCTCCCCCGGGGGATGGCGGTGATACGAGATCTCGGGGTGGCCATCGGGATCGAACTCGTAGCGGATCCGAGCGACGCCGGCCTGCCCCGTGGTAGGAGTAGGAACATAGATAGAGCCACTCGCGATCCTGGGCTTCGCCGACGGGGTGCTCGGACCAGCGCTCAGTGAGCGTGAAGCTGATTCGCTCGTCGGGGTCGGCATCCTCGTCCTCATCGGCGTCCGGCAGCAGCACAGCACGTATGTGGATGAGCCCCAGCGGGGGATCGTCTGCCCAGCGCGGGAGCTCCCGGCCGCCGAAGTCCAGCAGGTAGCCGCGGGCGTTCAGGAGCGCATGCACCTCTTCAAAGCGGCGGGAGACGAACGTGCTGACGTGCGACACCGCGCGGTTCTACCAGACAAGCCCCAGGAAGCAGCAGACGACGCCGTTGATCCCGGCACTGTCGATTTCGTCGATTGTGTCGATAATCTTGATAGGCTCTAGTTCAGCTGGAGGCGCACGATGACCGATTTCGACAGGCAGTACTGGAAGATCAAAGACTTCGCCGAGCACTTCGGCCTGGACAAGAGCACGGTCTACAACCAGATCGAGCGCGGTGAGATCCGTGCGATCCGCGTCGGCAAGACCGCGCTGCGGATCCCCACCGACGAAGTCAAGCGGATTCTGGACAGCTTTGTGGCGCCCCACGCGCAGCCCCACGACCCGGGGGCACGCGCGCAGGAGTTCCAAGCCCGCACCGGCCGCACGCCGGCAGACTTCGCCGCCGCCTGGCGGGAAGGCAAGATCGAGGACACGCCGCAGAACGCCAGCGACGCGATCAAAGCGCTCGCCCTGCGCGAGGCGATGCAACCCACCGCCACCGTGGGACAGCCATAGATCTGGCCCACGAGGCAAACCGGAGCACCAGTTCGCGCACGCGACGCTCAGCGGCAGCCGACCAGGTTGCCCTCAGCCCACCTTCGCCCGGCCCCGCACCGTCGCCTCGGGTGGAGAAGCTTGAGCGCCAGCTGAGCCGCAGCCTCCCGTCATTCTTCGCGTCCGCCTAGCTCGGACCCGCCGGGCTCAACGCCGAAGCGGGGCAAGGACTCTTCTGGGCGCCGGCCAGGTGCGCAACCGAGGCACGAGGGTTACGGCCGGGAGTTCTTGCCGCTCTCAGCAGTCGATGAGGTGGTCGAGTACTGGCCTGAGCGTTGCAGCTGCGGCCATGTCTTCGCTGCGGGTGAATACTGCCGCGGGATGGCGCTTGGGCGCGGCGGTTTGCACTGGCTGCGGCGCCATTCCCACGAGGGCCGGGACGCCCGCTTGCCCGGGCGAGGCGGTAGTGCGCGCCTGACCGCAGCCCAGACCCTGTCATCGTCCGGAGCGGCGGTCTGCTGTTGCGCGGTGCGCGCTCCTGCTCTCGGGCTCGAAGCGGCCGTGTCGGCGCGTACGCTCTCATCCTCCACGGCGCCAGTCCGGCAGTGGCCATGTGCGCGTTCGTTGCAAGACTCGGGTAGCTGCCGGCGGGGTCAACGCGCCGGCTCTCCCAGATCCCGCGCAATTTGGGCGTTCCACGCTCGTTCGACCTGTCGCATGAGTGCTGGGTAGACGATCCAATACCGGAACGGCTTGATGGCCGCCATGTATCCCTTTCCGAACCAGCCGCGCGGCTTGACGTAGACGGCCATCTGCCCCTGGTAGCGGTCTTCGCCCTGATCGGCCCAAGCCAGGTGCATCACGCCGTACATGGTCTGGTTGGAGATCTCCGCGGCAAACTCGACGTCGGTGCGATAGAGGGGCACGAAAGGGAGCAAGCCGAAATCGATATCCGGCGCGGTGTTGCGCAGATCGTCTGGCAGTCGGCCTGTCAGTGAAGTTTCATTCGTCCCTGGAACCGGCATTTTGCCCGCGGCGTCGTCACGACCGCTGTCGATCGGGGCCGAGATTCTGCCGAGGTCAAACCAACTGCCGAGGCGATCGCGGACACGCCACAGCACGCGAGTAGGGAGGGACTCCGCGTTGGCCGGATCGAACGAAACCATCATCTGGAGCAGCTTTTGGAAGTCATCGGCGCCACCGTGCACGGGCAGGGCCCAGACATCCTCAAGCGTGAAGTCGGGCACGATCGCGCGGATCCGCCAGGAGCGAGATTCGTGCGCCGCATTGGGAAGCCTTGCGCCGATCCCAGGTCCATACGACATCGTATGGATGTTAGGCGGACCGCTTGCATATGTCAATACGGTGGCGTATAGATATACCGGTGGCCAGAGTACGAACCCCACGCGGCGCATGGGTCGACGCGTCGCTGCAAGCACTGGCGGCAGGAGGCCCGGACGCCGTGCGGGTCGAGGCGCTGGCCGTGTCCCTGGGAGTGTCCAAGGGCGGCTTCTACTGGCACTTCCCCGATCGCCGGGCGCTGCTGCAGGAGATGCTCGACGCCTGGGAGAAGGCCATGGTCGACGACGTCATCGCGCGCGTCGAGAGCCAGCCGGCGCAGGCACGAGCCAAGTTGCAGCAACTCTTCGATCTGGCCCGGTCGGTCGATTTCGCCGTAGAGCTTGCAGTCCGGGACTGGTCCCGCCGCGACAGTGACGTCGCCGAGCGAGTGCGCCGGGTCGATGACCGACGCATGGCGTATCTGCGCTCGCAGTTCAGACAGTTCTGCGCCGATGAGAACGATGTCGAGGTCCGCAGCATGCTCGCGTTCTCGCTGTTCATCGGCAGCTACTTCATCGCAGCGCGACACCGCGAGAAAACCCGATCCCAGGTGCTGGGACTCGCGATCGACCGGCTGCTCAGCGATGTGCGGGACTGACATGCCCCACCACACCGAAAAGCAGGACGCAGCCCGGGACAGGAATGCGCACGCGAGCCGTCGAGAGCGCCCAGTGCTCGTCTACGACGGCGACTGCGCGTTCTGCAACAGGTGTGCGCGCGCCCTGGAGAGGATCAAGCCGGATGCAGAGATCGTCGCGTCGCAGGTCACCGACCTGGTTGGGCTGGGAGTCACCGAGGAACAGGCGAGGGATGCCGTGCAGTGGATTCAGATCGATGGCGCGGTCCGCTCGGGACACGAAGCGATCGCCGCGACGTTGGAAGCCGTCGGAGGGGTCTGGAAGGTCACCGGCCGTATGCTCCTGCTGCCGGGGATCTCGTGGATGGCGGCCAGGATCTACCGGCTGGTTGCGGAACACCGGAACCGGCTGCCCGGAAGCACACCCGCTTGCGCGCGTTCGAAGGTGTCCACGAAACCCGACTGACTGCGCTCCGGCGGGCGCAACCATACAAGGCACCGTATGGCGCAGCTACCCGCTTTACCGTGATGGGGCAAGGAGGGTTGCGAGCTCGGTGGCTGTCTGGGCGAGCGCGATGGCTCCGGCGGTGAGTAGCTCCTCTTCTGAGCCGATGCCCCATAGAACGCCGATCGCAGGGATGTTGTGCTCGTGGGCAGCTGCGATGTCGTGCTTTCGATCACCGACCATGACCGGGCTGGCATCGGGCGCGAGCTCGCGCATAGCGCGTCCGACGGTGATGGCCTTCTGCTCGTTCTCGATGTCGAGCTCGGGGCCGATCACGGCTAACCACGCCACGCAGCAAGCGCAGGATCGACGCGGTGCGCGTGATCGTGCTGGGCGTAAAGCCCGAGTACCGGCACACGGGCGTTGCCGCGCGCTTCTACCAGATGCACTTCGACGCGGCCGAACGCACACCTCAGAAGGAGGGCGAGGGAGGCTGGACCCCGGAGGTCAACGAGGCCATGAACCGCGCCTATAAGGGGATGGGTGGCGAAATCAAGCGCTACTACCGCGTCTACGAGCGCGTGTTCTAGGCCGAGGCGCGGCATAGGACTCTGGGCCGGCACGACCGAAAGGGGTGGGGGCGACCCGGAGACCGCCTGCATGTGGCTCAGGCCGTTCCGGCCAGGAACACCGCTGGTACCTACGCCACCGCGAGCTCGAGCTCGGCGTGGCTTGCCTTGGCCGGCAGCTCAAGCCGCAGCTCCTCGCCCTGCGTCTCGTCAAGCAACCTGCGCACATCAATGAGCGTCAGGCCGACCAGATCACCGTTCGCGTCGTAGCTGACGGCGTGACCGTCCGGCGTCTCGTCGAAGTCGACCGCGCGCGCCGGATCGCCCTTCGCCAGGTAGAGGACATCAGCGTCGTGGTCGTAGCGGACACGATCGAAGGTGTATGGGCCGATCTGGACGTTCATGGCTTGCGTCTCCTCGGGAACGCCGTTCGTACGCTCCCATTGGACTCCTCGTCAAAGGCTACTACGACCTTGAGCCACCGGCTGGGGCCCGCGTCCTCCAAGTAGAACCAGTCCTGGCCCGGACGAGGCTGCACCACGTGCTCTGTCGGCGCCCGGACGGCGCGCAGCACATCGGCTTGATACGGCGCCATGTAGGGATGGCCGTCGATGATGTGCTCCCAGCGGTCGACGGTCAGATGGACCGTACGGCCGAGGGGGTCAACCAGCTAAAAGCACCGTGGGGCATCCATCCTATGTGCCTGGAAACGACGCAAGCCCCCCGGCCCCATCCTCGATCGCTAGCGCCACAGGGTCCGAAAGGTATCCGCCCAGAGCGCAGAACCAGCCCCCCTTACCCGGCCCGGCTGGCGCTCGGGCTCATCTGCTCGTGTGAGGATCGGGCGGGTGGCCTGCCCCGCACGCGAGTAGACGGCGCCCAGGTGCTGAGCGCGTGGTCCTCACGATTTGCCCCAAGTTTTGTTCCGCGTTTCGTTCCGTGTCTGCGGTTCGTCGCCCGCTCGATCGTCGTAAAAGGTGCCGATTTCCAGGCAATTCTTGAGGGGTGAGCGATGAGACTCGAACCCGCACGCGGACTCATCCTCCCGGGTCGGGCATAACCGACGCAGCCCGGAGAAGCGATTCCAGACCCAGGTGTAGCCGTAGCGACTCACCCGGTAGCGGCGAATGCCGGGGAAGTGAGGGTCACTCTCCGCCTCAAATGCCTGATAGTCCTTGTCCCCCTCTCTGCACATGCGCCGCAGCCAAGAGGCGACCTGCTGGGTAGACATCCGATGTCCCAGCGCCTCAAGACAGCTGCGGATCTCGTCAGCGGCGAACCATTCCTGCGAGCTCGACAACACGGCGAGCACGATCACAATGTCCGGAGGACGATCAATCGGCTGATCCACGACGCCTCCCGGCCTCAATGGCGATATCGCGGACCTCCAGGCGTGCGGCTCGGACGGTGCACGACTCGCTCACAAGACGCTCTCCGTGCGACCAATTTGCGACCACGATCCTCAGGAGACCGACCGCGAGAGGCCGCAGAGCAAAAGTCGGTCAGATCGCCATGCAGCCCTTAAATGCTGCGATTTGCAGCGAGAAACCGCGAGTAACCGCGAGCGGGGGAAGTGCGCCTGGAGGGAATCGAACCCTCGACCTGCGGCTTGAAAGGCCGCTGGAAGCACCACGAACCGCGCATTTTAGGGCGATTTAGCGGCCCCAAACACGGGTTATAACCATAGGATCAGGCTGGTTTGGTACCCAAAATGGTACCCACAAGCAATGTGGTACCCACGTGGTACCCACGGTGATAGGATCGTATTTGCCAGTCAACAAGAATCCCGCCGTGACCTTGTGATCGCCGGGCCGGACACCAGAGACAGACCCCGATGCCAGCACCGAACCCCAGCGCCACCATAGTCGTCCGCGAGCATCGCGGCCAGGTGTTCTACGAGGCCAAGTTCCGATACAACGGACGGCAGATCAAGCGACGTATCGGCCCCGCGTGGCTCGAACGCGATCCCGACACGGGCCGCTGGCGCCGGCATCGCGGGCGTCTCGCCGAGGGCGCTTACGACGAACGCGCCGCCCACGTAGCCGCCGCGCAGCTCGTGGCCGAGTACGTCGACGAGGCCGCGAATATCGAGCGCGTCGAGCGGGAGCGCCGCACGCGGGGCGTGACCTTCCGCGAGGTCGCGCACGCCTACCTCCGCCGACTGGCGGACGTGGCCGGCGCCAAGCCTTCGACACTGCGCGACCACGGCTACGTGCTGGCCGAGCCGGGCACCCCCCACAAGCGCGGCAAGGGAACCACGGCCGGGCACGTCATGGCCGCGCTCGGGAACCGGCCCGCAGCAAAGATCACCACACGGGAGATAGAGGATCTGCTGGCGACGGTCAGCGCCACGAGCGCATCGCCGCGGACGGTGAACAAGTACCGCAACATCATCGCGGCCGTATTCGGCTACGGCTGCAGGCCATCCACGTACTCGCTGCCGGCGAACCCCGCGCGCGCGGCCGATCGCCGCCGCGAGCCGCACCCCGGAGCGCTCGTGTTCTACTCCCCGGAGGATGTCGAGGCCATTGCGCGCGCACTCGCCGAGGGTCGGCACCGCGACCCGGCACACCCCGCCGTGAGCGATGGCGAGCGCGCGGCGCGGCAGGCCGAGGACTCCCAGGACGCCGAGATCGTCCGAGTCGCGGCATACGCGGGACTGCGACTTGGCGAGCTCCTCGCGCTGCGCTGGCACGACGTGGACTTCGCGGGCTCGGTGCTGACCATCGCCCGCGCGATGAGCGCCGGCGAGGAGTGCTCCACCAAGTCGGGACGGGTGCGCCTGGTGCCGCTCGCCGATCAAGCCGCCGCCGCGCTCGACCGGATGAGCAGGCGCGAGCGCTACACCTGCCCGGAAGACCTCGTGTTCTGCAACGTGTACGGCCGGGCGCTCGATGACTCGGCGCTACGCCGCCGCTACCGTCGCGCGCAGGCCACCGCCGGCGTGCGGCCGTTGCGCTTCCACGATCTGCGCCACACGTTCGGTTCACTATTGGCGGTGGGCGGCGTCGACGTGGTGACGATTCAGAAGGCGATGGGTCACAGCGCACTCAGCACGACGAGCCGCTACCTGCACGCGCGCCCGGCATCCGAGCAGGCCCACGTGTTCACGCGCGCCTTCAATCCCGCCCTGCCGGTCGATGCTGACGCTGAAGGGCGTCAGGACGCCGTGGCGGCGTAGCATCGCAGGCCACCGGCCATCCAAACTATGCCGTTGACAGCATATGCGCTGTACGGTATGGTACTCCAGTGTGGGACGTCGAAGTCACAGATCAATTCGAGCAGTGGTGGGACACTCTGAGCGTCGAGGATCAGCAGACGATCGACGCTGCGGTGGGCTTGCTGGAGCAGCGTGGACCGGGACTCGGGCGGCCACTCGTCGACGGTGTGAAGGGCTCGCGCCACGCGAACATGAAGGAGCTGCGCGCGGGCACACTCCGCGTGCTGTTCGCCTTCAACCCGCAGCGCACAGCGCTCCTGCTCATCGGCGGGGACAAGCGCAACCGCTGGCAGGAGTTCTACGAGCAGATGATCCCGCTCGCCGACGACCTCTTCGACGAGCACCTGACAGAACTTGACAAAGAAGGAGCGCCCTAGATGGCCACCAAGACCAAGAACTTCAACGAGCTGCGCAAGCGCGCACGCCGCAGCCACCCCGACTGGGACGCCAATGTCGCCGAGCGCCGGCGCGCGATGCAGGACGCACTCGCGCTGGCCGACCTGCGCCACGCTAGGCACGTCACCCAGGTCCAGCTCGCCGAGCAGCTCGGAATCTCCCAGGGCAACGTCTCACGGCTGGAGGGCCGCAGCGACGTCTACCTCTCGACGCTGCGCTCCTACGTCGAGGCGCTCGGGGGGCACCTGGAGATCGCCGCCGTCTTCGGCAAGGAGCGCGTCGCCGTAGCCGTCGGCCCGAGCGAACACGAGAACGTCGAGTAGCACCGCTACGATGACCAAATGAACACAACAAGCAGCGCCCGTGGCGAGAAGCAGGTGCTCAGTGACTTCAGGGACGCGCTTGACGGCTGGCGCAGGGCACTCGAGGCACACCGCATGGCGCCCCCCGACCACGGCTTCAGCGCCCGCCTGGCCGGTCTCGCTGAAGCCGCGAGCAAAGAGGCGCATGCCTGCCGCGCGGCGGACGCAGCGGGCTTTGACTGGCCGCCTCATCGCGCTGCGGACCCTCGGCCCCCGTATGAGTTGCAGCCCGGTACCGGGCGCCGCGGACCCGAGGACCTCTGGCGGCGCTTCGATGAAGCCGTCCGCCAGCTGAACACCGCCGCGACCGGCCAGAACATGCTCGATGTCGCGCGTACCTACGACGAGCTTGCCGCCGTGGCCGCGGCACTCGCAGAGGCAGTCGGACAGGAAGACGGAGCAGGCGCCCGCCGGCCGCGCGCCCGCGCGCCCCGCTCAGCCTGAAGCGCGAGTCATTCGCCGCCGCGTTCGGTGGCTCAGGAGCGCTTGGACGGCAGCGTGAGGGCGGCCGTGTCGTCCCACACCGACGCCGGACGCTCCGCTCCGCGGCGGCGGTGTGGCAACCCCAGGGTCTCCGGTTCCCAAAGGTCGCGGCGTGTCGCCAGCGAACTGCTGTCGGCTTGGGCGCGTGCGAGCAGCGCGTCGACGTGCTCGCGTCGTATCCGGAAGGCGCGGCCGATCTTCGCAGCCGGCAGCGCGCCACTGTCGATCCAGTTGCGGATCGTCTGGGCGGTCACCTGAAGCTCCTCGGCGACCTGTGGGACGGTCAGGATCTGCTGCTCGGTTGTAGACAACTCAGAGCAAAATAGCAAAGCAAGCACCCTTTGGTGCAACTGTGTGCCGTGAGGCGGAGCACAGCGGAGCCGAGCGGCGGGTGGCCTGGCCGTGGGGGTGCTGGAGGCGCGGTTGGAAGAATTGCGGAGGCGATGACGGGCGCGTCGTGAGAGGCGCGGCGAGCGCCGAGGGCGAAGCCTTGGTGGAGTTCGTGGGCGAGCGTCGTGTGGCGTCGAGCGCTCGGGCGCGGCGAGGGGGTCAGTGGCGCCAGCGCGGACGGTCGGTGCGCCGCCCTGAGAGCCCGACGTGAGCACCCGCTGGCGGAGAACTGCCGCACCGCCACCCCATCCGTCGATCGAGCAGTCGGCCGGCCCCCGGCCCGGCCCCCACCGCACACCCTGTCACACCCCTCTTGGGTTGACAGGGTGTGCCACGCTACCCCGCGGACGGGGGCCGGGGGACTGCGCTCCGCCGCGATCGGGGCCCCCAACCAGGCGCCAGCCTGGTTGGGGAGCGGCGGACGATCGACCGTGACTTTGCAGTTCTGTGGGACGCCGACCCCCAACCATGGCGGGCTCGCGTCCCGGCTTGCGACGGCTCAAGGGGCGGCGAGCATTCGCTCAAGCCAGCGAACTGTCGCGAGCGCGAGCGCGAGCGCATCAACGACGTCAGTGTCTGTCAACGGGACCGTTCCTTCCGCGGCTAGAGGATCGCGGAAGCCCTCTTTTTCAAGGCGCTGGCGATGTTGTTTACGGTACAGCTCGGTGATCTCGCCGTAGCGATGGATGATCGCGTGTCGCGTAGTCCGCAAAGCAACGAGCTTGCCGTACTCGGAGTAATTCTGCTTGATCGGAACGCCGAGGCCACCAGCCCACAACTTAACAAGATCCTCCCATTTGCCTTGGTCGAGCACCATGAGCCCCGTATTCCTCAGATAGCTGGTAAGCGAGACGAGCGCGGCGTCTCCGGCCGGTATGCCTTCGAGGCGGTTGCCAACCAGACGTCTGGCGAGATCTGCCAAGTACGCCTCGATCACTGTCACACAGCGGACGATTACCGTCTCCTGCACCGTCCGGGCGTCAGACGAAGATCCTTGCCCGTCGTCGAAGCGACCTGGCGGGTCAGCCGCGTGCGTGACCAATGATCGCTCGACGAAGGCGGCAAGAGAGTTCAGGCGGCGCAGCGCCTCCTCGCCCTCGACCGTAATGAGCGCCGTCACAGCACCGAACGGATCGATTCGGCCTGTACGATCTCCACAACCTTCTTTAGAAGCGCATCTCCAACGGTGAAGCTCGAGACGAACTGCTCTGACCAGTCCACCCCAGCCAGTTGTACCGCCGCGGCGACGTCCGGGCGAGCGGGGAGAGATGCGGCCTCGAACACCTCGCCGACTGCCTCTTGGTCTGGGAACGCTTCTGTGTGGGCGAGCGCGATTAGCGCCCGCCCACGCGCAAACCAGGGCACCGTGGAACCGAGCGCGTTCTCGGTTAGCCAACCAGTGAACGACTCGTCGGTCTCGGTACACCGAGCGAGCACATCGACGAGCCAGCCCTGAACCCACGGAAGCGCGAGCGGCTGCTCTCCCAGCACTGCGACTACTCCGTCGACTGCCGCACGCTCGTGCTCGGTGTCTATGAGTCCGCGGAGGTAGAGGTTGACGTTGCGGATGTGCGCCGGCCAGGTTTCTACAAGCGTGTCCAGGCGCTCGAGCGGCTGGAGGTTCTGGAAGCCGGCGAGGTACGGAAGCGCCGTGTCGATCATCCGCTGCCGGGCTGAAAACGGATGAATCTCGTCGTCGATGGCGCTCTCGAACGCTGCAGCAATGATCGCCTCGTCCGCATTCTCAAGTGAGATGTCCTCAAACTCGTCTGGATCAAACGTGTAGCCCGCCGGGAGCTCGACTGTCTCGATCGCGGCGGCCTCAAGCAACTCTTGGTAGGCCGACAATCCCTCCTCGTATTGGTCGGCGGTCATAACCTGCGTCTTCTCATGATTAAGGATCAGCCCAAGGTCACGCAAGGTGCGCTCGAGCGCTGCCACGTCACGCCGAGCGCGTGCGGCACTCTCGGCTCTGAAAAGGTAGTCGTCGTTGAATCGCTCCACGGCAACACCGGCACGCATGAGCACCCGGTCCACGCGGCTGAGGTAGACGCTCGCAAAGATGTCGGAGCCCTGGGGGCCTTGCGGGAGCCCGAAGCGGCGACCCATGAGTTCCGAGAGCGTGCCCTTGATCGCCGATGCGAGCTCGGCGTCGCCCGTCAACTCCACGATCTCGTTCGCAAGCAAGTCGTGATCCACGTACTCGTAAAAGCTCGCAATGTCGGCCTTGGCGACGTACGCCGGCCTGGTCCCTTCAAGCGGCCGACGCTCGAAGTCCATTTTCTGACCCGGTGCAGGCGCGATGTGGGGCGACAAGCCAAGGAGGTCGGCGTCGCCTACGAGCCGATCGGTAAGACGCTTCGCCAGCGCCTCAATAACCAAACGGGCCTCGATCGAAAGATCCGGCACTGGACGCGTGCCAGAGCCGTATCGATGTGCGAAGACGACGTCCGCTCGACGGAGATCGATCCCGGCCTGTAGGCGGACCTCTAGCCGCGGCAAAAAGTCGCCGGCCGACTCAAGAGCGGCTCGAGAGGCAAGCGACGACGGTAGAAAACCACCTCGCTGCGACTCAAGTCTCGTCAGCGCCGCTGGCAGGTCGAGCGACACAACGAGGTCGCGCTTCAGTTGCACCTCTGCATCTTCAACGATTCGGACGCACGGCGCACTGCCCGGCCCCACGTGCCCGTCCTAACCACGAATACCGTAGAAGATATCGTTGCTTTTACGAGTTTGTTTTGCTAATTTGGTCTATATGGGCTTTCCTCGAGCCTGTGCCATGACAAGATGAATCAACCACGCCTCCTGGACGACCCGCGCCGCGCGCTCACCGCCCCGGTACGCCTCACGGCCGACGACGTGATGACGGCCCGCGAGGTTGCCGGCCTGCTGCACGCGCCCGCCAGCACCGTCGAAGATTGGGCACGGCGAGGCGTGCTCCCAAGCGTCAAGGTCGGCCGCCGCAGGCTCTACATCCGCCAGAGCATAGAAGCGGTGCTGACCGCCGAACCAGAGGCCCAGCCCCCACGCTGACGGGTCCGTTTGGTACCCACGAGTGGTACCCACGGGACGAAACCACCCAAACTCTCTCGTCCCGGAACTCCCAAAGCCCGCTCCTACAAAGGAGATTCTAGTAATGCGCCTGGAGGGAATCGAACCCTCGACCTGCGGCTTGAAAGGCCGCTGCTCTTTGGCACCCCGTAGGTTGCCGTTGACCACTGAGCTACAGGCGCGTGTTTGGTGCTCGCGCATTGTAGATGGATGCGACCCCGACGTGTGGCCCCCACGCGGAGTGATGATCCGGACGCCGGTTTGGCCTGTGTTTGCCCGGCTCTGCTCAGAAACAAACCCTGTGGGGGCCGTACCTCGGCGAGGCCCGCGTGAGCGGCGGCGGGTCTCTCCCCCAGCCCCGCCTCATCCTTCGATCGCGGCGTACACCTCGTCGAGCAGCTTCTCCCGGTCCGCGAGTTCGAAGCTCTCTGCCAGGTAGCGATCGGCCTGCTCGCGTGACTCCCCGTTGAGAGCCATGTTGAGGGCCACCAAACGCGCCCCGTCGAGGTCGTTCCCGCCGCTCGCGCCCACCGGCGCTGGTTGCGCGGGCGCCGAGGCCGGCTCGGCGGGCGCAGGGGCCGGAGGCGAGGACGGCGAAGCCGGGGGCGCCGAGGCCGGGGCTGCTGCCGCGGGCACCGGGGGAGTGGGAGTCCGAACAGGGGCCGCGTAAGCAGCGGCCGGGGGCTCTGGAGCGGGGATGGGTGGCGCGGGAGCCAGTGGTGAAGAGCCTGGAGCGAGCGGCATGGAAGCCCCAGCGGGCGGCGCCGTCACCGCCGATTGGGCCGATGGGGCCGCGGGAGCCGGCAGCTCACCCTCGGCGGGACGCAGGCTCCGAGCGAGGGCGTTGACCTCGCCGTCCAACGTCTCCACGCGCGCGCGCAGCGCGGCGGTGGTCTGCGCGAGGGTCTCCACGTGTGCCCGCGCCCGCTCGGCGTCCTGGGCGGCCTCCTCCCTGATGCCCTGCGCGTCGCTGCGCGCCTCGCGCTCGATCTGTGCCGCCGTTGCCTGGGCCGCGTCGAGGATGCCCTGCACCTGGGTGGCCGCCGCCGCGCCGAGCGCGGGCGCACCCGCGCCCTCCGCGCGCTGCACTAGCGCCTCCACCTCGGCCGCCAGCGCGCGCAGGTGGGCGTCCACCGCCGCGGGGTCGTATCCCCGCCGTGCGGCCGGGAAGTCGCGCCGTTCGATGCTCTGCCGGTTCAACTCCACGGTGGGCGAAGCCTACGCCATCTCCTCTGCGGGAGCCTCCGCCTCCTGTGCCTCGCGCAGATCCCGGCGCAGCTCGCGGATCTCGTCGCGCAGCTGGGCGGCGTACTCGAAGCGCAGATCCTCCGCCGCCGCGAGCATCTCCTCCTCCAGTTCCACCGCCAGGCGCTCCAGCTCGTGCGTTGGCATCTCCTTCGCCTTCGCGCCCCCCCGGGCGCCGCTGCGCCGCCGCCGGCGCCCGCGGGGGACCTTGGACTCCCCCTGGAGGAACTCCGCGATGTCCGACACCCCCTTCACGATCGACGCCGCCGTGATCCCGTGGCGCTCGTTGTAGGCCACCTGGATCTCCCTGCGGCGGTCGGTCTCCTCGATCGCCGCCCGCATCGCCCTGGTCTCCTTGTCCGCGTACATCAGCACCACCCCGTTCACGTTGCGAGCCGCGCGGCCGATCGTCTGGATCAGCGAGGTCTCCCCACGCAGGAAGCCCTCCTTGTCGGCGTCGAGGATCGCCACCAGGGAGACCTCGGGCAGGTCGAGGCCCTCGCGCAGCAGGTTGACCCCGACCAGCACGTCGTACTCGCCAAGGCGCAGGTCGCGAATGATCTGGATGCGCTCCAGGGTGTCGATCTCCGAGTGCAGGTAGCGCACCCGGAAGCCCATCTCCAGCAGGTACTGGGTGAGGTCCTCGCTCATCTTCTTCGTCAGCGTCGTCACCAGCACCCGCTCCTCGCGCTCCACCCGCGCGCGGATCTCGTTCATCAGGTCGTCGATCTGGTTGCGCGTCGCGCGCACCTGCACCTCCGGGTCCACGATCCCCGTGGGCCTGACGATCTGCTCCACGATCCTCCCCGAGCGCGTGCGCTCGAACTCGCCCGGGGTCGCGGATACGAACAGCAGCTGGGGGGTGATCGAGAGGTACTCCTCGAAGCGCTGCGGGCGGTTGTCCATCGCACTGGGGAGGCGAAAGCCGTAGTCCACCAGCGTCTGCTTGCGCGAGCGGTCCCCCTCGTACATCCCCCCCAGCTGCGGGACGGTCTGGTGGGACTCGTCGATGAAGCACACGAAGTCCTTGGGGAAGTAGTCGATCAGGCAGTACGGCCTGTCCCCCGGGCCCCGCCCGTCGAGGATCCGCGAGTAATTCTCGATCCCCGAGCAGAACCCCATCTCGCGCAGCATCTCCATGTCGTACTGCGTGCGCTGGCGCAGGCGGTGGCTCTCCAGCAGCTTGCCTTCGGACTCCAGCTGCCCGCAGCGCTCGTTCAGCTCGCGCCCGATCTCCGCCACCGCCCCCTCGATCATGCCCTCGCGCACGTTGTAGTGGGTCGCCGGCCAGATCGCCACGTGCTCCATGTCCTCCTCCATCAGCTCCCCCGTGAGCGGGTCGAAGTGCTGCAACCGCTCCACCTCGTCCCCGAAGAACGTCGCCCGGTACGCCGTCTCGGCATACGCGGGGAAGATCTCGAGCGTCTCCCCCCGCACCCGGAACGTGCCCCGCGCAAGCACCGAGTCGTTGCGGGTGTACTGGATCGAGACCAGTTTGCGCAGCAGCCCGTCCCGGTCGATCTCCTCCCCGCGGCGCAGTATCTGCATGTTCATCTCGTACACCTCCGGCGAGCCCAGGCCGTAGATGCACGACACCGACGCCACCACGATCACATCCCGGCGCGCGAACACCGCCGCCGTCGCCGCGTGGCGCAGGCGGTCAATCTCCTGGTTGATGGCGGAGTCCTTCTCGATGTAGAGGTCCCTGCTCGGGACGTACGCCTCGGGCTGGTAGTAGTCGTAGTAGGACACGAAGTACTCCACCGCGTTCTCGGGAAAGAACGTGCGGAACTCGTTGCACAGCTGCGCCGCCAGCGTCTTGTTGTGGGCGATCACCAGCGCCGGGCGCTGCACCGCCTCGATCACCCCCGCCATCGTCATCGTCTTGCCCGTCCCCGTCGCCCCCAGCAGCGTCTGGAAGCGCTCCCCCTGCTCGACCCCCTGCGCCAGCGCCGCGATCGCCTTGGGCTGATCGGCGGTGGGGGTGAAGACCGAGTCGAGCTTGAAGTCGGGCATGGCGGCGGCCTCTTACGGTAGCGTCCGCAGACGCGCACCCGCCCTGGGTTGCACCCGCCCTTGGGTTCAGTGCGACGATCCAGCTTGCCGCAAACCGACCCTACCGGGCCGGCCCGGCCGGCCCTCATCAAAAAAAATCTGGACGGGGCGTGCGGGCCGCTCGTCAATCCAACCCCAGCTGACGCGCGTACGTCGCCCGGTAGTCCCCCTCGGCGCCCAGCACCCGACGCACGTATTCACGGGTCTCGGGGAACGGGATCGCCGCGACGGTCAGCTGCTTGCCCTGCGCCCGCGCGCTGGCCACCCATTCGTCGACGTTGCCCATGCCCGCGTTGTACGCCGCCACGGCCAGCGTTTCGTTGCCTTCGTAGTGGTCGATCAGGTAGCGCAGGTAGTAGCTCCCGTAGGCGATGTTGATCGCGGGCGTGGCCAGGTCGCCCGTCTGAAAGCTCACCCCGCCGGAGAGGTGCGCGAGGTACTCCGCGGTGCTCGGCAGGATCTGCATCAGCCCCTGCGCCCCCGCCGCCGAGGGGCGGGGGTCGAACTTGGTCTCCGCGTAGATCACCCCCGCGATCAGCGCCGGGTCGAGGTGCTTTTCCGCCGCCTGCTGGCGAATCACGCTCGCGTCCCGCAGTGGCAGCGCGAGTTCGTGCACCGCGTGCTCCAGGCGCGGGGCGATCAGCGCGATCAACCCCACAGCCACCGCCAGGCCCACCAGCGTCCGCAGCGCTCGTCCGCGCCCGCCCCGCGGGCGGTGCATGCGCGTGTCCACTCTGGCAACGACCGGGCTGCTCATCCGCTCAGCTTCTCAAGTACCTCCGACAGCTTCCTTTCCAACTCCTCCATGGTGCCATCGTTGCGCACCGTGAACGTAGCGCGTCGCGCCTTCTCCTCCTGGGATAGCTGGCGCGCGCTGCGCTCCGCCTGCAGCTCGTGGCCCCGGCCCGCCGCCCGCTCCTGGCGCAGATCCTCCTGGGCGACCACCGCGATCGTCGCGTCGTAGAGCTCCTCCATCCCGGCCTCGAACAGCATCGGCACCTCCACCACCGCCGCCCGTGGCGTCGGCCGGCGCGCGCGCGCCTGCGTCAACCATGTCCACACCCGCTCCCCCACGAGCGGCCACAGCAGGCCCTCCAACCAGCGGCGCTCCCCGTCGTCCGCGAACGCTCGCCGTGCGATCGCCCCCCGGTCCACCACCCCCCCCGGCGCGACCTCCGCGCCCCAACGTCCCACCACGGCCTCCCGCAGGCGCTCGTCGCCCGCGTACAGCTCGTGCACCACCGAGTCCGTGGAGAGCACCTCCGCCCCCAGCCGCTCGAGCGCTGCCAACGCTGTCGACTTGCCAGCCCCCATGCCCCCTGTCAGCCCGACGAGGGGCACCCCCGGCTCGATCCCGGCGAGGGGCTCCTCCGACTGCACAGCTGGCGCGGGCCCTCAGTCCTCGGGCGGGGAAGCGTCCATCGACGGCCCTGGATCCGGCGTCGAAGCCGGGGCCTCGGCAGCTGGCTCGGGCTCCTCTCCACTTCCAGCCCCGGCGGCGGACTCGTCCGCCGCGCGCGGGTGGGTGGGCTCCGATTCTCCTGCCTCGACCTCCGGCTCCGTCGCCGCGGCTGCCTCCTCGGTCGGGTGGGTGGGTCCCGATCCTGGCTGCGCCGTCTGGATGGCGGCCCCCACCGCCTCCCCTTCCGTGGCGGGTACCGCCGCCACGTCAGGCTCCAAGTCGGCTGTCTGCGGCTCCCCGGCCTGCCCCGCCTCCCCCGCCGGCGGCTGCACCTCCATCGCGCCGTCCTGCGGCTCCCCCGCCTGCTCCGCCTCGGAGGCGGGCGGGGTGACCGCGTCCGCGGGGCGCGGCAGCGGCAGGATCTGGCCCTCCACGCGCTTGGCCGACAGCGACAGGCGGCGGCGCTCGGAGTCGATCTCGAGGATCTTCACGCGGATCTCATCCCCGGGGTGGACAACCTCGCGGGGACTTTCCACGTGGTGGGCGGCGAGCTCGGAGATGTGCACCAGGCCCTCCACCCCGTCGAGGATCTCGACGAACGCTCCGAAGGTGACCACCTTGGTGACGGTGCCCTCCAGCTCGTCGCCGATGTTGTAGGTGTCCACGATCCGTTGCCAGGGGTCCTCCTGGGTCTGCTTGAGGCCCAATGAGATGCGCTGGCGGTCGCGGTCGATGTCGAGCACCTTGACCTGCACGGTGTCCCCGATGTTGAGGATCTCCGAGGGATGGTTGACGTGCGACCAGGAGAGCTCGGAGATGTGGATCAGCCCGTCGATCCCGTCGAGGTCCACGAACGCCCCGAAGTCCACGATGTTGGAGATCTGGCCCTCCACCACGAGACCGGGCTGGAGGCGGTCGAGGATCTGCTGACGGACCTCCTTGCGCTCCTCCTCCAGCACGGCGCGGCGGGAGAGCACGACGTTGTTGCGGGAGCGGTTGAGCTCGATCACCTTGGTCTCGATCTTGGTGCCCATGTACTCGTCGAGGTTGGGGACCCGGCGGATGTCGACGAGCGAGGCGGGCAAGAAGCCGCGCACCCCGAGGTCGATGATCAGGCCGCCCTTGACGACCTCGATCACGGTGCCCTCCACGGGCTGGCCGGACTCGGCGGCCCCCTCGATGCGTCGCCACGCCTTCTCGAAGCGGGCGCGCTTCTTGGACATGATCAGGCGGCCGTCCTGGTCCTCCTTGGTGAGGACGATCGCGTCGACCTCCTCGCCCAGCTCGACCTCCTCGCGGGGATCCACGGACTTGCGGATCGAGAGCTCCGCGGAGGGGATGACCCCCTCCGACTTGTAGCCGATGTCGACGAGGACCTCGTCCTTGTCGATGCGCACGACCTTGCCGGTGACCACCTCGCCCTCCTCGAAGGGCTGCATGGTGGCGTCGTAGTTGGGGACGATCTGCCCTTCGACTTCGAGCAGCAGGCCGTTTGATCCCTCGACCACGCGGGCTTCGGGTTTCTCCACTAGTGCTTGCACCGGTCGAAGCCTAGCGCAGCGCGCTGGGGATGCGATGCCCACCCGCCCGCCGGCCCCCGGCGGGCGCGCGGCGCTCGTATCATGCGGGGGGATGCCTGTGCGAGCGACCAAGCGGGGAGCCGACCGCACCCGCTTGGAGCGCGACTGCGACGTGCTGATCTGCGGGGCCAGCTTCGCCGGGCTCGCCGTGGCGCGGGAGCTGGCGGGGTCAGGGGCACGGATACTGGTGATCGACCGCTACGAGATCGGCGAGCGCCAGACCTCGGCGTGTGGCATCCCCACAACATGGCTGGAGGCGATGGGGCTTGGGGGCTCGCTGCTTCAGACGTTCGACGAGCTGCTCGTGCACACCCCGTGGCGGAGCGCCCGCTGGAGGCTGCCGTGGACGTTTTCGACTTTCGACTACCGCGAGCTGTGCGCCCTGCTGTGGGAGCAGGGCCAGGCGGGCCGGACGGAGTTCGAGACCGCCAAGGTGGAGCGCCGGGAGGGCTTCGTGGTGCACACCGACCGCGGGGAGCTGCGCGCGCCGTTGATCGTGGACGCCCTCGGCTGGCGCCGTGCGCTCTCCAACCGGGTCCCGATCCAGCCACCCAACGCGCGGCTCTCCCGGGGCCTCGAGGTCCACCCCCAGGGGACGGGCGAGCAGATGGAGCTGTGGATCGACCCCCGCTACATCCGCTCGGGCTACTCGTGGAGCTTTCCCGCCCGTGATGAGGTGCGTGTGGGGGTGGGCTCGTTCTGGCCGGCCCACCACGTCAAGGAGCCCACGGTGCGCCTTGCCCGCGAGCTCGGACTGGGCGAGAGCGGCTACCAGGGCAACTGGATCCCCCACCAGCTGCGCCCCGCGGTGGAGGAGGGGGTGTTCTTCGCGGGGGACTCCGCGGGGCACTGCCTGCCGCTCACCGCGGAGGGCATCCGCACCGCCCTCTACTTCGGCCTCGCCTGCGGGCGGGAGCTGCGGGCGGTGCTCGCCGGCACGAGCACCCGCGCGCAGGCGCTGCAACGCTATGGGGCGTTCTCCCACGCCCACGCGTGGAAGTTCAGCTCGCTGCTCTTCACCCAGCGCGCCGTCGGGCGCATGACCCCCAGCCGTGCGGTCACCGCGATCGTGCGGGGCATGGAACGGCCCGCGGTGTGCGCGTGGGCGTTCGAGCACTACATGCGGATCGCCCCGCCCTCGTTCGTCGGCCCGAGCCCCCGCCGGCCGGTCGTCGGCAGGCGACCGATCGAAGATCGGCCAACGGCCGCCGCGACGGCCTGAGCGCGCACCTCGCGGGGGTACTGATTTGATTTTTTTAATAAGGACCCCACAAGGGGGTCAGGATGGGGTCGGCTGGGGCGGTCCCAGGCGAGCGCCGGATCGGCGCGGGGCACCTGAGCTACCAGAGGATCGGCACGTCGTAGGCGCGCAGACGCTCGTCGGCGCTCAGAATCGCCATGCCCTCAACCTGAGCCTGGGCCACGAGCAGACGGTCGAAGGGATCACGATGGTGCAACGGCAGGTCGGCGAGCCGCCTAGCGTGTCTGTCGGTCACGGGCAGTCCTCGCAATCCCTGTCTGTACATCGCCTCGTAGAAGTCAGCCGACATGTCGAGCTTGCCCAGCCTGCGCTTGACGGCAACCTCAATTACTGAGACCGCACTCAGCAGACGCTCGGCCCTGTCGTCTTCGATCACTCTGCGAGCAGCGCGCGACAGGCGCCGGTCCCCTTCCAGAAACCAGAGCGCGGCGTGCGTATCGACGATCAGCACAGCGGATCGTCTGGATCATCGCCCTCGAAGGCTTTCAGAATATCCTCTGGTAGCTCGTCGAAATCATCCGCCATCTTGATCTGGCCTTTGAGCGATCCATAGAGGCTGACGCGCGGTTTTGCCGACGGCACCGGCTCCAGCTTCACAACCGGCTCGCCCCGGCGCGTAATCACGACCTCCTCACCCGACTGCGCCGCATCCACCAATCGCGACAGGGTTGTCTTGGCCTCGTGCATACCAACGCTGATCGCCATGGTCAGATCGTAGCACGCCCTAGCTAGATAGCTAGAACCCCAGGAAGCACGCTGCGCCGATCACGCCACCTTCCGCACTGAGAGCCGCGGAGAGCCGCGACCTGACCTACTCGGCGCCATCCC
The DNA here is from genome assembly GCA_035566955.1 of Solirubrobacteraceae bacterium. GTDB lineage: Bacteria > Actinomycetota > Thermoleophilia > Solirubrobacterales > Solirubrobacteraceae > Palsa-744. The sequence continues at coordinate 20,750 of DATMPY010000185.1, read as the reverse complement.
AGTTTCCCGGAACAATCTCCAGGTAGCCCATGTCCACGCGCAGCACGTCCATCGCCCACTCGAAGATCTCCCGCCCGAGCCCGTAGCGAGCCGCGAGCGTCCGCTCGGCGAGCGGCTCCTGCTCGGGCGGGAGCATCCTGGCGGTCGCCCCCAACGGCGTGCCGAGCGGCTTGCCGCGCACCGTGCAGGGGGCCACTAGCAGGCGGGGGTTGTTGCGCAGTCGCTTGACCTTGCCCGCGGTGCGCTCGGTGCGCACATAGAGGCGACCGTCGGCCTCCGCCGCCCACACCGGCGTGGGCACGGGCGTCCCGTCGCGCCGGTAGGTGACCAGCAGGGAGCGCTTGCAGGCGCGGATCCGATCGAGCGAGCCGTCGCGTGGCGCGTGGACTATCTCTCTGGCACCCCGCGGGGCGCTCCGCGCGGCCATCCGCGCTCCGAAGAGGGCCGCCGGCAGCCTCCGCCCCGGGCGTGGACGCGCGCCGGGACGGGCAACCTGAGACGGGGCGTCGTCGGGAGTCATCGCCGCAGCTTCCCAAGAACCTCGGCCAGCCTGCGGATGCCCTCCTCGATCGCGGGCTCGCTGAGCCCTGCGTAGCCCAGCACCAGCGAGTCGGTCTCCCGCGGCGGCTGGAGCATGTGCAGGGTGAGTGGGTAGACCCCCACCGAGTGGCGGGCGGCATCGGTGAGCAGCTGCTGTGCGTCGACGGCGCGTGGCAGGCACACGAGCGCGTGCAATCCCGCGGAGATGCCGCTCACCCGCGCAGCGGGGAGATGCCGCGCGACGGCGGCGATCAGGGCGTCGCGGCGCTTGCGGTTGCGTCGGCGTGCCTTGCGCAGGTGGCGGTCGTAGGCCGCGGTCTCGATCAGCCGTGCGAGCACGAGCTGGTCGATCGTGGGCGAGCCGAGATCGTCGAGGAGCTTGGCCTCCACGACGGCGTCGATCAGCGCGGCCGGCAGCACCAGCCAGCCGAGCCGCAGCCCCGGGGCGAGCGTCTTGGAGGCCGTCCCCAGGTAGACGACGCGATCGGGCGCCAGCCCCTGCAGCGCCCCCAGCGGCGCGCGGTCGTAGCGGAACTCGGCGTCGTAGTCGTCCTCGATCACGAGGCCCCCCGCGCGGGCCCACTCGATCAGCGCCGTGCGGCGCCGCGGCGATAGCACGACGCCGGTGGGGCACTGGTGCGCGGGAGTGCTGAGGACCGCGGGAGCCGCGAGAGCGCCGACGTCGAGGCCCTCCGCGTCGACCGGCGTGCCGCGCACCTCCAGGCCCGCGTAGGCGAGCACCGCGCGGTGCGGTGGCAGACAGGGGTCCTCCACGGCGATCGTCTGAAGGCCCAGGCGCACGAGCGCCCGGCCGAGCAGCGCAAGGCCCTGGGTGGCCCCGGCGCAGACCACGATCGAGCGCGGCTCGGCGACGACGCCGCGCACCCGCCGCAGGTAGTCGGCGAGGGCGCGGCGCAGCTCGGGGGCACCGCGCACGTCCGGGTAGGCGAACGAGCTGGGGGGCACGGAGCGCAGCACTTCGCGCAGCACGCGCAGCCACAGCGCCCTGGGAAACGAGGCGAGGTCGGGGGCGCCGGGGAAGAAGTCGAAGCGCGGTGCGCGAGCGGGCGGCTCGGCGGGGGTGGCGGGCGACGCGCCCGCGGTCTCCGCCACGTAGGTGCCGGCGCCCTGTCGGGCCACGAGATAGCCCTCCGCGAGCAGCTGCGCGTAGGCGTCCACCACCAGCCGGCGCGAGACGCCGATGTCGCCGGCCAGCTCGCGCGAGGAGGGCAGCCGGGCGCCGGTGGGGAGCGTGCCCTCGCGCACGAGCTCGCGCAGACGATCCTCGAGCTGTGCGCGCCGACGGCCTCCGCACAGCTGGACCAGCAGCTCGGGCCCGAGATTGGTACCCGATTTAGTCGCTAGATTGGTCACTCTTTGGGGTCCACCTCTTGGGTAGAGTAGCGCTATGTCAACCACCCCTGTTGGTCCGCGCACATTCGCGCGACGCGCCCTCGACGCGACCCGCTCGCGGGAGCGTATGACGGTCCTCCGCGTGGGCCTGCTCGCATTCGCCGCCTACTGTTTCGCGACCGCCGCACTGATGATCCTCGCGCCGCATGTGTTCTTCGCCGACGTGGGGCCGTTCGGCATCCAGAATGACCACTATATGCGCGACACCGCGACGTTCTATGCAGCATTCGCAGCGGCGCTGCTGGTGGCGTATTGGCGCCCCGGGTGGCGCACCCCAGTGCTCTGCTGCGTGGCGCTGCAGTTCGTGCTGCACTCGATCAACCACCTCGTGGACATCGGAGCCGCCCACCCCCATTGGCTGGGGCCGGCGGATTTCATATCGCTCGCGCTCGCGACCGCCGTGCTGGTGTGGCTCGCGCGCGAGTCACTGCGACCGTTGGAGGTACAGAGATGACCCGGATCGACGTCGTGCCCGCCCGCAAGGCCGGGCCGCTCGTGAAAATCACCTATCGCATGACCCGCCGTCAGTTCGGCCGGATGATGGATCCGGTCGCCGTCTACGCCCACGCACCCGGGCTGCTGCTCGGCTACGGGATGTTCGAGCAGGCGAGCGGCAAGCAGCGTCGTGTCGATGAGCGCCTGAAGGCGCTTGCCCAGCTGAAGGCGGCGGCGATCGTCAACTGCGAGTTCTGCTGCGACATCGCCTCCGCCCTGGGGCGCAAGGAGGGGGTCACCGAGGAGCAGCTGCTGGCGCTGCCCAACTACAGGGAGAGCGATCTGTTCAATTCGCTGGAGAAACTCGTGCTCGACTACGCCGCGGCGATCAGCCGCACGCCGGTGCGGGTGAGCGACGAGCTGTTCGCGGCGCTGCGCGAGCACTTCGACGAGCGCCAGCTGGTGGAGCTCACCAACGTGATCGTGCTGGAGGACATGCGCGCCCGCTTCAACAGCGCCTTCGAGATGACCCCCGCCGGCTTCAGCGAGGGGATGGTGTGCATCGCGCCGGAGCCCGCCGCGGCGAACGCGGCCGTTCCCGCCGCGGTCTGAGGGTCGCGGCGCGAGCAGAAATGGGCAGTACCCGTCGGGACCTTCCGCCGACCAGCGCTCACCTGCGCACAACGAGCGCGACTCCGATCACGAGCAGCACGAGGCCGACGATGCGCTGCGGGCCGATCGGCTGGCGGGCGACGCCGAGCAGGCCGAAGCGGTCGATCACCACCGCGATCGTCAACTGGCCGGCGATCACCGCGGCGGTGAGGGCGCTGACGCCGAGGGTGCGGACGGTGAGGATCGCCACGGTCACGTAGGTCGCCCCGAGCAGGCCGCCGATGAACGCCCACCAGGGCGGGCGGCTGAGGTCGTTGAAGGTGCCGAGGCCGCCGCTCGAGATCACGGAGATCGTCACGAGCGCGACGGTCCCCACGATGAAGGAGAGGCTCGCCGCCTGAATGCTGCCCAGAGCGCGGCCGAGGCGGGCGTTGATTGGGGCCTGCATTCCCACCAGCACGCCGGCCCCCGCAGCCAGGATCACGGCCAGCGCGCGACTCACCGACCATCCCCAGTTCTGTTCCCCAGAGTAGGCACGGCAAACCGCCGGGGATCTGCCCCGAGCGCGGGAAGACGCTCGCAGGGAAGACGCTCGCAGGGACGGCGCTCGCAGGGACGGCGCCGCTGGGGCGACGCCGGTGGCTGGCTCACTTGGCCTCCAGCCAGTTGCACCCCACGCCGATGTCCACCGCCATCGGGGGCTCGAGCTCCCAAACTCTCACCATCTCGCGCTCGATCAGCTCACGCGCGGCGGACAGCTCCGCGGGGGGGCCTTCGAAGAGCAGCTCGTCGTGGATCGTGAGGATCAGGCGGGTGCCCATCCCCTCCGCCGCGAGCGCGCTGTGGCAGCGGACCATCGCGAGCTTGATGATGTCCGCGGCGGTGCCCTGCACGACGGTGTTGACAGCGAGGCGCTCCCCGAGGGAGCGCACCTGGAAGTTGCGGGCGCGCAGCTCGGGGATCTGGCGGCGGCGGCCCCAGAGGGTGGTGACGTGCCCGTCCTCCTTGGCGCGCTCGATCGTGTCCTTCATGAACTGGGCCACCCGGGGGAAGCGGGTGAGGTAGGCGTCGATGAACTCCTTGGCCTCCTCGCGGGGGATGTTGAGGCGGTCGGCGAGGCCGTAGTCGGAGAGCCCGTAGACAATCCCGTAGTTGATCATCTTCGACTTCGCCCGCATCCCGGGGTCGATCTGCTCAGGGGGGACCCCGAAGACCTGCGAGGCGGTGGCAGTGTGGACGTCTTCGGAGCGTTCGAAGATCTCCTTCAGCACCGGCTCCTCGGCGGCGTGGGCGAGCACGCGCAGCTCGATCTGGGAGTAGTCCGCGGAGATCAGCTGGGCGCCCTCCTCGGCCTCGAAGCAGCCGCGGATCTCACGGCCCAGGGCAGTGCGGATGGGGACGTTCTGCATGTTCGGGTTGGTGCTCGACAGCCGCCCGGTCTGGGCGACGGCCTGCAGGAAGGTGGTGTGGATCCGCGAGCGCTGGTCGGCCTGGGCGGGGAGCACGTCGAAGTAGGTCTTGATCAGCGTGGAGAGCTCCCGCCAGCGCTCGATGCGGGGCACGATCACGTGCTCGGAGCGGATCGCCTGCAGCACACGGGCGTCCGTTGAGTAGCCGATCTTGCCGCGCCGCTTGCGCGAGAGGCCGAGCTTCTCGAACAGGATCTCCCCCAGCTGCTGGGGGGAGGCGATCAGGAACTCCTCGTCGGCGAGGGCGAAGATTTCTCCTTCGAGCTCGGCGATCTCATCGCGCACCCGCGCCGCCACCTCCTGCAGGCGGGGCACGTTGAGGCGCACCCCGATCAGCTCCATCGCGCGCAGCACCCGCACCAGGGGCAGCTCGATGTCGCGCATCAGCCCCTCCAGGCCACGCTCGGCGATCTGCTCGCGCTGCCACGCGGCGAGCGCCCCCACGAGCAGCGCGTCGCGCGCGGCGGGGTCCTCGACGTCGGCGGCGAGGCCGCGCTCCTCGCAGAGCTCCGCGAACGGGTACCCACGCCGGGCGGGCTCCAGCAGGTAGGCGCCCAGCATGGTGTCGTGGACGAGGCCCGTGGGCACGAGGCCGAGGGCCTTGGCGTCGTGCACGACCACCGGCAGCTCCCCGCAGGCGGCCGCAACCTCCTCGGGGCTGTCGCAGTCACCGTACAGGCCCTCGGGGAGCGCGGCCGACCGCTTGGAGCCGGCTGCTCCCCCACTGGCTGCTCCCCCACCTCCCACCTCGCCGGCGGCTGTCCCACCCTTCACCCCGGCGCCTGTGGATGCGACCGCGAAGCGCCACCCGGCGCCCTCCGCGAACAGCGCCCCCTCGGGCGTCTCGGGGGGACGCACCACTAGACATAACTCAGGCGTTCCCGATCCTGTCCGCTCAGCGGCGGAGGCGGCGAGCGCAGGAATGTCGGCGGGGGTCCCGGCGCGCACACGGCCGGTGAGCCGCACTTCGGCGGGGCCCGCGGGAACCTCGAGCTCGGCGTCGCCGAGGGCCTCCTCGAGGCGGCGCAGGGGGTCGCGCAGCTCGTACTCGCGGAACACCTCACGCAGACGCGAGCGGTCGGGGTCGCGGGCGGCCTCGGCCGTGGGGTCGAGATCGAACGGCACGTTGCGCTCCACAGTGGCCAAGCGCTTGGAGACGCGGGCGTCATCAGCGTGCTCTCTGAGGTTCTGTTTGCGCTTGGCGCCACTGATGTCGGCGATGTGATCGAGCACTTCCTCGAGCGTGCCGTAGCGCTGGATCAGATCCGAGGCCGTCTTATCGCCGATCCCCGGGACCCCGGGGATGTTGTCGGAGGTGTCCCCCTTGAGGCCGTAGAAGTCGGGGATCAGCGCCGGGGGGATGCCGTAGCGGTCGAGCACCGCCTGGTGGTCGTAGAGCTTGGTGTCGGTGATCCCCCGCGAGGTGGCCATCACCTCGACGAGCCCCAGCTCGTCGATCAGCTGAAAGACGTCGCGGTCGCCCGTCACAATCGTCACCGGCACCGGGGGGTCGGAGCGCATTGCGCGCTCGGCGAGCGAGGCGATCACGTCGTCGGCCTCGTAGCCCTCGACCTTCACGTTGCGGTACCCAAACGCCTCCACCAACGGTTCCATCGCGGGCCACTGCTGTTTGAGCAGATCTGGGCGCGAGCGGCGTTGGGCCTTGTACTCGGGGAACAGCTCGGTGCGCCCGGAGGTGCCGGCGTCCCAGGCGACCACGGTGGGGCAGACTCCGTAGTCGGTGACGATCTTGACGAGCATCGAGGCGAACCCAAAGATCGCGTTCGTGGGAACCCCGGTGGAGGTGGCGATCGACTCGGGCAGCGCGAAGAACGCGCGGTAGACCAGGCTGGGGCCGTCGATCAGGAACAGCCTAGGCGCCTCCTGCCCCGATGGGGCCGAGGAGGCTGTCGCGCGGGTCGCCACGGTGGAGCACTTTAGGACAGGCGGCGCACAATAAGATGGCAGCCCCTCGACCAAGCCAGGAGCCCCTGCCCGTGAACGTCACCCCCAGCGCCCAGTACCGACTCACGATCCGCGTGAAGCTCGACGACGCCCAGGGCGCGCTGCTGGGGTCGGTGACGAGCGCGATCGGCGAGGCGGGCGGGATGGTCGTGGCGGTGGACCCCGTGGAGGTCGACGCGGAGGGCAGCGTGCGCGACGTGGTGGTGGACGCCGCCAACCGCATGCACTGGGAGGAGATCCTCACAGGCATCCAGGCGCTCGCGGGGGTGGAGGTGATCGACACGATCGACCGCACGTTCCTGCTACACGTGGGGGGCAAGATCGAACAGCACAACAAGCACCCCCTGAAGACGCGCGACGATCTCTCGATGGCCTACACCCCCGGCGTCGCACGGGTCTGCCTGGCGATCAGAGACGACCCGGGCAAGGCGTTCCAGTACACGATCAAGCGCAACACGGTGGCGGTGGTCTCCGACGGCACCGCGGTGCTCGGCCTCGGCGACATCGGGCCGGCGGCGGCGATGCCGGTGATGGAGGGCAAGTGTTGCCTGTTCAAGGAGTTCGCGGGCGTCGACGCCTTCCCAATCTGCCTGGAGAGCACCGATCCCGAGGAGATCGTGCGCACCGTCAAGCTGATCGCGCCCGCGTTCGGGGGAATCAACCTGGAGGACATCTCCGCGCCGCGCTGCTTCGAGATCGAGGAGCGCCTCAAGCAGGAGCTCGACATCCCGATCTTCCACGACGACCAGCACGGCACCGCGGTGGTGGTGATGGCGGCGCTGCTGAACGCCGTGAAGCTCACCCAGCGGCGCCTGGAGGACCTGCGCGTGCTGATCATCGGCCTCGGCGCGGCGGGGATCGCGGTGACCAAGATCATGCGCGAGGCGGGGGTGCACAACATCGTCGGCGCCGACTCCCAGGGGGTATTGCACGTGCGCCGCGCGGACTACCTCGACGGCTCGATGAATCCCATCAAGCGCTGGTTCGCGGAGGTCACCAACCCCGAGTGCCTGGCGGGCTCACCCGCGGACGCGATCGAGGGGGCGGATCTGTTGGTCGGGCTCTCCGGCGCGCGCGCGCTGCCCGCGGAGGCGCTCGCGCGCATGAACGACGACGCGATGGTGTTCGCAATGGCCAACCCCAACCCCGAGGTGATCCCCGAGGAGGCGGCGCCGTACGTGCGCATCATGGCCACCGGACGCTCGGACTACCCCAACCAGATCAACAACGTGCTCTGCTTCCCCGGAATCTTCCGCGGCGCACTGGACGTGCGGGCGCGTCAAATCACCGAGGAGATGAAGATGGCGGCGGCGCGCGCGATCGCCGCGATCGTCCCCGAGGAGGAGCTGCGCGAGGATTACATCATCCCCTCGGTGTTCAATCGCGACGTGGCCCCCGCGGTCGCCGCGGCGGTGGCCGAGCAGGCGCGTTCGAGCGGCACCGCGCTCGCGGGCCAGGAGGTGGGCTTCGCCCAGGGGGACACCTCGACCGAAGCCGGGAGACACTCGCCTGCGGCTCGCCCCGGTTCGGCCAGCACCCACACCCCGCTCACGCCGGGCGCGCCCGCGAGGGGCCCAGCGACGGTGAACGCCCCGGGGTGAGACTGACGCGATGCGCGTAACCGTCACCGGGGCGACGGGGCTGATCGGGACCAAGCTGGTTGCGCTGCTGGTGGCCGAAGGGGTGGAGGTCACGGTGCTCTCGCGCGACCCAGACAGGGCGGGGGACCGTTTGGGCGTGGCGGCGGCGCGCTGGAAGCCGCTCGAGGAAGCGGCCCCCGTGGACGCGCTCCGGGGCCGCGACGCCGTGGTGCACCTGGCGGGCGCGAACGTCGCGCAGCGCTGGAGCCCGCGCGCCAAGCGGGAGATCAGCAAGAGCCGTGTGCGCGGCACCCACCATCTCGTGGAGGGGCTGCACGCGTGCGGCGCGATGGGCGGGGAGGGGACTTTGCCCAAGGTGCTGGTGAGCTCCTCCGCGATCGGCTACTACGGGGCCCGCGGCGAGGAGCCCCTGGACGAGGAGGCACCCCAGGGACGGGATTTCCTGGCGGAGGTGTGCGCGGCTTGGGAGGCGCAGGCGCGCCGCGTCGGGGATTGGGGAATGCGCAACGTGCAGGTGCGCACCGGGGTGGTGCTGGACCCCCACGGGGGCGCCCTGGCGAAGATGCTGCCCCCCTTCCGCCTCGGGCTCGGCGGCCCGGTGGCGGGAGGTCGCCAGTACGTCTCCTGGATCCACGTCGAGGACCTCGTGGAGATTCTCCGCGCAGCCCTCGCAGACGAGCGCTGGTCGGGGCCGGTCAACGGGACCGCTCCAGAGCCGGTCACAAACGGCGAGCTCGCCCACGCTCTGGGGGCCGCGCTGCACCGCCCCGCGCTGCTGCCCGTGCCGGGCCTCGCGCTGCGGATGCTCTATGGGGAGATGGCCCAGATCGTGACCACCGGCGCACGGGTGCTGCCCGCCAAGGCGCTCGTGCTGGGCTACCGCTTCCGCCACCCCCACCTGGGCGAGGCGCTGGCGGCGACGCTGGAGTAACGGACACCGTCACGCATGTCCGGCTGACTGCGAGCCTCGCAGGGCGACAGGACGCAGCGAGCCGCAGATGCCGAGGGCCGATCCATGGCATGGATGTCTAGCCGCGGAGCTTCGCGGGGCGCCGGCCGAGAGTTACGCTGGCGCTGCTACCGCGAGTAGCTGCCGGCGCCGGTGACGCCGATTGCCTTGGCCGCTCGTTCGGCTTCCATGAATAACGTCTTCCCGTCAAAGCCGGACCGGGCCGCAAGCGGGTGCGCCAGCGCCACCAGCCTGGCTATGTAAGTTTCGCTCGTGCCCTTCGGAGGGCAGATCGAGTAGCCCACCCTGCCGAGGCTGTTGACGCCGGCGAGCGCACCGGGCGGGAGCGTGCCAGCCGTGATGCCACGTGAGCTCGGCCTGAGACCCGCTACAGCCCAGTCGACGAACGCGCTTTCCCGGACTGGCCTGATGTTGATCACGAACAGGACGAGCTCCGCGGTGCCGTGTGGGACGGCGCTCCAGGTGAAGGAAAGTGGCACATTCGCTCCGTCGCACGTGTTGTTCTTGGGGATCAGGTTCGCCGGTTCGGGGCCCACGCCGAGGACCGACAACTTGACTGTCACCGGGGGTGGCCGGACGGTGCTCTGCGCGGTCGGACGCTGCGTAGGGGTCCTCGCCGCGGACGGGCCCGAGGGGGGAGCTACCGGCGAGGAGGACGGTCCCGAGGAGGACGGGCTCGATGAGGACGAGCTCGGCGCATGTTCGCTGCTCGTCCCCACCGCGGCGTCCGTGGAGGAACGGCCGCATCCCGCGACGGCCACGCCGGCGAGCAGAAGTACGGCTGCGATCAACCCTCGCTCGACTACAAATTTCTCTATGTGCGCCCAGTCCATATATTGCGAAATCATAGTGGATGGCCGCGCAAGCGGAGAGGTTCAAGCCGTGCTTCTAGCTTTTCCCTTTTGCCGGGCCGTCCCGCATGTGGGCCCGCTTTTCACATATCGTCCGCTTTTTCTTGGAATGTTTCTTTCTGCATGTCGCGAGCGCCTGTTTGAGCTTCCGGGCGCTTGTCAACGCATTGGTCGGCTTTCCCGCGTTGGGGAAGGCGATGCTGGGAGTGGCAATCAGCGGCGTCGCGAGCGGCTGGGTGATTGGGGAGGGGACTCCGAGGGTTGTAAAGGTCGCGTCGGGCCCGTATTCGGTGCCATCTTCGTTGGTCGCGACGATCCTGTAATGGTAGGTGGTGGCCGGCGTGAGGTCTTCGAGGCCCACCTCGATCGCTTCTCGGCCCGGCGCGAGCGTGCCGAAGATCGGAGCGCCGCTGTAGCTCGCCTCGGCCCCCGCGCAGGGAGTCTCGCCATGGCGGCAGACGACCGTGGTCGTGAGCTGAAGTTCGTAAGCGGTGGGCAGCCCCTGCGGGTCGATTGCGCCCGAGACGGTGGCGGCGGTCTGGGTAATGCCGCTTACCTGGCCAGCGCCAACGCGCGGAAGCGTGGCGGGCGCTGTGGTGAAGGTCTGATCTTTGCTGGTTTCGCGTTCATCGAAGGAGTTGGTGGCGATCAGCTTGTATTCATAGGTCGCGCCGGCCCGCAGGCCGGCGATCCGCACGGGCCCGACGGGCGTGGGTACGGAGCCTGCGCCCGCGCCAGCGGCGGGCGTGACTATCCAAGCGTGCCCGGTAGCGGATTCTGCCTGATCGATATAGGCGAACTGGTAGGTTGTGGCGCTGTTTTCGGGGTCGACCCTGCCCGAGAGCAGCTCGCTTGTACGGGGAGTCGAGCCGGGTGTCGCCGAAACTGCTTCGCTCTTCGGGGGTGCGGGGCTGGTGGTGAACGTGTTGTCTGCGCCGAAGGCCTCGGCGCCTTCCGCGGCTGCCACCAGCCGGCAGTGGTAGGTCGTGTTCGGAACCAGGGGTGATCCCATGGCGCCCGGAAGCACCGCCGTGACGATGCCGATCTGGGCCGCGTCCGTCACTTCCTGTGCCCCAGTTTTGTGTTCGTAGGGTTCAGTGGCGCGCGGCGGGACGCTCGTGCCGTATTCGAAGCGGTATTCGACAGGCAGTTCGCCCACGGACGGATTCAGCGGAGCTTCGACCGTCGCGCCGTGAGCCTCGATCCCATTTTCACTCGCTGCGCACCGGCCGACGCCCGCTACCCCAAGCACCGTTTCGAAGACCACTTCCGCGCCAGTCTGCTTGGGCGTGCCCGCGTTGAGAGCGACCAGGCGCACGTGATAGGCGGTGCCCGCCGCAAGTCCGGCCACGACCGCTTCGACAGGCATCGGTTCGTCTTCTTTGGCGGCGCCCACCATCCCTTCGCTCGTGCGCGACGGGTACCCCGCGCCGGCACAGCTGCCGGTTCCTTCGGGGCAGGGGCCGTATTCGAAATAATAGGTGGCTGCCTCGCCGCCTGGGTTGACCGTGCCGTGCAGCGTGGCCGTCGTCTTTTCAACATTAGAGGGGCCTTCGGTGATCGGTTCGGGCTCGGCCACGAGTGCTCCGTAAGCGAGGTTTCCGGCGTAGAGGTCTCCCGATTCGTTGTTGACCGCGACGCCCTCGCCACCGCCGATCTGCCGTCCGGCGTCGAACTGGAACTGTCCTGTGAATTTCCCCGACGAATCGTATTCGCTGATCCCGCCGCCCTCGTCGACGTAGACGTTGCCGTGCCCATCGACCGCCACCGCGCCGCCGTTGCCGTCTAGCAGCGTTTCGTGTTCGACCAGATGTGTGGTGGTATCGAATTCGAGCTTCACCACCCCTGTGTTCTGATAACCGCCGACATACAGCACGCCTGGTCCGCCAGCCGCCACGAAGGCGGGGTGTTCGACCGTGTGCTGTTCGATCTGCCCGACCTCTGTGGCGTTCGCTTCCGAGTTGAGCTCCGTGATCGCCTGTTCGTGATAGTCGGCGACGTACACATTGCCCTGCTGGTCGACGGCGACGCCGTCCGGTTCGCCCCCTCCGCCGAACCCGCGAAATTCCTGGATGACTTCGTATTCTTTGCTAACGGTGTTCAGCCTGAGCTTGTCGATCGCGTTACCTCTCACGTTCGCCACGTAAACGTCGCCGTTGGAGGGGTCGAACGCTGCACATGCACCGCCGGTCAGACGCGGTTCGTGGTAGTAGCAGGCGTTGTCGATCGCCACCTCGGCCGGTTCGAGGCCAAAGCTGAACCCCGCCGCGATCGTCGCGGGCACGCCTCCTGCCGGAACGCCGCCTTCCTTGCCGAACACGTCAACCGTTTCGGGCCCACCGTTCGCCACGTACACGTTGCCCGTTTCCTGGTCGATCGCCACGCCGGTCGGGGTGCTGAACGGCGGTTGCGGCTTCAGTTCGAACGCTTCCGGCAGGCGCGTGGTCCGCGCCTGCGTTGGGACAGCGGCAAGCACGAGGATGCAGCTGAGCGCAAGCAGGAGACTCGTGGGCAGGAGCCTGTGCGCGCGCATCAGCGGCCGGTCCTGTCAGCGTGGCCAGCCCCGCCACCGTGATCCGCCCCGCCGGCGTGACCGGCTCGGCGGTCCTGACCAGCTCCGGCGGCCCGGGCGGCCTTCTTGGAGCGGGCAGTGGCGACCTTCTTGCGACGAGCGCCAGCGACCTTCCTGGCCCGCGGGCAACCCGTGACGGCGATCGGCGTGGACTGGTGGATTTCAGCGCCGTTCTGGGCGACGAACGTGGTGGGCATCGCAAGCTTCGACTTGCACAGGTCGCCGTTGGCGGCGAGCGCGGAGTACGTACCCTCTGGTAAGTAGAGCTCGAAGGCGCCGACCGGAACGTCGGGGACGGTCTTGAACGTGGAGGTCGTGACCCCCGCTTTGCTGATGAACGTCGAGGCGATCAGGTCGACCCTGAGACCGTCGCCCTGCAGGACCACGACCAGGCTCGGGAATGCCTCGCCACCATGGGAGACGAAGTACACCGGGCCGGTCAGCGTACCCGGCAGCACCGGCGTTGTGACCTTCACCACACCGATGACCGACGCCGGTGGACAGCCGGCCGGATTCTTTTCGAATGTCGCGGCGGTGCACGCCTTGCGCAGCGTCGTCAGACGCGAGGGCAGCTGCTTGGGGAGAGCCACCTTGGCCATGGCAATGTTCGCCTCGCTGCCCTGCGCTCCGGCCGGGTAGCTGAGCTTGGCGTCGAGGCTCGCCCCGCCCAAGCGCGATGTGTGACCCGACGTGCTGACGGTGAATTTCGGTTTGAACGCCAGCGAGGCGCAGTCGGCGGCCTGAAAGCGCGAGGCCAGCTGAGCGCTCTGACCGAGCGTATCCGCCGCCAGACCCCCGATTGCCATCGGGGCGCAACTCGTGGGGTTGAAGATGAATCCGGGCCGGTCGACTGTGACGTTGACCGTGCGAATCTGCAGCGGGATGCCCTGCACGATCTGTGGTAGCGAGTCCGAGGTCACCGTTGCCGCCGCGGTGTGCGGGTCGACGTCGAGCGCGGCTCGGTCCACGATCGGGTGTTCTTCGAAAGTGTGGTTGGGAAGTTCTTTGACGTCGAGGTTGAACGGACCGGCGATCGCCGGCACCTCGATCGCTAGGCCGTACGGCGCGCCGTTGTACGGGCCGGTGAGAAATACTTCGCCTGAGACGTAGAACTGGTTTGGCCCCGCGCCGACGCCGGCGATCACGTGACCGATGCGGCTCGCCGCCGGGCATTCGCCCAGCCTGGCCTGCGGTTCCCCGCACAGTGGGACCGATGCGACGTTCCCCAGCAGACCCGGTGGCAGCTTGACCTGGATGCGGCTGAACTGCCCTTCACCGTCCGCACGACGGAACGTGGTCGAGAACGAGCTGTAGGCGCCCGCCCGATTGCTTTCGGTGCCGGCCACGAACGATGGGTTGAACTCTGGTCCATGGCAGTCTTCGTCGATCTCGAAGCTCGAGCTCGGCGTCGCCGGCGGACCCGACTGGGGCGCTGACCACGGCGTGAGCTGGCTGGTGACCGTGTAGGCGCCGCACTGGTAGGGGGTGGACAGCGGGGCATAGCTGTCGCCGAAGAATTCGACGCGCAGGTGGCTGAAGGGCAGCTGTGGCAGGAACGAGTGCGTGATCGGGTCTTCCCCGAAGCGCGTCGTGATCTGACCGGTGGTCGGGTCGAGACTGACTTCGCCGGGGATCTTCAGCACGATGTTGGCGACTTCGGCGACGAGATAGAAGGCGAGCAGGTGGTCGGGGAATGGGTTGCTACCCTGGCTCGGCCCGGCGTTGCCCTGCTGGGCGAGGTAGATCGCGCCGTGCAGCGGACGTTCGGCGCCGAGCAGCGGACTAAGGATTTCAACCGAGCCGACCTTCGCGGAGTCCGGACAGTTGACGGGCTCGCTCGTTTCCAGGTTGATACCAGCTTCTTCCCTTCTGCTTTCCCTTTCCTCTTTCCCGGGTTCGGTGCCTCTGAGCAGCGGGCAGGCGCCGAGCCCCGCGGCTGCCGAGGTGGAGACCGTGAAGCCCGGCGGAAGGGTGATGACGGCTTCCTTCAGGGCGGCCTGCACGAAGCCAGCGGGGTTTTCTTCCTGCGGGACGCTGAGTTCGACGTTCAGGCCGCTCGGGGAGTCGGTCTTGTGCGTGGAGGGCTGCACCCGCAGTTCGGGGTTGAAGTTGAGACGGTCGCAGCCCGTGACGGTCAGGGGCCGGCCTTCGCTGTCGCGCGGGGTGAACGTGAGTTCGGATGGTTCGTTCTGCCATGACTTTGCGCTCGCCTGGGTCGTGAGCGTTCCGCCGCACGCAGTGGGCATCGTCAGCAGCGGCTTGCCGGACGGTCCGTTGGGAAATCCGTTGAGCGTGACGACGGCGCCGTAGAACCCATCCCGCTGGGTGATTCCCGGAGCGTAAGCGGAGATGTGATAGCCGCCGTCGGTTCCGACCCTGCCGACGATGTGGACAACGATCTGCCCCAGCAGGTTGACCGCGAAGTCGGCCGAGACCCCATGCGGGGGGACCATGTTGTAGACGGTTCCCGAGAGCGTTTCAAGTTCGGTGGACGCGACGACTTCTCCGACGGCGGCGCCTGGCGGGCATTCGGCCTCGCCGGCGACATGTCGGTTGTTGGTCAGGAGCTGTTCTTCGGTGCACCTTTCCCGTGTGGCGGTGGGATTGACGATCAAGCCGGGGGGGAAGCCCACTTCGAGTTCCCGCGGATTGCCGTCGGGCGAGAAGCCGGCGTGAGAGGAGCTTTTGTGGTGGTTGAAGATGATCGCAGTGGTCATGCTTTCGGGGTGCGAGCCGGCCTGCCGCGCGAGCGCGCCTTCGGATTCGAGCTTGGCGCTGAGCGATTCGAGGCCGAACCCTTCGTCTGCCGCGGCGGGGGCCGCGAGGACGAGGAACAGCAGCACAGAGAGCGCGGTGAGAGCCCTGAGCGGGTGCCCGGTCATCGCCCGCGCCTCGAGGTCCTGACCCTCGCGCACCTGCCGCGCTTTGCCGTGCGCCGATAGCCGCGCCTGCATTTGGGTTTCAGCGCGGATGCGTGCTTGGGTCTCGCTACGGGAGCGAGCGAGGGCTGGGAGACGGGATCGTCCGCTCCCAGATAGGCGGCGCTGGCGGGCGTGCCAAACGACGGCGCCGGCGCGATGGCGCCATGGCACTGTTCGCCGATACACGGCGGTGGAGGTGCTTTGTTCTGGGCGGCGATGCCGCCGCCTGCGCCGGTGTCGTCTGCGCGAGCGTCGTAGAGGTCGACGTTGTCGTCCTGGTCCTGGGCGACAAGCGGCTGGCGTGTGAAGAAGAAGACGTCGCGACCGTTGGCGGAGGCGTCGCCGAGGTAGGCGGGGCTGTCGCCCTGGCCGCTCGAGATGAGGTGGAGATGGCCATCCTCCCACTCGTAGACGTCGGAGAGGTTGTTTTCGTCCTTGGGGACGAGGGCTTCGGTGGTCTGGAAGAACACGCGCTGGCCGTCTTCGGACATGTTGTGCAGAGCGAAGGGTCGTTCGCGAGCGGGCGGTTCGACCACGTACTTGATCACCGGATGGGAGAGGTAGGAATCGGTCGTCGCCGGCTGACCGGTCGGGTTGCACGAGACGCATGTGAGCCTCGCGTCCGTGGCGTCGAAGAGGAAGATCTCGATGTGTTCCTGGTTTTCGTAGCCGGTGAGGGAGCGCGAGGAGCTGAAGAGCAGCGTCTTGCCATCTGGTGCGACCTGCGAGCTCCGCAGCCCGTCCGCCGGGTGGAAGGCTTCGGGCAGGAAGTAGTCGCGCCAGTTATCGGGTTCGTTCATGGGATCGATGTAGGTGATGATCGGTTCTGGCTCCGCTGCATGCCACTCATAGAGATTGAGCGCTCCTGCGACCGCTTCTTCGCCCGCCGAGTTCTTGCCGCCGAGCCTGCCTTCGGCCACGAAGTAGACGTAGGCGCCGTCGTTGGATATTCCCAGCGTCCCGAGCACGTTCGCGCTAGGTGGGGCGATCTGGGTGGTGATCGGCGCGGGCTCCCCTTTGCGCCAGGTCCAGCGGTAGAGTCCGCCGCTCAGCCCTTCGTTCCCCCGGCTCGCGCCACCTTCGGTGTAGAAGACACTCGAGCCATCCGGCGTGGCGGCACGCCATTCGGCGGGTCCGCTGGAGATGGGGAGAGGTTCGCCGCCAGCTTCGCGCATGTAGAGGAGCCGTTCGCTCGGACCGGGGACGAGGCTGGTGTAGAAGACGCGCGAGCCGTCGGCGGAGATCGTGTGCTCGGTGTAGGACCGGGGGCGCAGTTCGGGCGTGACATCGGGACCCGCGATCGCGTCGGGGGCGACGAGGCTGAGTCGCCCTTCGTCCCATTCGTAGAGATTGGGGTCCCCCACAATCGCGCCCGCCGCGAGCGACCGGTCACTGGCAAAGAGGATGGCGGAGTCATCCGAGGAGGCATCGACGAACCCTTCTTCGGCGGAGGGAAAGGACGAGAGCTGGCCGTTGTCGGCGTTGTAGAGGTAGCCGTTCGGGCCCGCTCGCAGGACGACGTGGGAGAGGTCTTCGGTCAGGCCGCTCAACACGGTGTTCGTACCTGGTTCTTCGCCCTGGGGACCCTTGCTCGCGGGTAGCAGCCCCTGCGTGGACCAGCCTGAGCCGTCGGGCGCGCGGGTGCTCAGGTAGGTGGGGTATTCCGAAGCGCCGGGGATGCCGGGGAACGGCGGGATGGAGCCGAACGTGACGCGTTCGCCGTCCGGGGAGACCTGGGTGAGATCCGCGTGCCCGATCGCGTCACTGAGGTTCTTTTCCACCGGCGAGACCTGCTCGTAGGCGCGACAGTCGGGGAGCTGCGCGCCGTATGTCTGCTCGAGGCGGATGTTTTCGTTGGGGCAGATGTCCGCTTTGGCGGCACCCGTCGACGAGCACATCCAGGCGCTCGTGAGCGCGAGCGCCATCATCAGTGCGTGGCAGCGACCCCTCGTCGTCAGCAACGCGCGGAGGCAACCTCTCATGGTCGATGGGCTTCTGTGCGCGTGCAACGTAACTGACAGCGTGCCATGCCTTGTAGAAATAGACAATTGATGTTTCTCACTTTTAACCAATTGCTCGGTAGTGGTCTGCAATGCGCCCAGTACTCATCTACAATCATTCAGTAGTTATCTGCAAGATGCTCAGTAATTATCCGCAAGCTTGGAGTAAGGCCCGCTGGGAATTCCCCCGCGCCCCGGACAAGTCGGGGCGCGGGGGATCAGCAGCTAATGCTTAGCCTTCAGCCGGTCTAGTTGGAGCTGAGTTTCTGGCCTTTGGTCCCAGCAATCCCGATTACAGAGTAGAGTTTGGAGGATTCGGTTCCCAGTTTGAGTTCTTTACTGCCGGCAGGGTTACACTCTATGGTGGCAACATAAACTGCCACTGCATAGTGAGGGAGGCTACATACCTCCGTTGTTTCAACTTTGTATTCGCCGTTTAGTAAGCAGCCAGTCCCGCTGATTACGATCGTGGCAAACGGCGCCCCTTTGACAGTCAGTATACCGGCTTCGGTCAGTTCGCCTGCACCTTCAGCCGTGAGCCCAGCAACTTTGCAATTTGGTTGGTTTTCTACTGCTTCGGCAGCTATTGTGTATACAGTACAGGCTTTGTATTCTAGCTTGATTTTCAATTTGCCTTTTTCTTCGAGAATATTCCCAGCGGGAGGAGCAAGAACCTCTTGGCATGTGATGTGCACACTCGATTTTGCTATCACGCCTTCGAGTTGGTTATTCCCTTGCAGCTGGTTGCCGTTGACTTCGACTTTTTCTGCTGCTGCGACTGCTTTTCCGTTGACAATCCATTCATGCGCTGAAGCCGTGGACGACGCGACTGCACTCAGTGAAAACGCTGCCAACAGACTCAGCATGACGAGTTTCATTCTTGACATATAGATATCCTCTCGTTCCGGCCTAGCCGGGACAATTGATCTCATGGGTGCTCCGCGTGCAGCGCCAATCAGGCGGCGTTGCAGTGGAGCCGGATTTGTCCCCGTCGTGGTCTCCCTTGCCTTGACGACCGCATCGGGAACTCGATCCACCATGACCGACGCCCGGCGCCGAGTCAAGATTAACTGTGGAAAATCACTCGAACGCCACAGACCGCAGCGACGGCATCCGCGCGCCCAATCCGTCCTATCCGCCCCTTGCGTAGGCGGAAAATCAGGACGGGAAAGTGGGAGACACTTGGGCGGAACTTTGGTGCTTGGTGCCCAGGGTCTCAGCCGGCGGGCGCGACTTCGGCGGAGGGGAGCCTGGGGGTGGACAGCGCGAACGCCCGGTAGAACACGAGCCGGCCGCGGTGGACGCGATCGATGGCGTAGCTGGAGAGGGTGGTTTCGCCGTTGGGTTGTATCGAGTAGCGCCCCAGCACCGATTCGCGGTCGTGGATGGCGAAGAACTTATCGATCACCCGCTGGCGGTCGTCCCCGTGGCGGCCCGCACGGTGGATCGCCAACAGCACCACGCTCATCGCCTCGTACCCGTACAATGCGAACGGCCCCGGGGCCCGGTGGAAGCGCTCGCGGTATTCCTCGAGGACCCGCTGGGCCGCGGGGGGGTAGAGCGAGAGCGCCAGCAACGGGGTGGCGATGTAGGTCGCGTGAGCGGCGGCGCCAAGCTGCTGTGCGAAGGACGGTTCGGCGGGGGCTCCCGGACCCGCGGGGGTGCCGGGTCGCGCGAGGGTGTTCGACCCCAGCAGCCGCAGGTGGGGGTCCTCGGCGTGCAACTGCTGAAACAGTGCCACCGCGCCAGGGTTGGGAAGGCCACTGAAGAACACCGCCTGGGCGCCGCTTGCGGTGACCTTGTGGACCTCGCCCCCGAATTCGGTGCCCGCGGAGGTGTCGATTTCGTCTTCCCCCACCACTTCGATGCCGGCCCGCTTGGCGTCTTCGGCCACGATCGCGGCGAGCGGAGCGTCGAAGGCGTCGAGGTCGTTGAGCACGTACACCCGGGCGATGCCCAGCGTCCGCATCAGCCGCACCTGGGCGGCGGCCTGCACGGGATCGCCCGGCATCAGGCGCCCGAACGTGCGCTGCCCGGTAAGGTAGAAGCGGTCGGGTTCGTCCTGGCCCGCGTCAAGCGAGGATGTCAGCCCCACATAGGGGCTCCCGGGGCTCACCTGGAGGATGCCCGCCGCGTTGATCAGCGGCAGCGACACCGCGCTCGCTCCGGAGTCCAGGTCCCCGATGTAGGCGATCGTGCTCGTGTCCTGGGCGGCGACCCGGGCGTAGGTGGAGGTGACCCCGGGGGACCATTCCCCGCTCTTGGTGTTCGAGTCGTCCAGGGAGGCGTAGTTGATCCTGTAGCGCCCCACTCGGCCCCCCGCCTGGGCGAGGGCAAGCTTCTCCCCGTCCACGATCTGCTGGGAGTGCGCCCCCTCGGGGCCCTGGAGGGGCAGGCTGGAGTAGATCGTGAGCTCGTGGCCGGGGATCGGGACCGCGGTGGAGACTCCCACCCCTCCGCAGCCGCTGAGCGCCCCCAGCAGGGCCACCCCGATCAGGGCCATCAGCACCAGGGCCAGCGGGCGCAAGCGCACCGGCGGCTCTCAGCTGCTGCTGCGGCGGCGGCCGGGCAGGTAGCTGGAGAGGATTCGCACGCACGCCCCCACGAGCATGATCAAGGCGGCGAGCATGAATGCGTCGAAGCCCTTGGCGCCCAGCGCCCAGAGCACGATCCACACGACCAGGCCAGCGGTGACAGCGAGAATCAGTCCCATCGACCGTGCATCCTATCGGCCGCGCGGGCGGGGCGCACCGCTACCCCTCAAGCCCCGCGGCGAGCTCGGCGACCAGCGCACCGACCGCGGCCGCGGGGTCCTTGGACTCACCCGCGGCGCGCACCAGACGGGTGCCGACGATCACCCCGTCCGCGCCCGCGTCAGCGGCCTGGCGGGCCTGCTCGGGGGTGCTGATCCCGAAGCCGAGGGCCACGGGCACTGCGGTGGCGCCCTGCGCGCGGGCGACCACCTCGGCGAAGCGCTCGGACAGCGCCGCCCGCTCACCGGTGGTGCCGACCACGGAGACCGTATACAAGAACCCCCGTGCCCCGGCCCCGATCTCGGCGAGGCGCTCGGGCGGGGTGGTGGGCGCCACCAGGGGCACCAGGGCGAGGCCGTGGGCATCGCACGCGGCGAGCACCTCGGGGGCCTCCTCCAGCGGCAGGTCGGGCACGATCAGCCCGCTCGCCCCGGTGCGCGCGAGGCGCTCCACGAACGCGTTGATTGGGTCCCCACCCGCCCCCCCACCCGCCCCGGCGAGGACCATGTTGGCGTAGCACATCAGCACCACGGGCACGCTCGGGGCCAGCGTGCGCGCCACCTCCAGCACCCCCCCCAGACTCGCCCCTGCGGCAAGCGCGCGGGTGCCCGCCTCGTGGATCACGGGACCGTCGGCGAGCGGGTCCGA
>DATMPY010000184.1:0-8418 GCA_035566955.1 Solirubrobacteraceae bacterium | reverse complement strand
CTATCTTGGGCCGGCCGTCGGTCCGTCCGGCAAGGTCTACGCCGCCGAACCAATCAACAGCAACACCGGCACTGCGTCTGTCCTCCTCTACAGCCCGGACATCGTCGTCCCGGACCCAACCACGCAGGCGGCCACCGAAGTCGAAGACACGACCGCCACCCTCCACGGCCATCTCGACCCCGACACGGCTCACGGCGGCGGTGAAATCACGAGCTGCCGCTTCGAATACGGCCCGACGAAGAACTATGGCGAAACCGCGCCCTGTACGCCCGCTCCGAACTACTCGGGCCCTCAGGACGTCAGCGCCCACCTCACCGGTCTGCAGCCCTCCAACACCTACCACTTCCGCATCGAGGCCGCCAACGCCAACGGCATCCAAAGCCTCGGCGGAGACGAAACCCTGACGACGAAGGGCCCGCCTGCTGTCGATATCGAAGCCGCGGAAGCCCTTACGACCTCGGTCACCTTCAAGGCGAAGGTCAATCCCTGGGGCTACGACACCACCTGCCAGGTCCAGTACGTCGCCGACGCCGCCTTCCAGCAAGCGCAATGGGCAAGCGCCACGACGAAGCCCTGCCAGCCCGAAGACCTCGGCTCGGGATTCGGCGACGTCACGACCAAATTCAAGGTCACCGGCTTGGCGCGCGCGACCACCTACCGCTACCGCTTCCTGGCGGCGAACCGGGCGGGCCTCTCCAGCCACCCCGCTGGCGCCTTCGAAACCTATGGCGTCCACAGGCTCTCGGTCGAATTCGTGAAGAACCCGAGCATCAGCTTCCCCGGCGGGTTCGAGAACTGGGAAGGCGGCGAACCCGAAATCCACCAGGCCGGCGCTCACCCCTACGAACTGGTCACCGACGTCGTCTTGAGCCACACGACCGAGTTCTCTGGGGAAGCCGAAGACGTAAATAACACCGCTCTCAACACCAAGGACATCCACATCAACCTGCCGCCTGGTCTGATCGGCAACCCGACCTCGATCCCCAGATGCAACCGCTACCTTCTGAAGGGACGCGAATGCCCCAGCGACACCCAGGTGGGAATGTTCGAAGCCTGGGTGGACGAACATAACGCGACGTCGCTCCCCGCGGAAGAACGTGAAGAACGTTTTACGATAGCTATCTACAACATCGAACCGGCCGGACGCGCACCCGCCGAATTCGCCGGCTTCATCTATGGCAAAGCGCCGGTCTGGATCCCCTTTCGCGTCCGCACCGGCGGCGACTACGGTATCAGCGCCGACTCGATCAACATCACCAGCATCGGCGGTGCCCTCTCGAGAGTGCGCGCCCGCATCTGGGGCGTCCCCGCCGACCCCGCTCATGAAGTGGAGCGCAGCCACAACTGCCCCATATTCAGCGTCGGGTCGCATTGCCCCGACACCGAACCGGAAGTGCCGCTGCTCACCAACCCGACCGCCTGCGCCGGGCCGCTGACCGTCACCACCACGATCGACAGCTGGCAGGAACCGGGGCAGTACGTTTCCAAGAGCGCCGAACTCGAAGCCTTCACCGGCTGCAACCAGCTCCACTTCGAACCGACACTGGAAGCGCTGCCGACCACGAACGTCGCCGACTCGCCCTCCGGCCTGAATGTCGACCTCCACGTCCCCCAGGATCGCAACAGCGAAGGGAATGAAGACCCGCACGGCCTCGCCACGGCCGATCTGAAGGACACCAGGGTCACACTGCCCCTGGGGCTGGTCGTCAACCCGGCTTCGGCCCCGGGTCTCGGTGCGTGCTCGTCGGTGCAGTTCGAATTGCATGGCCCCAAACCCGCGCAATGTCCCGACGCCGCGAAGATCGGGCGGGTCGAAATAGATACGCCGCTCGTCGACCACCCCCTGCCGGGCTCGGTCTACGTCGCGACGCCGTATGAGAACCCGTTCGACTCGCTGCTGGCGATCTACGTCGCCGTCGACGATCCCGAAACTGGGGTGGTCATCAAGCTTGCCGGTGACATCGAAGCAAACCCAGAAACGGGCCAGTTGACGACGACGTTCAGCGAAAGTCCACAGCTGCCCTTCGAAGATTTCAAGCTTGATTTCTTTGCTGGGCCGCGGGCCGCGCTGCGTACCTCTGCAACGTGCGGCACTTTTGAATCGAAGTCGGTGCTGACGCCGTGGTCGGCGCCTGAATCGGGGCCGCCGGCTACGTGGTCCAGTGTCTTTCAGATCAAATCGGCGCCTGGCGGTGGCTCGTGTCCCGCGAAGGCGGCGGAAGAGACCGACAGCCCGAGCTTCAGCGCGGGCACCGAAACCCCGGTCGCCGGCTCTTACTCGCCCTTTGTCCTGCGTCTGCACCGCGAAGACGATTCACAGGAACTGAAGGGCATAGCCACGGTCCTGCCGCCCGGTCTCACCGCTAAGCTGGCGGGTGTCGCCGAGTGCTCCGACTCGGCGATCGAAGCCGCGCAGCACAAGACGGGCAGGCAAGAGCAGGAAAGCCCGTCCTGTCCGGCCAGTTCCGAAGTCGGCACGGTCAACGTGGGTGCCGGCGCCGGCCCCGCACCATACTTCACCGAAGGTCGCGTCTATCTCGCTGGCCCTTACAAGGGAGCCCCGTTCTCGCTCGCGATTCTCACCCCCGCGGTGGCGGGGCCGTATGACCTCGGCACCGTCGTCGTGCGGGCTGCCCTCTACGTGAACCCCGAAACCACCCAGGTCACGGTCAAGTCCGATCCGATTCCGACCATTCTCGACGGGATCCTGCTCGACGTAAGGACGATCACGGTGAAGATTGGACGGCCCGACTTCACTCTCAACCCGACCTCCTGCGACAAGATGTCGGTGGGCGGCGAAGCGCTGTCGGTCCTCGGCCCGAGCGCCGCGCTCTCAGATCCCTTCCAGGTGGGCGGCTGCGAAGCGCTCGGTTTCAAGCCGCGGTTCAGTGTCTCCACGTCCGGAAAGACCTCGCGTGTGGGTGGCGCCAGCCTGCATGTGACGTTGGCTTATCCGAATGCTCCACAGGGGACTCAGGCGAATATCAAGAGCGTTCATGTTGAACTTCCGGAAGCTCTTCCTTCGCGTTTGTCCACCTTGCGCCATGCTTGCGTGGATTCGGTGTTCAATCAGAATCCTACTGATTGTCCTGCTCTGTCACAGGTTGGATCCGCGCGAGCAGTGACTCCGCTGATCGCCGTTCCTCTGGAAGGCCCAGCTTATTTTGTGAGTCATGGAGGTCAAAAGTTCCCCGAACTGATAGTCGTGCTCCAGGGCGATGGCATCACGATCGACCTGCACGGCGAAACGTTCATCAGCCACGCTGGCATCACGAGCTCGACGTTCCGCACGGTCCCCGACCAGCCGATCACGAGCTTCGAATTGACGCTGCCGCAGGGGCCGAACTCGGTGTTTGCCGCCAACGGGAACTTCTGCGCGGCCACGAAGACGGTCCCCATCAAGCGCAGGGTGACCGTCCGCGTCAAGGGCCGCAAGCAGATAGTCACGCGCAGCGTCAAGACCACGGTCACCGCGCCGCTGATCATGCCGACCGCCTTCACCGCGCAAAATGGTGCTGTGCTGACGCAGAACACGGAGATCAGCGTCGAGGGTTGCTCCAGGGCGAAGCAGAAGCCGACGTCGAAGAAGGCTGGGCGTGGCAAGGGGAGGCGATAGCGATGGCACGAACCAAGATGCAGTGCAGAAGGTCAGGCCAGCGCTATGGCAAGCGCCACTAGCCCGGGCTGAGGATCGAGTGCATAGCTCACAGCCACAACATCGCGGCCGTCTTTGCGGCGTCGCGGGTCTCCTCGCGCTCGCGCTGAGCGTGTGGACGCTTGGGCCGGGGGCGCCCATGGCGCCGGCGACGGTTGGGCCTGAGATCGCCGCTGTCTGGTCGAGCGAAGTAGTCGCCACCTCTGCCCGCTTGCGCGCCGAAATCAACCCCGCGGGCCTGCCGACCACCTACCGTTTCGAATACATAGCCCAGGCCGCCTATGAAGCCAACTTGGCGGCTGGGCATGAAGGTTTCGCCGGCGCGTTGGCGGCCCCGGCGAGCGGAGGGGTCTCGATCGGCGAAGGCACCGCAACTGTCTCGGTCTTCCAGTCGGTCAGTGGCCTCTCGCCCGAAACTGCCTACCGCTACCGCGTCCAGGCCACCAGTGGCGCGGGCACTGAAACAGGCACTCCCTACGCTTTGCGGACCCAGGGCCTCGGCTCGGGGCAACTGCTCGCCGATGGTCGCGGGTGGGAGATGGTCTCCCCGATCGAAAAGAACGGCGGCCAGGTCCAGGCCCCTGGGGAAATCGATGGTGGCGGGGTGCTGCAGGTCTCCCCTGACGGTGAAGCCGCGACCTACTCGTCCTCTGCCTCTTTTGGTGCGGGCGCCCTGGGCGCCCCGCTCGCCAGCCAGTACATATCGCGCCGCACTCCTGGCGGCTGGCTTACCGAAAACGTCACGACACCGGTGGTCTCTGGTTCTTACGGCGAATATCCCAATGGCGTCCCCTACCAGCTCTTCTCCGAGGACCTGGCGCTTGGCATCGTCGTAAACGGCCAGCACTGCCGCGAGCAGGAGTCGACCGGCTGCCCCGTGGCGAACCGGTCGCTACGGGGGACCGAAGCCCCGCCCGGCTATCAGGACTACTACCTGCGCAACGACGAAACGGGTGCTTTCAGTGCGCTTGTGACGCAGGCGAACAGCCCCTCGCTCGCCGAGAGCCCTGACTGGTTTGACCTCGCTCTCGCGGGCGCCTCCCCCGACCTGCGTCACGTGATCCTCTCGACCTGCGCGAAGCTCACCAGTGCAGCGAGCGAAACACCTGGGCCAGAAGGCTGCGATCCCGCCAAGCCCAACCTCTATGAGTATGCGGAAGGCCAGTTGAAGCTGCTCAACACGAGCCCCGGCGCTATGCTTGCCGCCCAGGGTGGCGCGATCTCGGCCGACGGGCAGCGCGTCTACTTCGCCGAAGCCGGCAAGCTCTGGCTGCGCGAAGGTGTGAGTGCGCCGTACGAGCTCGCCGAAGGCGGCGAATTCCAGGCCGCCTCCGCGAACGGCGTTCTTGCCTTCTACACCACTGCTGGGCACCTCTACCGCTACGACGCCGGCACCCACAGCGCTACCGATCTCACACCAGCCGGCAGCGTCAAGGGCGTCCTCGGCGCCTCCGAAGATGGCTCCACGGTCTATTTCCAGGACGCAGCGGGCCTCGAGCAGTGGCGTGAAGGCGCCACCACCCAGATCGCTTCCGGTGCCGAAGCGGCCCAGGAAAGCGACTGGCCGCCCGCCACCGGCAGCGCGAGGGTCTCGGCCGATGGGCAGCATCTGCTCTTCCTCTCGAAGGCTCTCCTCAGCGGCAATGACAACACTCCGGCCGAACCGGCTGATTGTGGAGGGGTGATCGCCGGCGTGTTTCAGAGCGAACCGTGTCAGGAGGTCTTTCTCTACGACGCCGGTTCGCATGCTCTGGCGTGCCTGTCCTGCAACCCGACCGGTGAGCGTCCGGAAGGCCCCTCGACGATCCCTGGCGCGATCGCCAACGGCAAAGAGGCGGCCGGCGCCCCGGGCGAGATCGTGACCGACGCCTACAAGCCCCGTGCCCTCTCGGCGAACGGGCGGCGCTTGTTCTTCGACTCCCGCGACGCGCTCCTGCTGCAGGACACCGACAGAGCTCCCGACGTTTACGAGTGGGAGGCCCTGGGGGAAGGCTCCTGTCAGCGGGTGGGCGGTTGCCTCAGCCTTGTATCGAGCGGCCGTTCCGCGGGCGGAGCGGTGTTCGTCGATGCGTCCGCCAACGGGTCGGACGCTTTCTTTCTCACCGCAGGCTCGCTGGTGCCCTCCGATCCCGGTTCTGTCGATCTCTATGACGCTCGTGAAGGCGGCGGTTTCCCCGAACCACCGAGCCTGATCCCCTGCCAGGCCGATGCCTGCCAAACGCTTCCCGCCGAACCCGAAGACCCTGAACCGGGAACGCTGCGCCAAGGCCTCGGCAACCCGTCGTCGCCACCGCTGCTCAGCCCGCCTGGTCCCATCAAGTGCGCGAAGGATCGCGTCCTCGAGCAGGGCCGCTGTGTCCTCAAGCCCCGCCACAAGCAGAAGCGTCCTCGCAAGCGCTCGCGTCGACGCCCCGCCCACAACCACAGGAGCGCCCGGTGATCCGCGGTCGCCGCGCCGCGGGCGTCAGCGTCGCCGCGATCATCGTGGCTGTAGCGGTCTGGTTGCCCGCGACCGCCCAGGCGGGTTTCGGGTTCAGCAGCTTCTCGGTCACCCCGCTCGTTGCAGGCGGCGCGCCGGACACTGCGGCTGGCACGCACCCCTATGCCTTGAGGATGAAGGTAGCTTTCAACCTGGCTGTTGAAGAACCGACCCAGCCCGGCGTCTTCACGGAAGGCGACCTGCGGGACTTGCGGATCGAACTGCCCCGGGGCTTGATCGAAAACCCCGATGCTCTGCCCAAGTGCAGCGCCGCCCAGTTCTCGGCGCCGCGCGTCTCGCCGTTCGAGCAGAGCGCCTCGGGTGAGAGTTGCCCTGAACAGTCCCAGATCGGTGTCGTGACCGTGCACACCTCTTACGGCGGGGGGCAGACCCGCTCGTTCGGCATGTTCAACCTGGTGCCCCCGCCGGGTATCGCTGCCTCGTTCGGTTTCGCGCCCTACGGGGTGCCAGTCATCTTCTCCTCACAGCTGCGCCCCGGTGCCACCGGCGAATACACCCCCACCGTGGAAGCGCGGAATCTCTACCAGTCGCTCGACCTCTACTCGCTTGAAATGACGATCTGGGGAGTCCCCTGGGCGGTTGGCCACGACGGTGAACGCGGCAACTGCCTCAACGAGACAGAACCCTCCTCGCCCTGGGCGGACTGCTCGCTCGGCAAGGCCAGTGCTCACGCCGTGCCCTATCTCAGCCTGCCGACCTACTGTGGCGCGCCATTGCTATCCACGGCCTATACGGACTCCTGGCAGGACCCCGCGCGCGTCTCCGCGGCTTATGAGGCTCCCGCTCTCGAAGCCTGCGAAACGGTTCCCTTCGATCCCCAGGCGGCCGGTGCCCTCACCGATCCCCGCGCGTCCTCGCCGACCGGTTTCGAGTTCGTCCTCACCAACAACAACGAAGGGCTCGTCAGCCCGATCGTGCGTGCGCCCTCGCAGACGCGGACCGCTGTGGTGACGTTGCCCGAAGGCGTCACGGTCAATCCCTCGCTCGGTGCTGGCCTGGGTGTCTGCACGCCTGCGCAGTACGCGGCTGAGACCGCGTTCTCCCCGCAGGGCGCGGCTTGCCCGAATGATTCGAAGATTGGTGAATTCACGGTCGTAAGCCCGCTCTATGAAGATGAAATCAGCGGCGCAATCTATCTCGCGCAGCCCGCTAGTGCCGCGACGAGCACCCCCGGCGCGGAGAACCCCTTCGGCACGCTGCTGGCCGTCTATCTCGTCGCCAAGGCGCCGCAGCGCGGGATCCTCATCAAGCTGCCCGGCAAGCTCGTCCCGAACCCGCAGAGCGGCCAGCTCACCGCGACCTTCGAAGGCCTCCCTCAGTTCCCCTACACGAACCTGAAGATCCATTTCCGTGAAGGCCAGCACGCCCCATTGGTCACCCCGTCCGCGTGCGGCACCTACTACACCTACTCCTCGCTGACCCCGTGGCTCGGCGCGCTCGGGGAATTCCACCGCAAAGCGTTCTCGACGATCGAAACGGGGATCGGCGGCGGCCCCTGCCCCGCGGGATCCGCTCCCTTCGAACCGGTCGCGCGTGGCGGCACGCTCAATCCCGTCGCCGGTGCGTACTCACCGTTCTATTTGCGCCTCTCGCGCACAGACTCCCAGCAGGAGATCACCTCCTACTCGGCCCTGCTGCCCCCCGGCCTGATCGCGAACCTGTCGGGGGTAGCGTTCTGTCCAGAGGCGGCGATCGAAGCGGCAAGGAACAAGAGCGGGACCGAAGAGCAGGAACACCCGAGCTGCCCACCGGCAAGCGAAATCGGCCATACGAGCACCGGTTACGGCGTCGGCTCGGCGCTCGCCTACGCAGCGGGCAAGCTGTATCTCGCAGGCCCTTATCATGGCGCCTCGTTTTCGATCGTCGCGATCGACCCCGCAGTGGTCGGCCCGTTCGACCTCGGCGTCGTCATCGTTCGCTCGGCGTTGCGCATCGACCCCTATACTGCCGATGCCTCGATCGACTCGGCGGGCTCTGACCCGATCCCTCACATCGTCGATGGCATCCCGCTCCACCTGCGCGACATTCGCGTCTACATCAACCGTCCCCAGTTCACGCTGAACCCTACGAGCTGTGCACCGTTCACCCTCACCTCGTCGATGAGTGGCTCGGCCGCCCCCTTCACCAACCCGGCCGACGTCACCGCGAGCGTCTCCGACCCCTTCCAGGTTACCAACTGCCAGGCGCTCGCCTTCAAACCTGCCTTCAAGGTCTCAACCTCAGGCAAAACGTCGCGGACCCAGGGCGCGGACCTCTCGGTGAA
>DATMPY010000183.1:0-6948 GCA_035566955.1 Solirubrobacteraceae bacterium | reverse complement strand
TCATTTGGGATCGTCCGCGCGGGTGGGTTTGCGCCCCAGGCGCGTGGGCGCGGGGCCTCCTACCCCGCGACGGAGCGTAGCGCGGCAATCCCAGTGGGGCATGACCGGCTCGGTCCAGATGACGCGCCACGTCAAGGTCTCACGCGAGCGCGGGCGCAGCCGAGGTCCGATCAGCCTCACAGCAGGGCTCCCGTCCGGGCGCGGGGCAGGAGGGCGATCACATCGGAGGCGATGACACCCTCGGGGGCGCCGACGGCGCGCGCGGCGAGGCGCCCGGCGGCGGCGTGCAGCCAGACGCCGGCGGCGGCGGCGGAGAACGCGGGCAGGCCCTGGGCGAGCAGGGCGGCGATGATCCCGGTGAGAACATCGCCGGTGCCGGCGGTGGCGAGCGCGGGGCTGTCACCAGGGCTGACGGTAACGGTGCCGGCGGGATCGGCGATCAGGGTGTCGTCGCCCTTGAGCACCACGACCGCACCGGCGAGCTTGGCGGCGGCGCGCACGTGGTGCAGGCGCCGGCGCTCGATCTCCTCAGTGGAGAGCTCCAACAGCCGCCCGAGCTCTCCGGCGTGAGGGGTGAGCACAGTGGGGGCCTCGCTCCCGGCCAGCTCGCCGGCGTCGGAAGTGACAGTGGGGACCTCGTTCCCCGCCGGCCCGCCGGCGCGCGGGGAGCCATCGGCCGGCGCTCCCCTCGCCGCCAGCTCCCGGAGACGACCGGCGTGGGCGTTGAGGCCGTCGGCGTCGAGAACCAGCGCAAGGGGGGCCCGCCGGGCAAGCTCGCGGGCGAATGCGAACGCCCCGGGGCTGCGCCCGAGCCCGGGCCCGAGCGCTAGCGCGCCGCCCCGGTGGGCGGCGTCGAGGACGTCCTGCACGCCGGCGGCGGTGTGGGCGCCGTCTTCGTTGGGGAGGCCGCGGGTCATCAGCTCTGGGGGCCCGCCGGCGGCGAGGACGTCCTGAACGGAGGAGGGCACGCAGGCGGTGAGGTACCCGGCCCCGGCGCGCATCGCGGCGTGGGCGGCCATCCGGGGAGCGCCGGTGAGCCCGCGGGAGCCGCCGGCGACGAGCACGTGGCCGGAGGAGAACTTGGTGGAGGAGGCCCCGCGACGGGGAAGGAGATCGAGCACGGAGGGGTCGATCAGCCCCACCGTGGCGCGATCCGCGGCGGGGGCGCCGCGGGGGATGCCGATGTCGATCGTGCGCACCTCCCCGCTGTGGGCCTTGCCGGGGTGGATCCAGAGACCGGGCTTGGCGGCGTGGAAGGTGACGGTGAGGGAGGCCCGCACGGCGATGCCACGGACCTCCCCGGTGGAGGCGTCCACGCCGCTGGGGACGTCGACGCTGAGCACGGGGGCGGGGGCGGCGTTGGCGGCGTCGATCGCCTCGGCCAGCACCCCGTGGGGCTCACCGGCGAAACCTGTGCCGAGCAGGGCGTCGACGATCAAGGCGGCGCGGCGGAGCTGCCTGGCGGCCTCGGAGGGGATGGCGGCGCCCGCCACCCCCGACGCGGAGGCGCCCGCACCACCGCCGTCCCCAGGGGCAACTCGATCGAGTCCGATCTGCACGGGGGGGTCGCCGGGGAGGCGGTCCAGGTTGGCAAGTGCGTCCCCCCTCAGCTCCCCGGGGGGACCCACGGTGAGCACCGCCACCTCTCGCCCCGCCTCACGCAGCAGGCGCGCGACGACAAGCCCATCGCCGCCGTTGTTGCCCTTGCCGCAAAGGACGGTCACCGGACCGTCCGGCGCAAGCTCCTCCACAACGCGGGCGACCCCGATCCCGGCGTGCTCCATCAGGTCGAGGGAGGGCACGCCCTGGTCCGCGATGGCCCAGCGGTCGATGGCGCGCATGGTGTCGGCGTCGTGCAGCGGCAGGCACCACTCGGGGAGTGCTCCCATATGACCTGCGATCGTAGTGGGGGGAGGCCCCACTCGCCGATCTCAGCGCAACATCGCCAGATCAGCTCACCCGAGGGCCCGAGGCGGAGCCACACTCCCCGGCCTGACACGGCCCGCGCTGCCGGATCGGCTAACGCGAAGGCCGGAAACGGACGGAGGCTCCTACTCGACGGTGACGGTCTTGGCGAGGTTTCTGGGCTGGTCGACGTTGAGCCCGCGGCGGCGGGCGATCTGGTAGGCGAGCAGCTGGAGGGGGATGACGGCGAGGATCGGTTGGAGCATCCAGTCGATGGCGGGCACGGGGAGGGCGGTGTCGGCGTGGGCGCGGATCTGCTCGTTGCCGGCGGAGGTGATCGCGATCACGTGGGCGCCGCGGGCGCGGACCTCCTGCATGTTGGAGGCGACCTTCTCCAGCACGGGGGAGTCGGTGGCGACGCAGACGACGGGGGTGGACTCGTCGAGCAGGGCGATGGGGCCGTGCTTCATCTCCCCGGCGGCGTAGGCGTCGGTGGCGATGTAGGAGATCTCCTTGAGCTTGAGCGCCCCCTCCAGGGCGACGGGGAGCCCGACGTGGCGGCCGATGTAGAGGAAGAACTCCTTCTGCCAGTGCTGCTCGGCGACGCGCGTGACCTGGGGGACCACGCCGCCGCTGCCGTCGGCGGGGCCGGTGACCTCGGCGATGGCGTGGGGCAGGCGCTTGATCTCTCCGACGAGCTCGGCGATGCGGGCCTGGGGCAGGGTGCCGCGCAGCTCGGCGAGGCGCAGGGCGAGCAGGTAGATGACGGCGATCTGGCAGATGAAGGTCTTGGTAGCGGCGACGCTGATCTCGAGGCCGGCTCGGGTGAAGAGCACGCCGTCGGCCTCGCGGGTGACCTGGGAGCCCATGACGTTGGTGATCGCCAGCACGGTGGCGCCGCGCTCGCGGGCGAGGCGCATGGCGGCGAGGGTGTCGGCGGTCTCGCCGGACTGGGAGATTCCGATCACGAGGTCCCCGGGCCCGAGCACGGGGTTGCGATAGCGGTACTCCGAGGCGACGTCCATCTCGACGGGCACCCGGGCCCACTCTTCGATCGCGTAGCGGCCGATGAGGCCGGCGTGGTAGGCGGTGCCGCAGGCGACGATCACGATCCGCTGGACGTCGGCGAGGATCGCCTCGTCGAGGGCGCCGGGCTCGTCGAGGTCCACCCCGTCCCTGCGGGCGGTGCGGTCGGCGATGGTCTCGGCGACGGCGTCGGCCTGTTCGTGGATCTCCTTGAGCATGAAGGTCTCGAAGCCGCCCTTCTCGGCGGTGTCCTCGTCCCAGTCGACGGTCTCGGTGGGGCGCTCGATCTCGACGCCGTCGGGGGTGGTGATGGTGACCCCCTCGGGACGGAGCACCACGATCTCGCCGTTTTCGAGGTACTGCACGGTGCGGGTCTGGGCGAGGAAGGCGGGCACGGCGGAGGCGAGGAACTGCTCGCCCTCGCCACGGCCGATCACCAGGGGGCACTCGCGGCGGGCGCCCACGAGGGTGTCGGGGTCGTCGAGGCTCATCACCACGAAGGCGTAGTGACCCTGGAGCTCGGCGTAGGCGGCGCGCACGGCGTCGGGGAGGTCGCCGGCGTAGTGGTGGGCGACGAGGTGGGCGATCACCTCGGCGTCGGTCTCGGAGGTGAAGGTGCTGCCCTGGGCGAGGAGACGCTCGCGCAGGGGCATGTAGTTCTCGACGATCCCATTGACGACCACGTGGATGCGATCCCCGCTGTCGTAGTGGGGGTGGGCGTTCTCCTCGCACACGCGCCCGTGGGTGGCCCAGCGGGTGTGGGCGATGCCGATCGTGGGGGGCCTCGTGAGGGTCGCCACGGGAGCCCCGCCCCCGCCGGTGCCCTCCGCATCGACCCCGCCCAGCCCCAGCTTGGCTTCGAGGGCGCGGAGGTTGCCGACGGCGCGCACGGCCTCGATGCGATCTTCGGCGATCACGGAAATGCCGGCGCTGTCGTAGCCGCGGTACTCGAGCTTCTTGAGCCCGGCCATCAGGAGCTCACGGGCGGGGCGCTTGCCGACGTAGCCAACGATTCCGCACATGGGCAACGGGTCCTTTCACACGAACGGGAAAGGGTCGGGGGCTCCTGGCGCCGCACCGACTCCTGTCTCCAAATGGAGGTGCTTCGAAGATACCACCGGCCCGTGGGGGCTTAGAACAGATGTCCGCCAGGGCGAACGGGGATGACGCTCGCTCAGAGCGGTGCGGGGATCGGGACGGACGGAGGCACGACCCGTCCTGATGGCGGCCGGCAGTCCAACGGGCAGAGCCGAGACTGGGGACATGAGCCCATCGACGGCACGCAGGCGCCGCCCATCGACGACGCCGCGGGCGCGGGGGCTCAGGTCAGCTCACGCTCGACGAGGGCCACGAGCCGGCCGCAGACCTCGTCGGCCTCCTCGTCGGTGGGTGCCTCGACCATCACCCGCACGAGGGGCTCGGTGCCGGAGGGGCGCACGAGCACCCGCCCGCGCCCGGAGAGCGCCTGGTCGGCGGCGCGCACGGCGTCGGTCACGGTGGCGGCGCCCTCCAGGGCTCCGCGGTCGCGGACGCGCACGTTGACGAGTCGTTGGGGGAGCTTCTCCATCGCTTCGCGCTCGCCGAGGGGTCGTCCGCCGAGCGCCTCCAGGGCGAGCAGCGCGCTGGCGATGCCGTCGCCGGAGCGGTTGAAGCCCATGTCGATGATGTGCCCGGATTGCTCGCCCCCAAGCACCCAGCCGCGGGCGCGGAGCTCCTCGAGCACGTAGCGGTCTCCCACCTGGGTGATGGCGACGTCCACCTCGGCGCTGCGCATGGCGGCGTGGAAGCCGTAGTTGGTCATCACCGTGACCGCCACCCCCCCGCCGGTGAGGCGCCCGGCGCGCTTGAGGTGCAGCGCGGCCAGGGCCATCAGTTCATCCCCATCCACCACCTCCCCGGCGCCGTCCACGGCGAGCACCCGGTCGCCGTCCCCGTCGAAGGCGAAGCCCAGCGCGTGACCCCCGGCGAGCACCCGCTGGGCGAGCTCCT
Organism: Solirubrobacteraceae bacterium; assembly: GCA_035566955.1. Lineage (GTDB taxonomy): Bacteria > Actinomycetota > Thermoleophilia > Solirubrobacterales > Solirubrobacteraceae > Palsa-744. The sequence continues at coordinate 2,028 of DATMPY010000183.1, read as the reverse complement.
CGACGTGGGTGGAGCCGCAGCCGGCGTTGATGTTGCGCCCGTCGGGGGTATCGGCGCTCACGGTTACGTTGGCGCCGAGGCGCCTGAAGATCTCTGGGGCCACGCGGTAGGTGGCGCCGTTGGCGCAGTCCAGCAGCACGTCCACCCCGTGGAGGTCGAGGTCGGCGAAGCGGGTGTGAAGCTCGCGCAGGTAGTCCTCGTGGGTGCCCCGCAGCTCGCGCACCCGTCCGATCGTGTGGGCGCCCCAATCGTCATCCGCCCCCGCTCGACGTACCGCGGGGGTGTCCAGGCCATTCGCGCCGGCGGACGATCCTCCCGTGACGTCCCCGTCCCCGGTGTCCCCGCCCCCGGCGCCCTCCAGCTCGCGCTCGATCTGGAGCTCGGCCTTGTCGGAAAGCTTGAAGCCGTCGGGGCCGAAGAACTTGATGCCGTTGTCCTGGTAGGGGTTGTGGGAGGCAGAGATAACGGCCGCGAGGTCGAAGCCGTAGCGGGCGATCAACAGCGGCGCGGCGGGCGTGGGGAGCACTCCGCCGAGCAGGGCGTCTCCCCCAGCGGCGCTGACCCCGGCGGCGAGGGCGGCCTGGAGCATCTCCCCGGACTCGCGGGTGTCGCGGATTATGAGTACCTGGGGGCGCTCCGCCGCGGCGAGCGCGGTGGCGGCGCGGCCCAGGCCGAGAGCGAGCTCGGCGCTCAGCAACTCCCCGGCAACGCCGCGCACGCCGTCGGTTCCGAACAGCTTGCGGGTCACGGTCCTCCCCCCCACGAGCCCTCTGTGCTTTCGCCGGGGACGTCCTGCTGAAGCTTGCCGATCATCATCTCCGCCCTCGAACCCGCTCTATGGCTGGGGCGTGCTGCGAAAGCTTGCCGGTCATGCCCCCCCTTGCGTTCCGACGCTAGCGCTTGGAGAACTGCGGACGCTTGCGCGCCTTCTTCAGTCCCGCCTTCTTGCGCTCCTTGGCGCGCGAGTCGCGGGTCAGGAAGCCGCGGCGCTTGAGCTCGCCACGGAGGTTGGGATCGGCCTCCAGCAGCGCCCGGGAGACCCCGTGGCGCAGGGCGCCGGCCTGGGCGGAGATGCCTCCGCCGTGCAGGCGGGCCACGACGTCCATGCGCTCCTCGTAGCCCACCGTCTCCAGGGGCTGGCGGATGTTGCGCTGGAGGGTGGCCCGCGGGAAGTGCTCCTCCAGGGTGCGCCCGTTGACCAGGTACGCCCCGGTGCCGGGACGGAGGATCACGCGGGCGATCGCCGTCTTGCGCTTGCCCGTCGCCCGGTAGCGCGCCCCCGCGGCAAGGTCGATCGCGGCGGTGGAGATCGGCTGCGCGAGCACCTCCTCCTCGGCCTCCTTCTCCGCGGCCTCGGGCTCCTCCTCGTCGATCGCGTAGGGATCCGCCGGGGTATCCCGCGCCAGGGGGTCAACTCCCTCGGGGACGATGTCCACTTCGAGGTGGGCCCCCGGCACCGCCGGCTTGACGCGGGGAGCGGGCTCCTCTTCCTCCTCGTCGAAGTCCTCGTCCTCCTCCTCGGCCGCGGGCTCCGCGGCGACAGGCTTCTCCGCAGCGGGCTCCTCGGCGGCGACAGGCTCCCCCGCAATCGACTCCTCGACAGAAGACTCCTCCACGACGGCCTCGGCGACGATGGGCTCCGTCGCTACTGGCTCCTCCGCAGCGGGCTCCTCTGCGGAAGGCTCCGCGACGGCCTCAGCGGCAACAGGCTCCGCGGCTACTGGCTCCTCGGTGACAGGCTCCTCGACAGCCGCGACGGGCTCTTGCTCCGTGGGCTCCTCGACAATCGGCTCTTCCGCGACAGGCTCCTCGACGGCCGGCTCCTCCGCCGCTACCGGCTCCTCCGCGACAGGCTCCGCGGCGACAGGCGCGGCGGGCTCCTCCGCGGCCGGCTCCTCCACAGCAGGCTCCTCGACGGCCGGCTCCTCCGCGACAGGCTCCGCGGCGACAGGCGCGGCGGGCTCCTCCACAGCGGGCTCCTCCACGGCCGGCTCCTCCACAGCAGGCTCCTCCACAGCAGGCTCCTCC